>CAIRSA010000035.1 GCA_903881085.1 uncultured Acidobacteriia bacterium
CCGCACACACATCGACATACTATCGCTACTGGGGAAGGTAAGTGTGCCGGAATCGGCCCACCGGGTGGATCATGATGCCGCCGGTTGAGGCGGGAATTAATGTGAGAAAAACCGCCCGCTACGCGCGGGAAGATTGTGACCCATTACAGCAGCCGGTTCAATTCTCGACTTGGCTGCAAATTTGTTCAGTTCATCCACTGGGCAGCGAACGGCTTTTGAAAACTTCGCATAAACCGGCCCGACACGATGGAATCGCCACGAACGAATTGTGGCCACTTTCACGCGCAAGAAATCAGCTGCTGCCTGCTCGGTGCAGTGACGATGGTTTTCATTAATGTTAGTCATTGGTTATCGAACATCCTTTCCAATCACAGGCTACCCTTATCAGCAGCGCATGCTGAAACCTTGTTCGACGCTATCGTATTGTATTCAAAATAGAAAATGGAAATATTACAGCCGTTTTGCTACAAAGTAGGCCCCATTGAATGATCACAAAACGCATGATCTGCAAGGAAGTTTTTACGAGTCGATGGGTATTTCGGACGGGGCCGGGAACCGTGCAGGGGGAGTGTAATGAAAATTGTAGTAACTGTAGATGAGAAACAGCCACAACTGGTAACGAGACAGGGGACTTGCTTGGAATGGTAAACCGTGCAGAATGTGTGGTTTAATTGGCTCCTGAGGTAGGACTCGAACCTACAACCCTTCGGTTAACAGCCGAATGCTCTACCATTGAGCTACTCAGGAGTGCTGTGCGTTGCGGACTTATTTATTACATCAAACCTGCCGCTTGAAGTCAACTTTAACGGCTCTGAAACATGAACTTTTTCGTAAAAGAACCTAGCGCAGAGCCCCCAATCCCATGTGCTCTGTTACTGTCAATAATTTGGTTCCAAAATTGCAATAAAGGACTGCGGATAATCAGGGGACCTATAAATGATCGTAACCGCAATCGCTGGTTTGTTGTTGATTCTTGGGCTCTTCTTGTCGATGTTGACGTCCAGCCCCAAACGGGACGAAGCGAGCCATTCGGACACAGTGCGTTGACACTTTGATACAGTCCGGCCCAAAACGCAAAGGCCGCGAAGGCGCTGCCACAAAACATAGAATTCAGAATAAACGGGTGGTGCCGGAGCAGGTCCGTTTTACTCGTTTCAACAATGACTTTAACGGAGCTTCGCCAACTCAGCGTCCAGGTGCGCCAATGCCTCAAACAAAATCGTCTTGTACTTGGGGTTACAAGCCGACTGGATATCATGAAGAACTCTCGTCCGCGACAGTTCCAGACTCTCGATCTTTTTTTGATGCAAAACTTGCTCCTCGGAAATCTTCTGTTGCGCTAGTGCGGCGCGGTTCGCCTCCGCCAAGTCTTGTTGCGACTCGACATCTTTGCTTTCCCAACCTCTTGCCACGCCTTGATTATACCGCCATTACCATCCGAATGGACCCAAATATTAAAAACGCCACACAACGCCCCTTCCACCACTAGCCCGGAAGCGTCTGCGGTACCCCCAGCGCAACAATGGTCAACGCCGCCAGCGGACTCAGCGCATGTAATTAAATTGCCAAGGAAAAATGACCTTTCAATAGGAAACACAACGCACGGGTCATGCCGCAGAAAAGGCAGGGAAGGCCGGTCAGCCAAAGAAAGCCGCAGATCTGGAACTTCGGTTCCAGCTGTGCATCGTACAGCGCCAGGGTGGTGAACAATGCGAGCACCACCCCCTGCGCGCCAGTACCACATCATCGGTTCTGAGTCGAAGGTTCGAATCCGACCAGATCCCGATAAGCCAGCATGATGGCCAAATACATAATCGGCAGCGTGACAAAGATGCCAATAATGCAAGCCAGCGCACCCAACACCTGCAACAGGCCCAGAGCAACGATAAACAGTGAGACGCCGATGTAGTCTTTCTTCACGATCACCGCACTGGGCTCCATAGCCGGCCAGAAATCCATCTTCTTGTCAGGAATGAACAGGAAGGTGATCATGTACATCGCAGCAAGCACTATCCGTGGAATAACGCACAATAACATTCCCAGGGGTACGAAGATCGAGATCAGAATGTGAGCGACCAAGCTCGGCACAAAGAAGTTGAAGCCCCTGAACGGGTCGCAGATTTCCAATTTTCAGTAGGCCAGCTTCTTGATGATCAGAATATTGAACCCGAAATCCACTTGCCCGTCTGTACTTGCTGCGTCGCGGGCGGGGCATAGAGCTGCGGGACGCTTAGTCGATACCACGCCGCCGTCTTGCCAAACCCACTCCTGCGAAGCCCACGGCAAACAAGGCCCATGTAGAAGGCTCGGGAGTGACTGTGATCTGGGAGATCTGGGTCCCCCAATTGGAAGTGGTTATCCCAGGAACTGGGTTTCGCGCCTCGCCGGTAAATACCCAGAACGAATTCGGATCGTTCGGATCGATCGACGCTGCATTGTAGTCACCCCACCGCTCGCCTACACCGGTGAACAGATGGTAGTTGGCCGAGCCCTGGCTCAACAGCAGTGGCGAATCGCAGGTAACTGCGGTCCCGTTAAAATGACAGACGACAGCATAACCGCTGATAAAGCCCGCCGCTCCCGTACTGGCGTTCCCGGAGCGATCATAGGCTATGACGAAGTCGCCATTTGCATTAGCTGCGACTGCACCATAGTAGAAATCGAAGTTCGGATCGGTCAGCAGACCCTCGGCCTTGACGGCTCCCGTGGTTGCGTCGAGGATCATCCAATCGATCAGCGAGCGAGTGTTCGTCGCATTTCCGTTCACCTCTCCCACAGTGTGGGTAGCGTAAATGTATCCATTCGCTTCATAGACGCTACTGTTGATACGATCGTCGCCGGCGTCGATTTGTTGAGTACCATCGGGCTGCCTGCCATATGCCGGAGAACTGTCGTTTGCGATGGTGATTTTCGTCGTAGCGGACAACGTAGCGCTTGCTCCCGACGCACCATTGATATTAGTCCGGTCTACTTTCCCGTATACGTCGTTATCGATCGCCAAAACGTGTCCGCCGGTCCCAGCCAGGTTAACTACCGGATCGGGTTCAAATCCTCGCGCGGACGCGCTCATGTCTTCAAAGCGGGTCATATTTGCCAAACTTGGCGTTGCCCCAATCAGATCCGCCTTAGGAATTGAAAATAGTGACGTAGTGCTAGTGTAGTTGCCCGCCGCATTGAAGTTGCTGGTTCCCAGATAGACGCCGTTCTTGTCCAGACCCAACGTCGGCTGGTCAGCGAAATTGCCGGATCCGGCGTTGGCCACGAATTCCACTGCTTTGAAACCTGCAGTCGGATCGGACGTCTTCGAAACCGCAAGCAGGATCTTGTTGCTTGTGGTGGAGACATTGATCTCGGCGGCAAACCAGCGCTGCGAATCCGGGTCATAGATAATGCGCGTATCGGAAACGCCCGCGCTGAGTGTCGTGGACGAAATGCCAGCATTACTCCAAAATGTTGTGTCCGCAATGGTGGCCGCGGCTACCGATCCATTGCGATTATAAACCGTGAATCCGCCGTTGATGAACTGGACCACTTTGTTGGGACCAGCTGCGCCTCCCATGTCGGACGGCCCAAATAAACCTCCGTTTAGTGGGCCGATGTCGGAAAGGGACGGCCCAGCAAAGTTTGTGCTGAGCACAGAACCAGCGTGGGCAATCGATGCCGCACAAAGTAGAGTGACCGTGGTCAACTGAATTGCATTGGGGAACCCATTGAATCTTGAATTCACTGAAAAGCCTCCGGAGCTTAATATACAACATAATCCTAGAAAAAGCTGTTGCCCGTAAATCCTGCAGGAAGACACCATTCTGCAAACCATCGACTGCCTCGGTTTTCCAGCGATTTCTGCCGGAAAATGGCTGGCAGTCCCTAGTTTGCCCCACGCGAGACTGCCCGCAATGCTCGTCACCGGGAAGGTGACGAGCACGTTGCATGTAGCCGATGCCAAATGTTGGAGATAGCTTTTCCAGCAGCGTTCAACTGCTCTTTCTCAATGGGAGGCAATTCAATTCCCGGCGAAGTCTCAAAGTCTGAACCGCGAAAAAAGAGTGGTATTGGTCCCAGTTGTGCCTGTCAGTACACCCGGTTCCACTGGCGGATGGCGGGGTAGCCGGCGTCGTGGCCGAGGATGGAGACGGCGCAGGGGTCCATGGCCAGTTGCATTCCTGCCTGGGGCGTAAGGCCCAGGTATTGGGTGGCAAAGATGCGTAGGAAGTGGCCGTGGGCGAAGATGGCGATTCGGCCTTCGGTCTCCTTGTACTTTTCGAGAATGCGGCGGGCGCGTTGGGCGATGTCGTCAATCGATTCGCCGTTGGGGACGGGGCCGTGCCAGATGTTCCAGTCGGGGTATTTCTGGCGGATTTGTTCCTGGGTGTAGGACGTGTGGTCGCCGTAGTCCCATTCCTGGAGGTCAGGTTCGATTTGGGCTACCGATGAGAAGCCGGCGATTTCGCAGGTTTTGCGGGCGCGTTGGAGCGGGCTGCAGAGGACTACGGAGAAGTCGCTGGGGTTGAGGTTGGTGCGCAAGGCTTGCGCTTCGCTCTCGCCTTTTGGTGTCAGGGGTAGGTCGAAGCGGCCGCTGTGCTGGCCGGTTTTTGAGAATTCGGTTTCGCCGTGGCGGATTAGGTAGTATTGCTTAGGGGCGAGCATTTCAAGTTAGTTAAAGGACAGGCGGATAGCCTGTCCTACCCTAAAAGGCTTTGTAGAGTTCCATCAGTTGACGGAGGTCTTCGATGTCGTTGGGCTTGCAGTCGACCAGCGGGGGACGGACGGGGCCGCCGTAGATGCCGAGGATATCCATGCAAGATTTCATGGCCGAGACCTCGTAGCCGCGGACACGGTCGCGCAGGGAGTAGAGCGGGTTCACGTACTTGCCCATGATCTCCATCATGCTGGCGCGGTCGCTCGTCATACCGGCTTTGGCGATGGCGAGGGACATCTTCGGATTGATGGTTGAGATGCTGGACGTATAGGCCTGGCAGCCGATGCCGAAGTAGGCCGGGGCGCAATCGTCGCCGATGCCGCCGAGCCAGGCGAGACGATCGCCAACAGCGGTCATGATGCGTTGATACTTGCGGGCGTCGCCCTGGCCATCCTTCCAGATTTGCAGGGTGGGGACGCGCTCAGCGAGGCGGGCCACTTGCTGTGGTGTGAAGGCGGCCCAATCACGGCTGTAGAACGAAAGCGGCAGGCCGGTGTGGCGGCCGATCTGTTCGAAGTAGTGGATCATACCCTCTTCAGGTGCGTTGATGTAGTAGGGCGGCAGGACGAGCAGCGCTTCGGCGCCGGCCTTTTCCATCTCCTGCGCCATATAGATGGCCATGGGGAGATTGAATGATACGCCACCGATTACCGGCATCCGTCCAGCGGTGGCTTTGACGCTGACGCGGACCACTTCCACAGCTTCCTGCGGCGTCATGGAGTAGACTTCGCCTGTGCCGCCGGCGGCTACGATGGCGCAGAACGGATGCTTCGTCATCTCGTCGACGTTCTTTTCCTGTGCATCGAGATTCAGCGACAGGTCAGCATTAAACGACGTGACAGGGAAGCCCAGCACGCCTGTGAGTTTTTTCTTTAAGTCAGTCATGTGGCAATTACCAGCGGGGTAGAATTCGTTTCCAGTTGGGGTCGATGTGCTTGCGCATTTCGGCTTCGTCGTCACGTTTGCGGTAGGGCAGCTTGTCGTAGCGTTCGCAGCCGCGGGCGATTTGATCGTAGTCGAGTTCCACGCCGAGGCCGGGCTTATCGGGGATGACAACGGCGCCATCGACGAACTTGATGCGTCCGCCGAGGACCACTTCGTCCTTTTCGGTCTGCCACGGGTAGTGCGTGTCGCAAGCGTAGGTGAGGGCGGGGCAGACCGCGGCGGCGTGCGCCATGGCCATGAGACTTACGCCCAAATGATTGTTGGAGTGCATGGACATGCCGAGTCCGAGGACTTCGCAGAGGTCGGAGAGCTTCTGTTGATTGCGGATGCCGCCCCAGTAGTGCGGGTCGGAGAGGATGATCTGCACACCATCGGTGCGCTTGGCTTCGGGGACGTGGGCGAAGCAGGTTGTCGCTACGTTCGATGCCAGCGGCGTGTCGTTGCCTTCGGCGAGCAGGCGGCGGCGGACTTCGGCCATGCCGTCCATGCCGGCGCAGGGATCTTCGAGGTAGCCGCCGTCGGAAAGCTCGGCTTTCAGTTCACGGCCCACCATGACGGAGGTGTCGACGGACCAGGCGCAGTTGGGATCGATGCGCAGCGGATACTTGGGACCGAATTCAACGCGCAGGGCTTTGATGGCGGCGATTTCGTCTTCCGGAGGGAGGACGCCGCCTTTGAGCTTGATCTCTTTAAAGCCGTACTGATCGATCATCTGCTTGCAGCTGCGGACGACCGCTTCGGGGGTGAGGATCTCGCCGTATTCGTCGTCGCGGGCGTCGTCACCGATGCCACCGCCGCCGGCGTGCTTATAGAATAGATAGGCGGAGAAGGGAGCGGCGTCGCGGGCGCGGCCGCCGACGAGGTCGCAGAGCGGGCGTTTGAGGGCTTTGCCGATGGCGTCGAGGCAGGCGATTTCGATGGCGGCGAAGGTGCGGGTGTTGAGGTCGAGAGGGTTTTCGCCGGGGACGAGCCAGGTTTGATTGCGCTTGCCGTCGTCGTCGTATTCTTTGGAGAGGTCGAGACGGAGGCGGGTGAGCTGGAACGGGTCCATGCCGACGACGCGATCGCGCACGGCTTCCAGGCCGGCGATTTGACCATCGCCGCCATAGGTTTCGCTGAAGCCGGTGATGCCGTCTGTGGTTTTGATTTCTACGATAGTACGGAGGGCATACGGAGCATGAAGCCCGTATGAAGACCGCAGCGGCCCATCGGCCACCGCGATCGGGTGCAGGCGAAGTTCAGTGATCCGCATACGGACCGCTTACTTGCGCATGCCTGCTTTGCGGCCCTTCAAGCGGGACTGGCGCAGTTTGTGCGACTTGCGCTTGGGCTTGCTTATGATGAAGGTGCCGCTGCCAACGTAATCTGATTTATAGAGCTTTTCGTCTGCCAATGTGATTCTCCAGGGGGATTAACTACAAACCCTTATTATAGCGCATGCGGGCTTGGGATTGTTTTGGGGCAATGCCGTGCATGGGTAGTGTTTGACGTTGGGGGATTGGCTCCTGTGTTTACAGTGTTCCCATTCTTTGGATTGGGAGATTGCCGGATCGTCTGGGATGTCAGACTCGGCATCAATCATACGCCTGGGTTTAAGAGAAATGCGTTGACCGGATGTAAAAGTTAACAACTTACCCTCCTCCCCAACTCTCCGGAAATGTTATATGCTAACGAAACCCGCATTTCCGGTAATTGACCGCGAAAGGCGGCAAAGGGGCTTAAATGAATTTTCCAGGTTTGAAATGGATTTTGCCGGCAATGGTGTTCATTGCCGTTTCAATGGCGCAGGTTGAGCAGGGAAGCATCACCGGCGTGGTTACCGACGAAAGCGGGGCAGCGGTCGCCGAGGCGAAGGTCACAGTGACGAACCTGAATACCAAGATCTCGGCCATCGTGACGACAAACGGCCAGGGCAATTACACGATCCCGTTTCTGGCGCACGGCGAATACTCCGTCGCCGCCGAAAAACCCGGCTTCGCGCTGGAGCGGGTGACCGGCATCGCATTACGCGTCGGCCTGACTGCGACGATCAATCTCAAGTTGAGGACGGGCGCCTTGCAACAGGAAGTGACCGTGACAGCGAGTTCTGTGCTATTGGAGCAGCAGAGTTCTTCGCTGGGCAATGTCGTTTCCGCTCAACAAATCGTGCAACTCCCCCTCAATGGCAGGAACCCATACGCGTTGCTGACGCTGGCTCCAGGTGTCACGCCAAGCGGCAATTCCGGCACCGGTCCGATCGTTAGCGGTGGACGCTCGAATACGAGTGGGGTGCTGTTTGACGGACAGGAGACTCGCAACACGTCGACCAACGATATTGTCTACACGCCGCCGCTGGAGACGGTGGCCGAGTTCAAAGTAATCACCAATAATTATTCGGCTGAGTATGGACGCTCGGGTGGTGGAATTCTAACGGCGGCCGGCCGTAGCGGCACCAATGAGGTGCGTGGCAGTGTGTACGAATTCTTCCGCAATAACGTACTCAACGCCAACGGCTGGACCAACAACCGCAATGGCCTGAATCGCAATCCGGTGCGCCATAACGAATACGGCTTCGCCCTTGGCGGGCCGGTGGTGATTCCACACGTTTACGATGGAAGGAACAAGACCTTTTTCTTCTTCAATTTTGAACAGATCAAGGACCGCGCGCCAGACAACATCACAGCAACGGTGCCCACGGCCGCGCAGCGCGGCGGCGATTTCTCGCAGACCTTCAACGGCGCGTCGCAGATCAGGGTTTTCGATCCGCTGACCACTCTGCCTAATCCGGCTGCATCAGGAAGCTTTATTCGCACGCAGTTTCCGGGCAACATCGTCCCGGCCAGTCGCATCAGCTCGTTTGCCACGAATATGATGCAGTATTATCCGCTGCCGACGCTGGGTGGCACCACGAATAATTACGCCGTTGCCGCGACGCGCGCCAGCGGGCCAACGAAATACTATGGCCGCATTGATGAGGCCCTGAGCAACAATAACCGGATGTTCTTCCGCTATGGGATCACCTATAGCCCGGCCGCTACGCCGGCCTATACCGGCGTAGCGCTTCCCGGCGAGGGCACCAACTGCAACGAAGGCAAGGCGAACTCGACGCCTTGGGTCGCCGCACTCAGCGACACCCATACGTTCCGGCCAAACCTGATAGGTGAGTTCCGCGTCAGCTACACCCGGCAGTTGAATACCTGCGACCTGCGCAGTGCGGGCTTCGACGTGACGAAGCTAGGGCTGCCAGCATACCTGAAGAATGCGTCGCTCGACCTGCGCTTCCCGCTGATCGATGTCACCGATTTCACCTCGCTTGGACCACAGCGGGCCTCGCATTACACCGACGCCGAGAACACCGCGGAAGGGCAAGGCCACATCACTTGGTTAAAAGGGTCGCATTCGGTGAAGGCCGGCATGGATTACATGTTCCTTGCGTTTAACATTTTCCGCCCTGACCATCCTTCGGGCAATTTCGGATTTACGCGGGCTTATACGCAGGGGCCCGATCCATCGTTGGCGTCAGCGAACGCGGGTTATGGCCTCGCGACGATGATGCTCGGCACTCCAACCGGTGGCACTTTCACAGTTGGACCGTCGCTTGCCGCCTCGCAGCGGAGCTATAACATTTACCTGCAGGACGATTGGAAAGTGACGCGGTCTCTGACCATCAACCTGGGCGCGCGCTGGGAGTACCAGACGCCATACAACGAACGCTATAATCACCTCGCGTATTTCGATCCAGCTCTCACTGATCCGATCACCGGACTGAAAGGCGTGCTCGCTTTTACTAACAGTTCCAATCGCTTTCAGAGCCTTCCTCATAAGCTGGACATTGCTCCGCGCGTCGGACTGGCTTACACATTCCTGCACAACACGGTATTTCGCGCTGGATACGGAATGTTCTACCTGCCGGGCAGCGGCGGTATTGGCGCGAGCCCAGGCGATCTGGGTAGCGGATCGCAGGCCTCGACGCCGGTGTTCCTGGGCCAGGCGCCCGCAGCGCCAAATACGCCGCCTGTGGGCAGTTCGATATCGAATCCGTTTGTGACTGGACTGTTGGGCTATCCCAATACCCTGATCGGAAACGGCATTAGCGCGGTGTTCCCGAATTGGATTACGCCGATGAATCAGATGTGGAATGCCAGCATCCAGCGCTCTGTCTTCAATAACCTATTGGTCGAGGCGGCCTACCTGGGCAGCCGCGGTGAGCATATCTGGACCAATATCGGCGCGGATGCGGTGGATCCAAAGTACGCGTCGCTCGGGTCGCAGCTCAACGCGCTCGTACCGAATCCTTTCTTTGGAAAGATTACCAGCGGCAGCCTGAGTCCGGCAACTGTCAGGCAATCGGCGCTGCTCTCTCCTTACCCTCAGTACACCAGCATCGGCAATATCCGTGGATCGGTGGGCGATTCTATCTATCACGCGCTGACGTTGCGCGCCGACAAGCGGTTTAGCAAGGGCGTGCTGTTCCAGGCCAGTTACACCTTCAGCAAGTTGATCGACAACGTGCAGGAGCGGTTCGGAGGCCGGTCGAGCTTCACCAATCCGTACGACCTGCGGCAGTCGCGGTCGATTTCCGATAACGATCGCTCGCAGATCTTCGTCGCCAACTTCGTGTACGAGCTTCCTTTCGGAACCGGCAAACGGTGGTCAGGGCACGGGCCGGTGGGAAAGCTTGTTGGCAACTGGCAGCTCAGCGGAATCCTGACTGCGGAGAACGGACAGCCGGTTGTGATTGCGGGGCCGAACAATACGCAACTGCCGGGTATTTCGGCGTACGCGCTGCGCTTGAAGAACCCCAATCTGACGTCGGGTCAAACGATTGACCGTTGGTTCGATACGACGGCGTTCGCCTCCGCGCCGCTGTATTCACTTGGCAATGACTCACGCACCGAGCCAAATCTGCGCAACCCGGGCATTTTCAATTTCGACCTGGGAATGAGCCGCTATCAGCCCATTACGGAACGCATCAAACTGCAATTCCGTGCCGAGATGTTCAATGCGACGAACAAGGTGAACTTCAGCGCGCCGCAAGGTTCGGTGACTGCCTCGAACTTCGGGCAGATCACCGCGGCCGCCGGCGGAAGGGCTGTGCAGCTTGGCCTGCGGCTGACGTTTTAACTTCGGGTGTGGGTTCAGCAGTAGCCAGTGCGGCAGATATTGTATGGCACAAGAATCTGCCGCATTGTTTCTCTCGATATATACTCGATGTTTGGCTTTTCAACTATGATCAATGACAACCACATAACTCGGCGCGGGTTTTTCGTTGCAGCCGGGGCGGGCGCAGTGTCTGCGCAATCGCAACCGTTGACAGCCGCGCGACTGATTGAGCGGATTCAAAAGCAGGCCAATGTGGAGTGGCGCGCCCAAACGGTGGACACGATTAAGGCCGGCAGCCCTGAAACCGTCGTGACGGGTATTGCGACAACGATGGTGGCTACTCTTGACCTGCTGAAAAGTGCCGCCGCGGCAAAGCGGAATTTTATTGTTGTTCACGAGCCAACATTTTATAGCGGCGCAGCCGACGAGTTCCACGCCCGCAACAATCCTGACGATTCGCTGGTTCAACTGAAGCGGAAATTCATCGAAGACAATAACCTTGTTGTCTGGCGGTTTCATGATCACTGGCATCAGCAGAAGCCGGATGGCATCATTCGCGGCATGGGAAGTGCATTAGGCTGGACGCAGTATCAGGCGGCGGACAACGTGCGGCTCTACACGCTGCCAAAGACGACACTGGCGGCTCTAGCCTCTGCCATTGGCGACAAACTGAAAATACGAGCGATCCGGGTGATTGGCGATCCGAAAATGGAGGTGTCTACGGTCTCATTCAATCCCGGCTCGACTCCTATTCAAGTTGTCCAGCGCGTCATTTCAGGCGATCAGGTGGACGTGCTGGTATGTGGTGAACCAGGCGAATGGGATGGCGGCGAATATGTCCGCGATGCCGTGGCTGCGGGTCGAAAGAAGGCAATGATTGTGCTGGGGCACGACTTATCCGAAGAGGGCGGCATGGCGGAATGCGCACGCTGGCTGAAGACCTTTGTCACGGAGGTTCCGGTTGAGTTCCTGTCCGCGGGGGAGGCGTTTTGGACGCCGTCAAGAAGATGAAGGATGCAGCAATGCGCTGGCTTATGTTATTGCCGATTGCGGCCTTAGCGATTGGCGCGACTAAGAAAGCAGAGATGTGGTCCCAGAGGCCGGTAGTGCGGCCGGCGGTGCCAAAAAGTGCAGCGAAAAATCCGATCGACGCGTTCGTGGATTCGGCGTTGGCAAAGAAAGGCCTGCGAGCCGCGGGCCCAGCCGATAAGCCGGCGTTACTCCGCCGCGTGTACATTGATTTGATCGGCATTCCGCCAACTCCCTCCGAACTCGACGCGTTTCTCAAAGAGGACTCGCCCGATGCGTACGAAAAAGTTGTGGATGCCCTGCTGGCCAATCCGCAGCATGGGGTTCGCTATGGCCGGCATTGGCTGGATGTGTTGCGCTTTGCCGATGTGGACGAGCGGATGTATGCACAGGCGGGGATTCACTTGTGGCGTGAGTGGGTGATGCACTCTCTGAACCGCGACCTGGGTTACGACCAATTTGTCCGTGCACAATTGACAGGTTACCGGAATGAGCGTACGCGGGTGAACGACATCGGCATCCGTTCGCGTATTGATCCGCGGCCTGACGACTTGTTTGCACTTGGTTTTCTGGCCCGCGGTGGTGTATCGCGCGACAACAAGGACGCAGGTGAACTGCCGATCATGGCCGTGGAAACGGTGTCGTCCGCATTTATGGGTCTGAGCGTAGGCTGTGCCAAGTGCCATGACCATATGTACGATCCAATCGCCCAGCGCGATTTCTACGCGATGAAAGCGCTGTTCGACCCGCTGGTGGTGAAGAAAATAACCCTGGCGACTCCCGCGGAGATTCTGAAGAACGCTGACGCACAGGAAGACGCCCAACGCAAACGCGCCGAGGCGGAAGCGCCATTGCGCGCACAACTTGCGGCCATTGAAGGACCCATCCGCAAGCGGTTGGAAGAAGAGCGTGTTGCCATGCTGCCTGCCGAAGCCAAGTCGGCAGTACAAAAACCAGAGCGCCAGCGTTCTGCCGCCGAACAGAAGCTAGTGGACGATTACTTTGTGCCGCTGCGTGTGGATCCGATTAAAGTGAAGGAACTCCTGCCCGAAGCAGACCGCAAGAAGTTCGACGAGATCAGTCGCCAGTTGACGGCGCTTGGAGGCGGACAGCGCGGCGGTGGCGGCAACGCGCTGCCGGCATTCTGGACAGTGGAAGTGGATAAGGGCCGTGAGCGCGATCAGAGCTACATTCTTTCCAGCGGCGAGCCGGACCGGCCGGAAAAGGATAAGCCGGTACAGCCGGGTTGGCCCTTTGCGCCGGCCAATCCCGATTTTCGCGATGGCCGTATCGAAGGTTTCGCCGATTGGCTGACCGCACCGGAGAATCCCTTCTTTGCGCGCGTTGCAGTGAACCGGCTTTGGCAGTGGCATTTCGGAGAAGGCCTGCAAAAAATGCCAAGTGATTTCGGCGCGTTGGGTGGAATGCCCACGCATCCGGAACTGCTGGATTGGCTGGCTGCCGAGTTTGTGGAGCGGAAGTTCAGCATGAAACAGATGCACCGGCTGATGGTGACTTCGGAAGCATACAAGCGCGCCTCGGCGATGGATCGCGCAGTGGCAACGGCCAACGCCAAGATCGACGCGGCGAATGATTATCTGTGGAGCTTCCGACTGTTGCGGCTGGAAGCAGAGCCGGTGTGGGACTCCATTCTTTATGCCTCGGGCGAATTGGATTTGACCATTGGTGGAGCGTCGTTTGATATTACGCCGGCCGAGACTCCGCGGCGCAGTCAGGACGGCGGCAACCGGCCAGTCGCTGCGCCAAGCCGGCGTGCCGCATTCATGATTCGCGGATACGCCAACAATCGGGATGTGGTGCCGAATTTTCTGCAGGTGTTCGATGTTGAAGACGGCCGCCTGCCCTGTCCATTACGCACGCGCACGGTAACAGCGCCGCAGGGTTTGTTCCTGATGAACAGCGAAGAGGTGGAAAAGGCGTCGCAAAAGTTTGCCGCGCGTCTGCGCAATGAAACCAGCGACGATTTGAACGCGGCCGTGGACCTCGGATATCGCATCGTTTTGAGCCGCCCACCGAGCGGCCGCGAGAAGGATGAAGCGGCAACCTATCTGCAGAACGATCCGGCGCGATTGAAGGGCCTGGCTTGGCTGTTGTTCAATCTGGATGAGTTCGTGTTTGTCAGGTGAAGCAATGAACGAAGAGCAACTCTATCCCTGCGGGCGAATTTCGCGGCGCAACCTGATGACACAAGCGGCCGGCGGCTTCTTTGGCGCTGCCGTGGGCGGACTGCTGGCCGATGATCGAAAGCTGGATGCAAAGTTGAGTCCGCACTTCAAGCCCAAAGCGAATTCGGTGATCTACTTGTTCATGTGCGGCGGCGTTAGCCACCTGGATACGTTCGATCCCAAAGACCAGAAGCATGCAGGCAAGCTCATGGACGGCACGGCATTCGGTGATAACCTGGCCGAAGTAAAACGGCCGGTGATTCCCTGCATCCGGACGTTCCGGCGGGCGGGCAAATCGGGCATTCCGGTATCGGACATTCTGCCGAACATCGCCGCCCAGATTGACGACATTGCCGTGGTGAAATCCATGTGGAACCACGAAGGCAACCACTTTCCGGCCGTGATCGAAACAGCCACGGGACATCGCGGACGGGCCTTCGATCACCCTAGCCTGGGCAGTTGGGTGACGCATGCGCTGGGAAGTTTGAACAAGAATCTGCCGGCGTATGTGAACATCGGCCGGCCGTCGTCGCCCGTGCAGTTGACAGGCGGCTACATCGGTTCCAGTTGGGCGGCAACGCCGTTCCGTTCCGGCGATACGCCCATTCCGAACTTATATCCGCCCAAGGGTGGTACCTCGGCCGAGCGCGACCTTCGGATGGAAGCGCTGCAGAGGCTGAATCAGGAGTTCAGAGAAACGTATGCGATCAATTCCGACATCGCGGGCAGAATTCAATCCTACGATCTGGCGGCGCGCATGCAGCTTTCGGCGCCGGAAGTGGTGAACTTCGCCAATGAGCCAAAGCATGTGCTGGAGATGTACGGCATTGGCGATCAGGTGACCGAGGATTATGGCCGGCAATTATTGATGGCGCGGCGTCTGGTGGAAAAGGGCGTACGGTACATCCAGATTTGCAATGGCGGCGGTGGCAACGGAAGTTGGGACGCGCATGTGGACATGAAAGCCCATGAAAAAAGTTGCCAGGCCGTGGACAAGCCCATTGCGGGTTTGCTGCGCGACTTGAAGCAGCGGGGTCTTTTGGAATCCACCCTGGTTGTTTTTGCCAGCGAGTTCGGGCGCACTCCGTGGTCTCAAAATACCACCGGGCGCGATCACAATCCGCGTGGATATGCGGTTTGGCTGGCAGGCGGCGGTGTGAAGGGCGGGATGACGCATGGTGAAACGGATGAGGTTGGCTATCGCGCCGCGGTGGACCGCCATTATTGCAGCGATCTGCATGCGACCATCCTGCACCAGATGGGACTGGACTACAAGAAAATGGAATTCCCCGCTTTTGGACGGACGTTTAAACTGGTGGAAGAAGGCGAAGGGCCTATCCGCGCCATCCTGGGGTAAGATAATTCGCAGCCTGGTATTTTCTGGAACTCGCCGCCTGTTCGAACGGATTCAGCTTTCAGCATCCTAACGTGGCAAGCCACGTTTCATATAGTCTCTGAATCGGAGGAGAGGCTTTTCTTGAAAACACAGGGGGCCCTCGGCGATTCGTGGAGATACTAGTTAAGTGAGTGAATCCTCCGCGCTGCTGCGCGCCCTGCGGCATCGCAATTTCCGGTTGTTCATTACGGGCCAGATCATTTCCTTGAGCGGCACCTGGATGCAGAGTGTGGCTCAGAGCTGGCTTGTGTACAGGCTGACCGGGTCGGAGTGGCTGCTGGGTGTTACTTCGTTTTGCTCCAATTTCCCTGTGTTTTTGCTCGGGCCGATTGCGGGTGTGGTGGCCGATCGCTACGACCGGCGGACCGTCGTCCTGACCACGCAAACGCTGTTCATGCTGCAGGCGTTTGTGCTGGCGTGGCTGACTATGACGCATCGCGTGCAGACGTGGCACTTGCTGGCGCTGGCCGGATTTCTTGGGTGCGTAAATGCGTTCGATGTGCCGGCGCGCCAATCGATGATGATCCACATGGCGGGTAAGGACGATCTGCTGGGGGCCATTTCGCTGAACTCGGCGGCGTTCAATACCGCGCGGATTGTGGGGCCGTCGCTGGGCGGGATGATGGTGGCGCGCTTTGGCGAAGGCATCTGTTTCCTGCTGAACGGGGTGAGCTTTTTCGGGCTGATCATTGGCATGTTGCTGATGAATCTGCCCGTGTTTGAGCCGGGCGAGGTTGATGCGCCGTGGAACCGGTTAAAGGACGGGTTGCTGTATGCGTGGCAGGAGCGGCAGGTTCGGGCGCTGTTGATTTTGTGCGGCACGCTGACAATGTCGATTGCGCCGGTGATTGTGTTGGGGCCGGTGTTTGCGGACCGGATCTTCGGGCGCGGTTCGGTGGGGCTGGGGTTTTTGATGGCGTCGCTGGGGTTGGGGGCGGTGATCGGCGTAGTGTCGCTGGCGCATCGCACGGAGACGGCGGGGTTGGCGCGGGTGGCGCTGGTGAGCACGGTTTTGTTGGGGTCTGCGATGTTTGCTTATGCTTGGGCGCCGGTGTTTGGCGTGTTGATGGCGTGCACCATGCTGGTGGGGTTCAGTATCTTCCGGCAGAACGCGTCGACGAATACGCTGATTCAGACGGTGATTAAGGAAGAGTATCGCGGGCGGGTGATGTCGTTGTATTCGATGATGGCCGTGGGGATGCTACCGGTGGGGAGTTTGACCGCCGGGGCGCTGGCCGGGTTCATCGGGCCTCGGTGGACGGTGGCAGTCGGGGGCGGGTTGTGCTTTGTGGCGGCGGTGGTGTTTCGGCGTGCGGTGCGGTTGCGGGAGGCCGGAGCTGGGATGGCTAAGGTTTGAGTTTGAACACATACCAATAGATCGTTGTTCTTCCTGAAATGGCTCCTTCACAAAGGTCATACCCGCCCCTTTCTGATATATTGTCACAATGCGGATTATTTGGTTCTGGCTGGCAACCGCTGCGCTTGTGTGTGCGCAGGAACCCGCCAGTGTACTTCAGAATGTATGTGGCAAGTGCCACGCCCCTGATTCAGTATTGACGGCGCGGCCCAAAGCGCAGTGGGAAGAGACGATCAATAAGATGGTCGATATGGGGGCGAAGGTGTCGCCTGAGGAAAGGACGATTCTGATCGACTTCCTCTCTACCACCTACGCTCCAGGCGCGCCAAACGCCCGTGGGGCGCGCGGTGGGGCGCGTGGTGGCGCTCGTGGCGGCGGACCGACTCTCAATGGTGCACCCCTGGACCGTCATGTGGTGGACCCCGAAGCCGCCAATCGTGGACGGCGGATATGGGTCGCCGAGTGCATCGAATGCCACGGAACCAGCGCCCGCGGAACGGACAAAGGCAAGAACCTGATCCAATCCGATATGGTGCTGCATGACCGTTACGGCAGCACGCTTGTACCCTTCCTGGCCAAAGGACATCCGATGCAGAGCGGCCGGAAATCGGCGTCGATTGCCAAGACCGACGTCGCCGACCTTTCGCACTTCATCCATGAGCGGGTCTATGACACGCTGCGCGGCTCACCCATCTTTAAGCCGCTGAACCTTTTGACAGGTAACGCAAAGGCGGGCGAGGCGTGGTTCAACGGCGCCGGAAAATGCAGCACCTGCCACTCGCCAGGAGGCGACTTGAAAGGGATCGGCGGCAAATACGACCCACCCACTCTTCAAGGCCGGTTCCTCTTTCCGCGGGGCGGCGGTCGCGGAGCGAGCGGCCGCGGAAAGCAGTTGACGCTTACGATTACGCCACTGAACGGGCCTTCGGTTACTGGCGTGCCTGTGGTGTTCGACGATTTTGACGTATCGGTCCGCGACGACCAGGGCAAAGTGCATGCCTTCACGCGGTCGCCACAATTGAAGGTTGTGCGTAATGACCCGTTTGCGATGCACGACCAACTCTTGGACGTCTATACCGATAAGAACATGCATGACATGCTGGCCTACCTGGTGACTCTGAAATGAAGCGACTCGCAATCTTTTCCTTACTGGCCCTGGCGGCCGTCCTTGTGCTCGCCCAGCCGCCAACCTCTTCCTGGCCGACCTATCATGGCGACTACAGTGGACGGCGCTTCAGTCCGCTGACGAAGATCAACGACAAGAACGTGGGCAACTTGGCGAAGGCATGGACCTTTCGGCCCGGCGCGGGCGGCGCGCTGAAATCCACGCCGCTGATGGTGGATGGCATCCTCTATCTGACTGCGCCAGATCACGTGTGGGCCATCGATTCCCGCAGTGGCAAAGAGATCTGGCACAAGGTGTTCGAAACGAAAGGCGGCTGGCACATCGGCAACCGCGGGGTAGGGATTTCTGGCAATTGGCTTTTCTTCCTGACCCCGGACTGCCAGATCATTTCTTTGAACTTGAAAGACGGGTCAGAGCGGTGGCGGAAGCAGAACTGCGACCTGGATCAGTTTTACTACGGATCGATGGCGCCGATGATCGTCAAGAACAAAGTAATCGCCGGCGTTTCAGGCGACGATCTGGATCGCCCCGGCTATCTTACCGCCTACGATCCGGAGACCGGCGATCAGAAGTGGCGCTGGTCCACGGTTCCAATGAAGAAGGGGGATGCGGGCAGCGAGACTTGGCCGAACGAGGAGGCGATGAAGCACGGCGGCGGCATGACGTGGCAGATGCCGACATACGATCCTGAGCTGAACCTGATCTACATTACGACCGGCAATCCGCAGCCCGTGATAGCTCACGCCAACCGCAAGGGAGACAACCTCTATACAGGCTGCATCGTCGCGCTGAATGCCGACACCGGAAAGATGGTCTGGTATTTCCAGGCGGGCCCGCACGACACGCATGACTGGGATTCGACCCAAGTGCCTGTGCTGATCGATGGCCAGATCAACGGCCGTCCGCGCAAGTTGCTTGCGATGGCCGCACGCAACGGATACTACTTCCTGCTGGACCGGACCAATGGCAAGAACATCGTCACCGCGCCTTACTCAAAGCCAAATTGGGCTAAGGGTATCAGGCCGAACGGCACTCCCGAACCCGATCCGGCGAAAGATCCGCAGGTGGATGGCGCGCTCGTCACACCTAATCAGGGCGGGGCGACGAATTGGCCACCTCCTACTTTCAGCCCGCAGACTGGGCTGTTCTATGTGGGTACGTCGAGGGCGTTCAGCGTGTACTATATATTCGATCCGGATTTGGAGAACCCGCAGGGCTGGGGCGGTACGGATCGCGGAGGGGCGAATTTGAGCTCGTCTGTTGAGGCGATCGATTACCGGACGGGGAAGATCCGCTGGTCGCACAAGTGGGAGACTCCGGCGGGCCGTAGCGGGTTGCTGAGTACGGCGGGGAACCTTGTGTTTACCGGGGATAATAACTCGAATTTAGTGGCTTTGAATGCTACTACGGGTGATCCGCTCTGGCATTCGAAGTTGACTTCGCCGGTTTCGAATGGGCCGATTTCGTATGAATTGGATGGGCGGCAGTATGTGGTGGTAGGGGCTGGCGATACCTTGTGGTCGTTTGCGGTGGGGAAGTAAGCCGCTGCCGGCAACAGGTGCTCTGGTTTTCATCCGTGTCCATCTGTGTGGATCTGTGGTTAAATTGTAGGTTTTTAGAATTAGCCATGGATCCACACAGATGGACACGGATAAAACAGCTAAGGTTTGAGTTTGAACTCGTACCAATGATCTTTGGCGTGGTAGCGGACTACTTTCAGCAATGAGTCCAGGATTCCATCGTGGTCGATGGCAGGGGAAAACGGTTTCAAGATGCAATGCTGTTGGATGAATGTTGCGTCTACTTTTTCGATTTGCCGTACTTTAAGGTGGACGCCGTCTCCTTTATACGTATAAAGTAATTCATCGGTCTTCACGTCTTCGCCGCCCAGGAATATCAGAAGTGTAGTTCTCCGGGGCTCGTCGCAAATCAAAGCCCAGTCTTTGCCTTTTGATCCGCCAAAGGAACCGTTCAGGACATTGTTGTGCGTCGACGACCCTGGGGCGACCTCGACTTTGCATTCCCAGCGCTGCAGTTGTGCTTCCAACTTGGGTGGGAGTTTGGCGTAGGTGGCTGCGCGAGGTTGTTCCCCCATGATCAAGCCGATTGCACCGAGCAACCAGAGAATTGCCGATTTCATCTTCGTCGTTTAGATCGGGCGTTGCGCTAAAACCGGAAACGCAGAGTCATCGCCATTCGACGCGAAGAGTTCTGCGCGGTCGTAATCACGCCGAAATTAGCGTTGGTATTGGCCCCCGTTGTGAAGTTGCGCGTGAGCGAAGTGTTCGGATTCCCAGGGTTAAAGTGGTTGAGGATGTTGAACGCCTCCGCCTTGAATTCGAGCCGCTTCCCTTCGGCGACGCGAAATTCCTTGGAAAGGCCCATGTCGATATTTTCAAAGCCTGGGCCGTAGGTGAGCGTTGGCGGCGTATTCCCCAAACCAAGCGTAGCGCCGGATGGCAGCACAAAGTTGTTGGCGTTAACCGGATACCAAAGCCTGCTTTCCGTGTTGGACGGAGGTGCGGTCCCCGGCGGCAGCCACAGCCCGGCCGTGGTTGCATCGGTCATTTGGCATCTGAGCGGAATTCCGCCGGTGGGAGTGCCGTTGGGCCATCCAATGGGCGCTGCGGCGGAAGTGCAGCCGATGCTTAACGGCGTACCGGAGAAGAACGATCCAACTCCGTTGACACGCCACCCATCGAACGCTCGCTTGGTGAAGCCGTTTGACCAGAGGCGGCTTCCGTTTGGAAGTTCCAGGCCCACGGTCAGATTTACCGCATGGGGCCTGTTCACAACGTTTTTGGTTAGCGCGTCGCTGATCCACTGCTGCCGGGCATAGACGAGCGTCTTTGACCAGGTATAGTTGCTCACCACTTGCAGCCGCTTTGCAAAACGGCGGTTCGCCTGCACCTGCAGCGCGTTGTAGTTGGAACGGCCGGCCGTGGTGTATGTGCTGATGCTCGAATATCCCTGGTAGCGGAGCATGGCACGGATCAGGTCGGTGGCGTAGAATGCGCCGGTGCCGCCACCGCTGCTGGTCGGGTCGAGATAGGCGGCTTTTGGGGTGCCGCGCAGCCCGCCGTCCGGAGTCCAAGTCGTCAGGGGCGGAATGGCGTTGGCGTCGCTGGCGGTTCCGAAGCCATGCAGCCAGGTGTTGCCGATGTACGCGGCATCGAGGATGACGCCGTGGCCGAGGTTTCGCTGGATGCCAAAACTCCAGTTATAGACGGTTGGGTTGGGGAAGTCCTGGCTTCCGCTCACCACGGTTTGCGGGCCGTACCAGGCCTGAGCGGTCTGCATTTCAGTGAAAGTGGTGTTGTAGAAGGTCGGGGCAAGAAAGCCCGGCGGCGCAGCCATGGGACCCACGCCGGCTCCGGTGGAACCCATGATGGCAGTGGTATAGGGACGATCGTAGAAAATGCCGAAGCCTCCGCGAAGTGCGGTCTTTCCATTCCCAAACACATCCCACGCAAAGCCCACGCGCGGGGCCAGCAGGACGTGGGGGGTGTGAAAGAATTTGGATTGGTACTGAAGAATTCCACTGTACGGCGAGCCATTGGCGGAAATGGATACGGGATCGAAGAAGCCCCGGCGAGCGAACTGATAGGACGCGCCGGTTTTGGGATTGACGGCCACGCTTTGTCCCTTCACAACGGCCGGAAACAACAGCGTGCCGGACTTCGATGGGTCATAACTGGCTCCATCGAAGAAGCCCAGCGTGGCGCCCTCGTTGTAGGCCGGTTGCATGATCTGGAAGCGCATGCCGATATCGAGCGTGATACGGCGCGATACCTTCCACGAATCCTGCACGAACCATTCCACCTGGTTGTAGCGTCCTTGGGTGATCTGCTTTTTGTTGTCCTGCCCGAACGCCTGTGTGGTCCCTCGCAGCATGTTTGAGAAGGCGTAGCCTGTGTCGTTGGGGTTGGCGATGTCAGAGCCGAAGTAGTAAGTGCCCGCTACGCTGTAGTTCGAAAACGCAGTGACCGGCCGGAAGCAATGTTCGAGATAGAAGCCGAACTTCGTTGTATGACCTGACTTGACCCAGGTGACGTTGTCCATGATGTTCATGATGCGGTCCGTGGAGTTGAACGGATAGCGGCTTTCAAACGTGAACGCCGGGGCGTTGGTGACGCCTTGGCCAGCCGACTGCGGACTCAAGTTAGTGAAGTAGATGTTGGGCAGGATGTTGAGATAGTTTCCGTCGAAGATTTTCGGCAGCGAGACCACCTGGCCGGAGATTGGGTCTTTCAGGCTGGAAAGCGTATTGGTGGCCTGGAATGCGGCCGGGTCCGCCGGTTCGACATGCTGCTGGCTGGTGTTCACTCCGTAGGTGAATTCGTTGATCAAATTGGGACGAAACGTATGGACCACCGTGGCGACAACGCCTGAGGAGCGTACGATCCATGCGCAACTGAATTGGCCCCACAATCCCTGGCCGCCAGTTGGGCAACCGACTCCGGTGTCGCGCTCGTTATCGTGAATCAAACGAACGTACGAAGTCGTCCTGGGGCCGAGGTTGTAGTCGAGGCGCAAAATCTGGTCGGTGTGCGGACGCTCACGGTTGAACTGATACTGCGTATTGTATTGGTTTTGCCCTGTGGGATCGCTGGTGAAGGGCACTGGGAACAGGTTCATCATTGCTCTTCCTGTGGGGCTGGTCTGGCTCAAAGGCATGATGTTGCCTGGATAGGGTGCGCCGGTGGCAGGGTCCTTGATCGGGATCAGGCGACCGGTGGTCGTCTGCGTCTGCGAGAAGTCGCCGGCCCGCTCCAGTTTGGTGGGCATTGTAAAGCGGCTCGCGCCGCCTGTGACGTAACTATGGAAGTAATCCACCGAATAGAAGAAGAAGAGTTTGGTGCGGCTCTTATTGAAGTTGGTACCGGGAATGAGCACCGGGCCGCCGATGGTTCCACCAGGATTCTGGTAGCGGTAGCGCGGCTTGTCAAGGCCGGTTTTGTTGTTGAAAAACAGATTGGCGTTGAACTCTTCGTGCCGCCAGGAGTAATAGGCGCTGCCGTGGAATCGAGCCGTGCCGTTCTTAATGGATACACCGAACTGGCCCCCGGAGCGCGCGCCGTATTCGGCGCTGTAATTGGAAACCATTACGCGCACTTCACTGATCGCGTCAACGTTCGGCGACATGTAGCCGGCAATATTCGCCGCGCCGTTCGTGCCCGTGCCGAAGCCGGTGTTTTGACTGGCAATGCCGTCAAGCGTGATCAGCACCTGTCCGGAACTGCCGCCGTTAATGCCGGAGCCAACGCCATTCCAGGCAGGCTGGTCGTTGGTGTCGGTAGCTTGAACGCCGGGCAGGCTGCGCAGTACGCCAAGGTAGTCGCGCCCAATCAGCGGGGTGTTGTCGATGGTAGTGCGGTCCACTAAGACCGACCGGTCCGAGCTATCCGTAGCCACTCGGGCGACGTCGCTTTGCACTTCCACGGTAGAACTAAGGTCGCCAACTCGAAGCCGGATTTCGTGCAGGTCGACATTTTCCTGCGCACCGACGGCGATGCCTTTCTGCTCATAGGTGCTGAACCCGGGGGAGGCGACGGTAAGAGTGTAGTCGCCTGGCAGAAGATTGGTGAAGGTGAAGGAGCCGTTGGATTCAGTAGGGAAGGTACGGATTTGCCGCGTGAGTTCGTACGTCAGCTTCACGGGGGCCTTGGGAATGGCAGCGCCGGATGCGTCCGTAAGAACTCCGGATATTCTGCCAGTGATGCTTTGGCTGAGCATTGCGGGCGGCGGAGTCAACAACAAAGCTGCGGACAGTAGGAATGATCGGAAACTTGCCACTGGCATCTCCTTGGCCCCGTATGCGCGAACGAGAAATGGCGCTGCGGAACTCTGGTGTTTATATATCGGATTGTGGCGCATGTCAAGGCGGGGGACATTGGCTGGGGGGACATTGGCTGGTGCCTCCGGCTTGGGCATCTGCTTTCTAGTTGATGGGGTAAGATTTTTCGGGCCGATTACTAGCATTCGGCTGATTGAACTGCCGGTATTTGTGGTATTGATGGCTTTCACTATGCTCGTGGAATTCAGTATTTTCGGGCATAGCGCGTCTACGAACAGGCTGATTTAGGCGGTGATCAAAAACGAGTATCGCGGGCGAGGGATGTCGTCAACCAGGCTTGCGTTTGACCTTGTACTCATGATCGTTGGCGTGGTCGTGGGATTATATGGGGTCAACGGTTTCAATATGCAATTTTGCTGGATGAATTCTGCGTCTACCTGTTACCAAAGTCACTAACAGGCGCAGCCATTTTGAGACCCAAGAGTCGAAAACGTTTTCGTTTTCCTTGTTGCGCTACACTGTAGCCCATGAGGAAGACGTCGGTCCGTGAACTCCACATTCATACCTCGGCGCTTGTACGCGAAGCTGCGGAGGGCGGCATTATCGTGATCGAACGTCGCGGCGAACCCGTCGCGGAGCTACGTCCCATTACCGCTCCGTCGCTCATGCCGGATGGCAAGAGGGCAGATTTTTGCTTCCATGAAAGAGATATGGGCTCGCATGCCGCAGGTTGCGGATAGTACAAGCATTATCGAAGAAGATCGCGAGCGGTAACGCCTCGTGTATTTTGACACCGCATCTATTGTCAAATTCTATTTCAATGAACCTGATTCGCCCAAGGTTCGCCAACTGGTCCTAACAGCCGATACCTTACTCTCGTCGATGTGGGCGTTGGCCGAATTTCACGGAGTGATTCATCGACGCCTTCGCGACGGCTCCCTAGCGCCCCTTGATGCCCGCGAACTTTCCTCCCGCTTCTATGCGCACGTTGAGGCGCGGTTGTGGCTGTTCATCCCTGTTAACGAATCACTGCTTCGGAGGACCAGCGCTCTAATCATCGCGGCTCCGCCCGATGTATTCATACGCGTGGGCGATGCGTTGCACCTGGTGACCGCCCGCGAGGCCGAAGAACGCGAAATATGGACCAATGACCGCCACATGCTTGCATCCGCTGCCTACTTTGGAGTGACGAGCCGTTCCGTTTAGCGTGCCTGGCCGGCAGTGGGCAAATTTTTGCAACATTTGACGCGGGAGTGGGTTCAGTTAACCAATGGACTGAAATCTGATACAATTTCAGCCAGTCCCAGATGGAGGAGCATCCTTGAATTTCAAGCCTCTAAGCTTGTTTTGCTTGCTAGCAACGATTGGCTTTGCCGCCCTGGCCCAGACGCCGGCGGCCAACAAAATTTCCCCGCAAGCGGCGGAGTTCTTCGAAGCGAAGATCCGGCCTGTGCTTGCCAAAAGCTGTTATCCCTGCCATTCCAGCGCCAACAAAGCGACCATGGGTGGGCTGTCTCTGGAAACGCGCGAGAGCGTGTTGAAGGGCGGCGCAACCGGTCCAGCTCTGGTGCCTGGCGACATTACTAAGAGCGCACTGGTGAAGGCCGTCCGTTATGAAGGGCGCAAGATGCCGCCCTCCGCACAGTTGCCTGCCAGCGTCATCGCCGATATCGAAAAATGGGTGGAGATGGGTGCGCCGGATCCGCGCGTTTCGGTCGCTTCGACCTGGAAGCCTGGCGTTGTCGACATCGAAAAAGGCCGCAAATACTGGGCGTTTCAGCAGCCGGCGAAGCCTGCCGTGCCGGCGGTGAAGAACCCGAAGTGGTCCGCCCAGCCAATTGACCGGTTGATTTTGGCCAATCTCGAAGCCAAGCATCTGACGCCAGTGGCCGATGCCGATAAAGCGACGTGGCTGCGCCGCGTGACTTACGATCTGACCGGCCTGCCGCCGACCGTCGAGGAACTGAATGACTTTTTGAAAGATACAAGCAAGAATGCGGACGCGAAGCTGGTGGACCGTTTGCTCGCTTCCGAACGCTTCGGCGAGCGCTGGGGACGGCACTGGCTGGACGTGGCGCGGTATGCAGAGTCCGTCGGGCGCGGCCGCAACTACGCGTTTCCGTTTGCGTGGCGCTATCGTGATTACGTCATCGATTCGTTCAATCACGACAAACCGTTCGACCAGTTTATTAAGGAACAGATCGCGGGCGATCTGCTGCCTGCGTCGAATGAGAAGCAGCACAACGAACAGTTGATCGGCACCGCGTTTCTGTCGCTCGGCTCGCATGACCTGCTGGAGAATAATCCGGCAGTGTTCCGCATGGACGTTGTGGATGAACAGGTGCATGCGACGACGCGGTCCTTCCTGGCGACCACCGTCGGCTGTGCGCGATGCCACGATCACAAGTTCGACCCGATCCCGACCACCGATTACTACGCGATGGCGGGCATCTTCAAGAGCACCGATATGCTCTCCGGCCTGCAACGGCGGCCTCGCGACAACTTCAGCTACTTCAATATGGACCTGCTGGCGAAGCTCAGCTATGGTCCTGGTGAACAGGCTCCGGAGCATTTGAAGACTCCCGAAGAACGCAAAAAATGGGAAGAGTTAAACACCGAATTGAAAGAGTTGCTGGCGGTCGGTCCGAAGCGCGGAAAGCAACTGGCTGCGAAGAAGCCTCTGCTGACCGGCGTGAAACTGCGCGAGACCACGCGGCCGATTCTGAACGAGATCGACAAGTTCCCGCTGCCGATGGATCTGGCAATGGGCGTGCGCGACTCCAAGCAGATCGCCGATTGCGAAGTGCACATTCGCGGCGAAGTGAAAGACTTGGGGCCGGTAGTGCCACGCGGTTTTGTGCAAGTGGAGACGCTGCCGGGTGAGAAGATCGAAATCCCCGAAGGCCAAAGCGGCCGCCTGCAATTGGCGGAGTGGATTGCGCGCAAGCAGAATCCCATCACCGCGCGCGTTGCTGTGAACAGGATCTGGGAACATCTGTTTGGGCGCGGCATTGTGCCCACGGTGGACAATTTCGGCAAGATGGGCGAGCAGCCGAGCAATCAGGCGCTGCTGGATTATCTGGCAGTGCGGTTTGTGGAACAGGGCTGGTCGACAAAGAAGATGATCCGCGAGATCGTGCTGAGCCGGGCCTATCATTTGAGCTCAGCGAACAATGCGGCGGACTTCAAGACCGATCCGGACAACGTGGCGCTGTGGCGCATGAACCGGCAGCGGCTGGAAGTGGAAGCGATCCGCGATTCGCTGTTGCAGGTGGGCGGCAAGCTCGACTTGCAGCGGCCGGAAGCGTCGCCGGTGCTGGGCTACAAGCGCGGCTCGGACATCGGGCGCGTGCAGGCGAAGGGCATGAAGCGCGGCGAAGGGCCGGGCGATTTTGCCTTCGATACGAACAAGCGCACGGTTTATGTGCCGATTGTTCGCAATCAGCTTTCGCCGATGTTCGAAGTGTTCGACTTCCCCGAACCGAGCGAAACCAAGGGCCGCCGCGATGTGACCACTGTGCCAACGCAGGCGCTGTTCCTGATGAACAGTCCGTTTGTGATGGCCCAGGCGAAGAACGCGGCCACGCGATTGATGGACCTGATGATGAAGACCGATGATGCGCGCATTCAGCGCGTGTATCTGGAGACGTTGGGACGCGCGCCATCCGTGATGGAATTGAAGAAGGCCAATGAGTATTTGAAAGCCCAGACCGGCGCCGAGCCGCTGGTGATGTGGGGCCGTTTCTATCAGGCGATGTTTGAGAGTGCGGAATTCCGGTATAGAAGCTAGCGAGGACAGTGCGATGAACAGACGTGAACTTTTAAAATCATTATCCTGTGGATTTGGTTATCTCGGCCTCGCTGGCCTGGCTGCGCAAGAGGCTTCGGCCGCGGCAGTGAATCCGCTAGCCGTGCGCGCGCCGCACTTCCCGGCCAAGGCGAAGCGCGTGATCATGCTGTATATGCAGGGCGCGCCGAGCCAGTACGAAACCTTCGACTATAATCCAGAGTTGATCGCGGCGGCGGAAAAGAGCAAGGTGATGGCTCCGGCTTTCAAGTTCAATGCGTGCGGGCAAAGCGGACTGCGCATCTCGGAACTGTTCCCGAGCCTTTCCAAACACGCTGACGATCTGTGCCTGATCAATAGCATGACCACGGATTCGCCGGCCCATCCGACGGCGACCATCCAGTTGCATACCGGCACATTCACCTTCGTTCGGCCGTCAATGGGCGCGTGGGTGACCTATGGACTAGGCAGCGAGAATCAGGATCTGCCGGGCTTTATCACCATCAACCCGGCTGGACAGGGTGGCACGCAGAACTACGGGTCGGCGTTCCTGCCGGCGTCGTATCAGGGCACGCCGTATGCGACGCGTTCTGGCAAGTTGCCGAACGTGGCGAACACGGTGACCGGCAAGGATGACCAGCGCAAGCAGATCGATCTGGTGCAGTCCATGAACAGCGACTTCCTGCACAAGGCGCAGACCGACCCTGAGTTGGAAGGCGTGATTCAGAGCTACGAGATGGCCTTCCGCATGCAGAGTTCAGTGCCAGGGGTCCTCGACATTAAAAGTGAAACGGAAGCTACTCGGGCAATGTATGGCATCGGCAAGCCGGGCGTGGCAGGCGACTTTGCGACGCAGTGTCTGTTGGCGCGGCGCATGGCCGAAGCCGGCGTGCGGTTCATTGAAGTTTCGCATCCGGGCTGGGACCATCACAACAATCTGCGGCAGCGGATCACGCAGACGACGAAAGAGATCGATCAGCCGATCGCAGCGCTAATGACCGATCTGAAGCAGCGCGGTTTGTTGCAGGACACGCTGGTCGTCTGGGGCGGGGAGTTCGGCCGCACCACCACCGGCCAGGATGGCGACGGTCGCAACCACAACAATCGCGGATTTACGATGTGGATGGCGGGCGGCGGCATCAAGGGCGGCATGCGTTTCGGCGAGACCGATGCGATGACTGGCTCGGCCGTTACGAACAAGGTGCACATGCATGATCTGCATGCGACGATTTTGAATCAGTTGGGTCTGGATCATACCAAGCTGACGTATCGCTATGCCGGACGGGATTTCCGGCTGACCGACGTTCACGGCAACGTGGTTAAAGATATCATTGCGTAGTGCATTGGTCAGAACGAAAAGGGCAGCCGAATCCACCTTCGCCAAGGCTACGGCGGACAAGTCGGCCGCCCCACCCTTGCAAAACAACGTGTTCGTGGGTGGCCCAGGCGATTCGCCTGTGCAAATACTAACTTGTAAGACTGTCCCGCGAATGGGTAAATTACAACAGCAAGCAACCGTTTCCCCAAACTGTTCGTACAATAGTAGGTGATGGCAAGATTGCGTAAGTTCTTCGTCGCCGGTGTACTGGTTTTGGGTGTGTACGGCGTGCTGCGCGCGCAGAAGCCGTTTCAGGAATGGCCCGCGATCGAATACGAGGACTTCGCCCTCCCCGCCGATTACATGAACAAGACCGAGTGGACGCGGGCGCGCTTGCGATATCCGGACACCTACGGATATCCGGACCGCATGCCCCGTTATCGCACCGGACGGCTGTTTCCCGGGCGTTGGACGCAGGATTATCCCCGTTCCGATCGCCACTTGCTGGCGGGCGTGCGGCGTCTTACGCGCATCGATACGCGTTCCGTAGAGCAGGTGGTAGACCTGGATGGTTCCGACGATATCTACAACTGGCCGGTAGCATATGCGGTTGAGGTCGGGCATTGGTTGTTGCCCGACGAACAGGCGAAGCAACTGAGGGAGTACCTGCTGCGCGGCGGCTTTTTGATGGTGGATGATTTCCATGGGACCGAGGAGTGGGAGGTTTTCATGGACAGCATGAAGCGAGTGTTCCCCGACCGCGAGGTTGTAGATCTCGATAAGAAAGACCCCATCTTCCATACGCTCTACGATCTTGACGATAAGTTTCAAGTGCCCGGAGCGCAGTTCCTGGAAACAGGGATCACCTACGAGTTCGGCGGCAAGGAGCCGAATTGGCGGGGTATCTACGATGATCGCGGGCGCATCATGGTGGCCATCTGCCACAACATGGACCTTGGCGATGCCTGGGAGCACTCCGACAATCCGCAGTATCCGGAGAAGTACGCGGCGCTGGCGTATCGCATTGCGATGAACTACTTTGTATACGATCTGACGCATTGAATCTGGGGTGCCTCGGGAAGTGCTGGCGCAAACAATCGGGTGTATAATTTTCTACGGAGACTCCGGACCGGACGAAATCCTTATGCCCCATTCCCAGCTTCCCTGCGTTTCTTGGAGCAAGACGCGTAATTCCGCCGCGGCCGCTCTAATGGCCATCATCTTTGCCTGTGTGCCGCTCGCGCATGCGCAGCCCCGTCCAGCCTCCGGCAACGCCAAGGGTCCGGTCGTCGCAGGGGAGAAGCTGTCGCCCCGAGCGATTCAGGACACCACGCAACGGCTCCCCTTCGGTGTAATGGCGGTGCCAGCCAGTTGGAACTTCGATGGCCGCCTGAATTGGAACTATGGGCACGTCGAACTGCCCGTCATCTTCTCCTGCCGTGCCCAAAATCCGGCCAACGAAGAGGCCGTCTACAGTTATCCACAGGAAGCCTACTACGAATTGAATCCTCCCGATCGCATGACTCCAATCGGTCAGAATGCCTTGGGATACACGCATCTGGCTCCCATGCCGCCCATGCAAATGCTGGCCCGCTTTATTCAGCGAACGCGCCGCGATGTCGCAGGCTTGAAGTTTGTGGGGTATAAGGATCTCCCCGGGCTTCCCAAGGCGATGAAGGTGGATCAATACAAGCAGGACAAGCCTCCCATGGGGCTCGGGATCAAGGTGAGCTACACGCTGAACGGAAGGCCCGTGGAAGAGGAGTTTTACGCGGTGAGCATCCACAACACGGTCCCCTACAATGGACCACAGGGCCGAACCTATCAGATCTACTGGGGCACCGTGGCACTGTTCAGCTTCCGTGCGCCTGCCGGTACCCTCGATCAACGTCGCCCGGTTTTTGCAGCCATCGTGAAGTCCTTCAGGCCGAACCCGGCGTGGCAGGCGCGCTACCAGGCCGTGCAGCAATATCTGAATGAAGAGTTCACTCGCAACCTGCAGAAAGGCTACACTCAGATTGCGGCCGCGGCGGCGCTCAGCCGGCAGATCAGCGCCAATAACGACGCGATGATCGCCAATATCGACCGTCAACTGGCCCAGTCGCGCACCTCTTCGTCGTCAGGCGGCGGCCGCAGTTCCAGCGCCAAATTCGACGATTACATTCGCGGCGTGGATACGCTCGACGATCCTTATTACGGTACAACACAGCTCTCCAACCGCAACCAGTTCCATTGGACTGACGGCTTCGGCACCTACCGCAGCTCGAATGACGCGAACTACAATCCGAATCAGTCCGAAGTTGGCAACTGGACCCCGATGACGCCTACTCGCTGAGGCGACTTGTCCGCCGTAGCCTTGGCGAAGGTGGCTCCGTCTGTCCAAATACTATTGGACGCCGACGCACAGTTTCCGAAACAATTTCAGAATCTCCTCCCGAACCCCTGGGTCCTGCTCCGCACCCAGCCTTCTTGCAAGCAACTCCCCAACTACATCGCCTTGAACCTGATTCTGCAAAACGACCAGCGCCCACCCGTAGCTTTCCAGCTGTCGTAGATCCTGTCTGGCCGGGGCCTTCCCACGCTGCCTTAAATTGAGGATTTCCGCCACCTGCTCACGCATGTCGTCCCACAAGTGCCCTGCCAAGTCCTCTGCTTCTTCTTCCGGAGTGGGCAACACCTGCCTGAGTTCAAGGAGCACGAAGCGCGCAATGAAACTGTGCTCGTAGTGGCGCATGGCCAGCCTGCGCACTTCTTTCCAGTTGCCCAGTTCCGCAGTTCGCACCGCCTTTTCATACGCCGCCGACCGCCGCCTTCGCACCACCGCATCCATGTTCAAATTGAAGAAGTCAATCACGTCCTCAATCCGGCTCTCGTCGCTCGCGTCCAATCCCGGCGCCGGAAGTAGCTTGCAAGTAGGGTCATTCCACTCCAGATGGAACCATTTCTCGACTGGCGCATCTTTCACAGGGTCCAACAGCACGCGCTCCTCTTGAGGGAGTCGCTCCCGCGTCTCATAGGTTATGCGCGTTGCGTTCGCCAGCAATGGAAATTTTTTGCTCTTTCGTTTTTGATTGCACGCTGGGCAGCCAAAGAAGTAGTTGGAAGCCTCATAGGCTAGCCACCAATAGCCTGGGGTGTCGTCCTCCCCGTATACGGCTCCCTTCGGACGGAAGTGCTCCACATCTAACGTCCGCTCTTCTAACCCGCAGTACGCGCAAACATGACCCTGCATGGCATGCAGCAAACCGCGCACGTCCGGCTTGTTCCAGTGATCTTCGAATTTGTCGGGAACGGTGCCCTCCGCAGAGTAGGCGGCCCGGTGAGCATTCCGCTTTTCCCCCCCGACTCCCGATTCCACAAGCGTAGGTATGGGATAGTCCGGTCTCGACAAGCTCCTCATAATTGCGGATCCTAACCCTTTAACGACTTCAGGATATTCTGGAACTCCGAAACTTGCTTGTGGGCATCCGCGGATCCTGAGGTTGGCGTAGTGCGCATCAATTCAGCTATCGCGGTGCGTTTGGTCTCGTTCTGGCCTGATTGTTGAAGGATCTGCTCCATCGCGGTACCCGTTGGACGAGTCATCATCAGCCAATTGTAGATCTCGTCACTCGAGAAATTCAGGATCTGCCGATCCAGACGCCGCACGTTCCCTTCCGCATCCCGATCGAGCGCGATGATTTCGTTCAAGTCGAAATTCGCCAGCACCAAGGGGGAATGTGTAGTCACAATCCATTGCACCTTCGGTAGGGCCTTCCGCAGCCGTGGAACCAGCGCGCGTTGCAATCCTGGATGCAAGTGCAAGTCGATTTCATCGATCAACACGATCGCCTCGATCTCGCCTGGATCCCCACAGGCCGCAAGCTCCGGTCGCCGCGCGCACCAGGTGGCACACAAATCTGCCAGCCAGGCTGCCGAAGAGCGGAAGCCATCTGGAAGATCGAATGCTTCGATCTTGTCCTTCGCCGAGACCCCAAAACGCACCACTGAGGAGCCGGTCTGTGGTTCCACCGTAAGCTCATCCTCGAAGACTGCTTGTAGCAAGCGCTGGAAGAGCGGCAGTAAATTCGGGTTCCGTCGCCGATCGGTGAGAAGCACCTCAGCCCCAGCCAACTGCGCCAGTGGACGAAAGAAGCCAATCACCTCCTGTACAGGTACGCTCAAGGTTTTGAATGGTGATTCCGTCTCCTCCCCCAGGTTCCGAGTCGCCCCGTAGCCCAGCACAATCGCCGATTCCGCTGCCGACGGCGAGTTCGTCTTCAGCCCACCCTTTTCGTCAATCTGAACCGAGTACGACAGGTTCTTCCTCTCTCCGAGAGAAGCCGTCACCGTTATCGATGTACGCTCTGTCGGAGGCATGTTCGCCCTGCGCATTCGCGCTAGCAACCCGCCGCCGAGTTCCTTCCCCAAATCGCCCAGTAGAGCAATTGAAATCGCTTGGAGGATGCTCGACTTTCCCGCACCATTAATACCCGCGATGCACGACCAGTTGCCGCTCAGGGTGGATACTTCCCGCATCGGCGGATGCACACCAAAATGAAGGTCCAGTTCCTCAAAGCAGCGAAAGTTTTCTACTTGGAGCCGTTCGACCACGACTGTCTCGTGAGACGCGGAAGCCCTGCCTGTAGACTTTGCGCTGTTGGTCTCCACCGCTGTGCGAATGCTCAGAGCAAGCTGCTGCATGGTTTTCCGCGCTTGAAGAGAATCAAATGAATCGAAACGCAGATTCCTCCAGTCAACCCACTGCCGTTTTTTAAGCTCCGATGTCAACTCATCCTTGCTGGTATCTGAAAGCGCATCGACATAATGGATCGGGAAAATCGCGCCACGACCCTCATTCTCCCGAGCCAAAAACGTCTTCAACTCCTCTCGCGCGTACATACTCTTCAAATAGCTTGGAGTAATGATCGGAACCAGGAAATCGGATTGGTCCAGCGCCGCCTGCAAGACTGTCGCCCACTTATCCCCAACTTTTAGTGCGGTCTTGTCGAGAAAAATCGTTGCCGGCTCTCCCAACTGGATGCGCAGTTCCTTTTCCAGCCTGCGCGCGAACTCCTCGACAAACCCATCTGCGTTGTCGGCGCGCGAATAGCTGATAAAAACCTGCGATGTGGGTGAACTGGTCACCACTTAAGCGTACCAGAGCAATTTTCCGGCTGTAAATAGAGTTGTGGTTGATAGTAGACCGGAAAGCGGGCCAAGGCCGGCAGTTTGGGACCTACTTGCGAATTTCGCTCAACTCCTGTTCTAGCCTTACACGCGGTGAATCGTCCACGCGCAGCCCCGCCGTCTTAACGAAATTCTAATGCCATCATCTTCTCATGCCCTGCCGCATACGATCGGAAGTGGGAGACTTGCTACCTTCCGCGTCTATTCTGTTGCAAAAAAGCCGAACGCCATCATGGCGGCCTTGAAGTGGCTGAAAGAGGAGATCGAGAGCGGGCAGCGGGATGCGATTCTGAAGGGCATCAAGCAGGCTGCTGCGTCCGCACATGCCCACGTTTCCGTGGATGAGGATTAGGGCGGCCCAATTAACCGAAGTGATCGAAGGCGGCGCGGGAGATCCGGGCGATGATTTTGTCCCGGACATCGGCACTGGCGGTGCTTGACTTGATGAACACGGCGATGGCGAATCTCCCGGCTACAATGCCGGCGTCGTTGGTGGACCCGTTAAGACCTCCGACGGTGGTGGTGGTGGTGCCGGTTTTGTGGGCAACTACGTTGCCGGGCGGGAGCAGCCCTTTGATGCGGCCGGGCGCGGTGGTGGTACTTTCCAGAATCTGAATGATTCGCGCGGTTGACGGCTTGGAGAGCAGCTCGCCTTGGTGCAATTTCGTGAGCAGCTGCACGGCGCTGAGCGGCGTGACGGAGTCGCGCGGGTCCTGGATGAAGCGGCGGAAGGCGGCGAGTTGATCGGCCGCGGGGACCTTGGCGATCAGGGCTTCACCCATTCCGGGTGTCCATTCGGCGACCGGCGGAATGTTGCGCACGCCCACTGATTCCAGGGTGCAGGTGCGCTCGTCGCGGTCGACTCGCATGCCGTCAACCTTCCACTGTTGAAAGCAGGAGGCCAGGCCGGGCTGTCCGCCTGCGAGCCTGAAGAGCGTCTGGACGGCGGTGTTGTCACTCTTGGCGACCATCAGCTGCACCATTTCGTCGAGCGGGAATTGCTTCTGGTGCGGATACCGGTCGGCGATGGGGCTGACGCCGGGGAAAATGTCGTACAGCGGGATGTCGATCATCTGATCGCGCGACAGCTTGCCTTTGTCGATCAGATTGAAGATGGCGATGGCAATGGGTAGCTTGCACACGCTGGCCATGGGGAAGCGCGCGGTGGCGCGAAGCGTGATGGACTCGCCGGTGCGGAAGTTGAGCGCGGCCGCGCCTGCGGTGCCATCGATTTCCTTGGCGATCTGTCTCCACTGGTCTTGTACAGTGGCGGCGGTGCAGGTGGCAGCGCCTAACAGCGCGAGCGATTCTCGCCGGGTGATTCTCATACCCTATTTTATTCAAATTTCCGGAAAGTGTTTACAAATGCCTCACTTTCGTGATATACCTTGGCTGTAGTTATACGAGATAAAGAGGTATTGTCATCCTTATGTCTATCCCGCGCAATCTTTCCCTCCTGTTTTTCCTTTTCATTCCTTTTTCTTTTTGTGCTGACTGGCCGCAGTTCCGCGGGCCGCAACGCGATGGCGTTTCCACCGAAGTGGGGCTTTTGCACCAATGGGGTGCCGCCGGGCCGAAAGTGTTGTGGACTGCCCCCGTGGGCCAGGGCTATGCCGGGGCGGCCATTGTGTCCGGGCGGGTGTATCACGAAGATTACGATGAGGCGAAGTCGGAATGGTCGCTGGTGGCGCGGAATCTGACCACGGGCAAAGAGTTGTGGCGGTTTACGCAGGCGCTGAAGATCAGGCCGAACCATGGGATTACGCGCAGCGTTCCGGCGGCGGATGCGCGGTTTGTGTTCACGATTGACCCGAAGCTGGGGCTGCATTGCCTGGATGCGAAGACGGGCAAGCAGGTGTGGACGCGCAATCTGGCGACGGATTACAAGTCGCAGATTCCATCCTGGTACAACGGCCAGAATCCGTTGATTGAGGCGGACCGGTTGATCATCGCGACGGGCGGGACGGCGATCATCGCGGCCCTGGACAAGGCCACGGGCAAAGAGCTCTGGCATACGCCGAATCCGGCTGGGCTGTTGCTGTCGCATGCATCCGTGATGCCTGCGACGTTGGGCGGCGTGAAGCAGTATCTATATGGCACGCTGGATGGCCCACTGGGCATAGCGGCCAAGGACGGGGCGCTGCTGTGGTCGTTCAAACGGAAATTCAACATAGTTGCCGTGTCGTCGCCGGTGGCGGTGGATTCGGAACGGGTCTTCATGACCGGTCCGTATGAGGCTGGCAGCGTGATGGTGCGTGTGACCAAGGCCGGGGCGGCGTTCAAGGCTGAGCCTATCTTCGACTGGAAGAGCAACGAATGGAACTCCGAGGTGCATACACCGATTCTGTACAAGGGCAATCTGTATGCTGTCGGGAAGAAGAAGCGCGGGCTATTCACGTGCATGGGTGCTGATGGTAAGGCCGTGTGGGACAGCGACGGAAAGGCGGCGTTTGAGCTGGGTGGATTCCTGCTTGCCGATGGGATGTTCTTTGTGCTGGAAGGGAAGTCGGGCATGCTGCATCTGTTGGATGCGAACGCCAAGGGGTACAAGGAACTGGCGAAGGCGCAGGTGCTGAACGGTGAGGATGTGTGGGGTCCGATGGCGCTTTCGGACGGGAAGTTGATATTGCGGGATATGACGAAGATGGTGTGTTTGGATGTGCGAGGGCGGTGAGGTTCGACCGCACTGGACAGGCGGATAGCCTGTCCTACCCATGGATGTCGAACGTTGTAGTTGGGAGAGGGTCTATGCGTTTCCAAAAGGTGGGCGAGTGGGGCGGGTTCAGCCAGACACTGCGAGGGCTGTGGGTGGACTCGCATGGCAGCGTTTTTGCCGCTGGGGACAGCGAGATTCGCGTGTTCGATGCCGGTGGGCACGTGGCGCGGCAATGGGGTGTGGATAAGCAGGCCACCTGCGTGGCGGTGCGCGGCGATGGGCGGGTTTACTGCGGCGGACTGCGGCAGGTGCAGGTTTTCGATGGGACGGGCAAATCGAAGGGCGCGTGGCGCGATGAGGCGTGGCAGGGCGTGATCACGGCGGTTGGCTTTGCGGCCGATGGCGGGACGCTGGTGGCCGATTCGCGGCTGCGGGCTATCCGGCGGTATGATCGCGCTGGCAAATTTATGAACTCGATTGGTGCGGACAATCGCACCGAAGGCTTTCTAATTCCAAACGGCGTGCTGGATTTCAGCGTGGACAGCGCGGGCGTGGTGCATGCGGCGAATCCGGGTAAGCACCGGGTGGAGCGGTACACGCTTGACGGCAAACTGCTGGGGCACATCGGGCATTTTGATGGCGTGCGGGCGGAGGGGTTTTCGGGTTGCTGCAATCCCACAAACGTGCGGGTTTTTGAAGGCAGAAGCTATGTCACGGAGAAGGCCGGACCGCGTGCGAAGGTGCTGGATGCCGATGGCAAGTTGATTGCTCTGATCAGCGATAGCGTGTTTGATTCTCAAGCAAAGAATATGGCGATTGCAGTTGGCGGGCTAGGCCGGGTCTATGTGGCCGATAGCGCGAAATTACGCATCCATGTCTTCGAGGCGGTGGCAGCATGATGCTAAGTGGGTCAAGACGCACAGTTCTAAAAGGCATCGCGCGCGGTTTGACGCTGGCGGGCATGGGCGGCGCAGCGGCCTTGCTGGTGAAACGGGCCGATGGGCAGGTGGTTTGGCAGATCGATGCGGCGAAGTGCCTGAACAGCCGGTTTGGCGAGGTTGGCGTGAAGGCGTGCAATCTGTGCACGTCGGAGTGCGTGGTGTCGCAGTCGGCCGTGCGCGCTGTGAATGAGTTTTCCAAGTGCGGGCGGTGCAACATCTGCCCGGCTTATTTCAACGTGAAAAGCGCGGTGGGGCGCGATGGGCTGCCGAGTGAGAAGCTTTGCCCGCGCGATGCGATTGCCCGGAAACCGATTGGCGATGCGGATCCGAACGACCTGGCGAATAACTTCTATGAGTATGTTATTGACGAGAAGAAGTGCGACGGGTGCGGCAAGTGCGTGATGGCCTGCAAGGAACCGGCGGGGTTGGGGTCCGTTCAGTTGCGGGTGCGGCATGATCTTTGCGTGAACTGCAACAAGTGCGCAATTTCGACTTCTTGCCCGAAGGACGCGCTGGTTTCGATTGGGTTGGGCGAGGCTTTGAATCCGTTTAGAGAGGGTGGGCGTGCGGAGTAAGGGCTCGTGGCGCGGACACTCGTGTCTGCCGCGCCGAGACTCGTCTCGGCGCTTGAGCCTCGACACGAGTGTCGAGGCGGCAGGCAAGAGTGCCTGCGCCACCAGTTCACTTCGGTGCTTTGTCATCCTTCTTCTGCTGCTATTCAGCTCTGACAGTTATGGGCAGGCGATTCCTTATTCGCGGCCGGTGGATACGGCTCCGCAGGCTAAAAATATTGGCGGCGGGTATGTGGTGCCACCGGTGCAGAAGCCTGTGCCGCGCGGGTTTGCGATGGAGATCGCCGATGTGGCGTTGTTGGGGCTGGGCCTTGCGGCGGCGCATTGGATCGTGGTTACCAAGCGTAAGCGGCGGTGGCTGGTAGGGCTTTCGGTGGTCAGCCTGGGGTACTTTGGATTCTATCGTGAAGGGTGCGTTTGTCCCATCGGCTCCATTCAAAACGTGGCCGTGGCGTTGTTTGATTCGAACTATCGAGTAGGCGCGGTGGTGACTGCCACGTTCTTCTTTCCCCTGGTTGTGGCGGTGTTTTATGGGCGGGCCTTTTGCGGCGGGGTGTGCGCGTTAGGCGCAATTCAGGAGTTGGTGGTACTGAAGCCGATAACCGTGCCTCGCCGGCTGGACCAGGCATTGGGACTGCTGAAGTATGCGTATTTAGCGGCTGCGATCTGGTTTGCTTTGCTGCCTGCGGGACAGCGGCAGTTCATCATATGCCGCTTCGATCCGTTTGTAGGCTTCTTCCGGCGCACCGGCTTCGCACACATGCTGTTTCTGGGTGCGGCGTTTCTGATTGTTGGGATGTTTATCGGCCGGCCGTACTGCCGGTATCTGTGTCCTTACGGCGGGTTGCTGGCTTGGTGTTCGCGGTTGGCTTCTCGTGGCGTAAGCATTACACCGAACAAGGAACTGGACTGCGGGCTGTGCACGGATGCTTGTCCCTATGGGGCGATTGAGGATATGCGAGATGTGCGGAAGGATTGTTTATACTGCGCGCGGTGCTACAAGTCGTGTCCGCGTGAGGTGAGGCTGATCAAGATCGGAGAGGCCGCATGAGACGCGGTGTACAGGGTGCGGCGGCGCTGATTGCATTGTGCGTGTTGGCGCTGACGGTGGATTGGGGCATAGCGCGATATAAAGCGCCAAGCGATGATGCGCGGATTCTGGCGTTGCAGAACGAGGTTGCCGAAGACGCGTCGAAGGCTCCGGTGTTGGAGGCTGAGCACAAGCGGATTACCGTCGCGCGGGCTGCGCGGAAGGCTCGCGGGAATATTCTGGCGTGGGTATTGATCGCCGCTTGCGCGGTGTTCATCACCTTGGTGAAACAACTGGTTCCTGCGCCAGCGGTGGCACGCCCTCGCGTGGCGAAGGCTGCTTCGGGAGCGGTATTGCCGGCATGCGGGCGGAATCACGAAGCGGCAGAGGAAGACAGCGCTGAGAGGATTGCGGCGGTGGATGCCATCATTGCGCGTGCGGGCCGCGGGCGCGAGTCGGCGATTCCGATTTTGCAGGCGATCCAGGCGCGGTTTCATTATCTGCCGGATGCGGCCATGAAGCGCGTGGCGGAAACGACGGAGATTACTCCGGCGGAACTGGCCGGGGCTTCGACGTTCTACCATCAGTTCCGGCAGAAGAAGGCCGGTGAGCATGTGGTGCGGGTGTGCCATGGAACGGCTTGCCACGTCGCAGGCGCGCGGCAGATAACGGAGGAGTTGCGCCGGGCGCTGGAGCTGCGCGATGGCGAGGACACGGATAAGGACGGGCTGTTCACGGTGGATTCGGTGGCGTGCATCGGGTGTTGCAGTCTGGCGCCGGTGATGACTGTGGACGAGCACACCGTAGGGACGTTGACTCCATCGACAGCGCGGGCCGCTGTCGAGTGCATTCATCCCAAGGTGGAAGCATGACGTTCCGAGTTGGACTGAGTTCATGCGGTGTGGCCAGTGGCGGCATTGCCGTGCGGGAAGCGCTGCAGGCGGAACTGGGGCCTGCGCATCAGGTGAAAGCTGTCGGTTGCAATGGCATGTGCCACTGCGAACCGATCGTCGAAGTGGTGGACAAGGCCGGTGGTGTAACGCGCTATGGGCACGTTACGCCGGATTCAGCGCGTGAGATTGCGCGGAAGCATCTGCGGCCGCGCAAATGGTACTCGTTCTGGCGGCAGGAAGACCATGCGCCTGCGGAGTCTACTTATCTCGACAAACAGAAGCGCATCGTGCTGGAAAACTGCGGCGAGATCGATCCGCTTTCGATCGACGATTATCTGGCTCGGCAGGGCTATCGCGGGTTGGAGATGGCGCTGAATGGCGCACCGGTGATCGAAACGATCTTGAAGTCGGGCCTGCGCGGGCGCGGCGGCGCGGGGTTTCCCACGGGGCGTAAGTGGACGCTGGCGCGGGCGGAAAAATCGCTCGAAAAATACGTCGTGTGCAACGGCGACGAAGGCGATCCGGGAGCGTTCATGGACCGGTTGGTTCTGGAGGCGGATCCGCACCGCGTGATTGAAGGCCTGGCGATTGCCGCTTACGCGGTTGGCGCTTCCGAAGGATTCCTATACATTCGCGCTGAGTATCCGATGGCAGTGCAGAATATCCGGCGGGCGATTGCGGCGGCTGAGGGCAAGGGGTACCTGGGTGAGAACATTTTAAACTCAGGCTTTTCGCTGCATCTGGAAGTTCGCGAAGGCGCGGGCGCGTTTGTGTGCGGCGAGGAGACGGCACTGATCCAGTCGCTGGAAGGCAAGCGAGGGATGCCGAAGCTGCGTCCTCCGTATCCGATTGTGCAGGGTTATCGCGGCAAACCGACGGTGATCAACAACGTGGAGACCTTGGCGGCGGTTCCTTGGATTATCCGGCACGGCGACGAAGCGTATGCACAGTATGGGACGGCGAAGAGCAAAGGCACGAAGGTGTTTGCGCTGGCGGGGAAGATTCAGCGCGGCGGCTTGATTGAAGTGCCGATGGGCATCACGATTCGCGAAGTAGTTGAAGAGATCGGCGGCGGCATTCGCAACGGGCGCAAGTTGAAAGCGGTGCAAATGGGCGGGCCTTCCGGTGGATGCATTCCGGAGCGGCTTGCCGATACGCCGATCGATTATGAGAGCTTGCCGAAGACCGGCGCAATCATGGGCTCGGGCGGCATGGTGGTGTTGGACGACCAGGATTGCATGGTCGACATTGCGAAGTTCTTCCTGCAGTTCACGCAGGCCGAATCGTGCGGGAAGTGCACCTTCTGCCGCATCGGCACGAAGCGCATGCTGGAGATTCTGGAACGCATCTGTGCAGGTAAGGGCAAGGCCGAGGACCTGGAAACGCTGGAGACGCTGGCCGACTACGTGAGCCGAGGAAGCCTCTGCGGACTGGGGCAGACAGCGCCGAATCCGGTGGCGACTACGCTTCGCTATTTCCGCGAAGAATACGAGGCGCATATCTTCGAGAAGCGGTGTCCTGCGGGGAAGTGCCCTTCGTTAATTCGCTATCAGGTGAACGATGCGTGCATCGGCTGCACATTGTGCGCGCAGGCGTGCCCTGTAGGCGCGATTGCCTACAAGCCGTATGAGAAGCACTCGATCGACGATCAGCTTTGCACGCGCTGCGATCTGTGCCGCAAGGCCTGCCAGGATATGGCTGTGGAGGTAGTGTGATCACGCTGACTATCGATGGGCGTGCGGTGTCGGTGGCCGAGGGGACTACGATTCTTGACGCGGCGCGGGCGCAGGGAATTGAGATTCCAACGCTGTGCCACATCACGGGATTGGAGCCTGTGTCGGCATGTTTCCTGTGTGTCGTGCAGATTGAGGGGCGGAGGCAGTTGTCGCCATCGTGCGCGATGCCGGCGGCCGAGGGGATGGTGGTCACGACCGATAGCGAGGACATTCGCAAGGCGCGGCGCATGGCGATGGAACTGTTGTTGAGCGACCATGCGGGTGAGTGCGTGGCGCCGTGTGCGGCGGCATGTCCGGCAGGGCTGGAGATTCCGAAGTTCGCGTTTGAACTTGCTCGTGGGGACACGCGGCGGGCGACTGAGGCGATCGGCGAGCGGCTAGCGTTGCCCGGAGCGCTGGGGCGGGTGTGTCCACGGCTGTGTGAGAAGCAGTGCCGGCGCGGCGAGCACGACCATAGCCTGGAGATTGGCCGCCTGCATCAACACGCGGTGGAGACGGACTACGCCAGCAAGTCGCCGTATGTTCCCTTGTGCGCGCCGCCGTCGGGCAAGCAGGTGGCGATTATCGGTGCGGGTCCAGCAGGGCTTTCGGCGGCGTGGTTTTTGCAGCAGCGCGGGCATCAGTGCACGCTGCTCGATGCGAAATCCGAAGCGGGCGGTATGCTGCGTTGGGGTGTGCCGGAGTTCCGCTTGCCGAAGGCGGCTTTGGACGTGGAGATCGGCGCGGTGGCGCGATTGGGCGCGCGGTTCCGCTTCGATTGTAGATGGGGTGCGGACTTCACGGTTCGCGAATTGAGAGACAGCTTCGATGCCGTGTTTATTGCCATCGGGGCGCAGCACGCGCATACACTGCGTTGCGAAGGCGAAGAGTTATCGCTGTCGGCGATTGAGATGTTGGAACTCGTAGCGACGGGGAATCCGCCGTCGCTGGGCGATGACGTGGTGGTTGTGGGTGGCGGCAATACCGCAGTGGACGCGGCGCGTACCGCGAAGAAGTTGGGGGCGTGTAATGTGCGCGTGCTGTACCGGCGCACACGGGCAGAGATGCCGTGCCTGATGGAAGAGGTTGAAGAGGCCGAGGCCGAGGGCGTGCGGTTTGAGTTTTTGATTGCCCCGGTGCGGCTGGAGCAGGACGGCCTGAATCCGCTGAGTCTGACTTGCCAGCGGATGTCGCTGGGGACGGCGGATGAGTCAGGGCGAGGGCGTCCGGTGCCTGTTGAGGGCTCGGAGTTTACCATTGGTTGTTCAACGGTGATCGCGGCGATCGGGCAGACGGTGGATCGGGCGCTGGCCGAGCGTGAAGGGCTGCGCGTGACCGGATGGGGCATTGCAACGAAGCAGCGGACGTTGGAGACGAATCTGCCGGGCGTGTTCGCGGGCGGTGATGCGGTGCTAGGCGCGGATGTCGCGGTGCGGGCTGTGGCGGCGGGCCGATTGGCGGCGGTTTCTATCGATCAGTATCTGCGCGGCGAAAAGGTGGTGGGCGAGCCGGCGTCCGCAGCGGTGGCGTTCCGGCCGGTGGATGATCTGGAGCGGGCGTCTTTGTTCCGCGACATTGAACGCGTTTCGCGGGCTCCGGTTATGGATGCGGAGATGGAGGCGCGGCGCTGTTTGAGTTGCGGGTGCCGCAAGGCCGATTGCTGCAATGTGCGCGCGCTGGCGTCGGAATATGGGGCTTCGCCGCTGCGGTTCCTGGGCGAGCGGCGGCGGTTTTCGCAGGACCTTTCGCATCCGGAGATTGTATATGAGCCGGGCAAGTGTATTATGTGCGAGGCGTGCGTGCGAATTGCGGCGAAGGCAGGTGAACCGGCGGGGTTGGCGGTGTTGGGGCGCGGATTCGATGTGGCGGTGGGCGTGCCGTTTGGGGGCAAGATGTCGGAAGGGTTGCGGCAGGTTTGGGGGGAGTGCGCGGAGGCTTGTCCCACGGCGGCGATTGCGCTTCGGTCGACGCGGGCATGCGAGTTGCACCGGGCGGATTTTGGCGGGGGGCATGCGGAGTTGGTTGTGCTGCGGTGAGGATTTAGGTTAGTTGGTCTGGGCAGTTCCACTCGTCCGCAGATTGCCAATCCAATGCCACTCGTTTTTCGTCGGAGCAGGTGCGAGAAGGTCTGAAAACATAGGGCTCGCTTGCGAGCGGGCAGGCGAATCGCCCGCCTCACCCTTCTACACATTGGATGTCCGTTGGTGGCGCAGGCGATTCGCCTGTGCGAATACTAACTTTTAGAATGGCCCAATTGAAAAACGAGTAGTATTGGATTGCCAATCTGCCTACACATTGGTGAAATCCTGTAAACTGGTGCGGAATGGTTCTTCTTCCTCTACTGCTGGCAGGGTTGAGTAATGCGGCGTTTGCGCAGGATTCTGTGTTTACGGGCAAGGTGTTTCCCGTGCTTGAGGCCGCCAACTGCCACGGGTGTCACAACCTTGATGGCGTGGCCTCGCCGACTCGGTTGCACTTTCCACCAGAAGGGTCTTCGGCGGCACAGATCGCCGCGTTTGGGCGGTCGCTAGTGGCATTAGTAGACGCTGCTGCGCCGGAGAAATCGCTGCTTCTCACGAAGCCCACCAAGCGCGTGGCGCATGCGGGCGGAGAGCGGATCAAGCAGGCCAGCACGCAGGAGACGGTGCTCCGTGATTGGGTGAAGGTGCTGGCTTCGTTCACTCCCACGCAGCGTGCGGCGGCGCTGGCTTATAAAGAAGCGGCCATTGGCGTGAAGCCGGTCATGGAGTTGCGGCGGCTGACGCATAGCCAATACAACAACACTGTGCGCGATCTGTTGGGCGACATCACTGCGCCGGCGAATCAGTTTCCTCCGGAAGATTTCATCAACGGATTTAAGAACCAGGCCCAGGCGCAAAGCATCTCGCCGATTTTGGAAGAGGCCTACAGTGCGGCGGCTGAGAAACTGGCGGCTGCTGCGTTTCGCGGCGGCTTGGACCGGCGCGGGCTGATCACATGCAAGCCGTCGCCTGATTGCGCGCAGAAGTTTGTGGCCGTTTTTGGGCGGCGGGCGTTCCGGCGCGACCTGACAGTGCAAGAGAAACGCCGCTACGGAAAGTTGTTTGCATCCGAGCCGGAGTTTGTGAAAGGCGCACAATTGGTTGTGGAGGCGATGCTACAATCGCCGGCGTTCTTGTTTTGGCGCAATGAACCGGCGAGCCGGTTGGCGTACTTCCTCTGGAACACCACGCCCGATGAACAGTTGTTGAATGAGACGCTCAAAACTCGCGAGCAGACCGAAACCGCGGCGCGACGCATGCTGGCCGATCCGCGAGCGAAAGAAGCGTTCGATGAGTTCCTTTCGCAATGGCTGCGGTTCGACCGCGTGCTGACCGCGGTGAAAGACCGTCGCGTGTTCCCGCAGTATTCGCGCGAGACGGCAGTCTCAATGACCGAAGAGGCGCGTCGATTCGCTGGGGATTTGGTGTGGAACGATCGCAGCTTCATGGAACTGTACACGGCCAACTACGGCTATGTGAACGGCGAACTGGCCACATTATACAAAGTGACGGCTCCGCAGATGGAATTTGCGAAGGTGGAGTTTTCGCCGGAGAGCGAGCGCGCGGGCATTCTGGGGCAGGCGCTGTTTCTGGCATTGACGAGCAAGCCCGATGAGACATCGCCCACCGCACGAGGGCTGTTTGTGCGCGAACAGTTTCTTTGTCAAAAAGTTCCGGAGCCGCCGCCGGGCGTGAATGCGAATCTGCCTATTCCCACGCAAGCCAAGCCTATGACGAATCGCGAACGGCTGTCCACGCACCTTTCGAATGAAAGCTGCGCCAGTTGCCATAAATTGGTTGACCCGATCGGATTCGGCTTCGAGAAGTTCGACGCGATCGGCGGGCGGCGCGAAAAACTGAAGCAGGATTTTCTGCCTGACCGCAAAGCGAAGGACCAGAAACCTGTCAGCGTGTTTCTGGATTTGGACACTAGCGGCAGCGTGACCGGCGTGCCCGATTCCGAGTTCAATTCACCGCGCAAGTTAGGTGAAGTGCTGGCACGGACGCCGCAATGCCAGGAATGCGTGGTGCGACAGATGTTCCGCTACATGGCCGGAAGGCTGGAGACGCCGGCCGACCGGCCGCTGCTCGACCAGGCCTTCAGGCGCTTCAGGGACTCGCAATTTAAAGTAAAAGAGCTTATGATAGCTCTAACATGGCCAATGTAATCACGGAACGCTTTCGCCTTTCGCGCCGCACATTTCTCGGCTCGATCGGGCTGCCGCCGCTGGCGGCAATGTTCAACTCAACAGGCACCGCTTACGCCGCCGGAACGCCGGTGGAGACGCGGTTTGTGCTATGGTTCAACGGCAACGGCATTCCCGAAAAATATTGGATCCCCGCGGAGACAGGCGCGAGTTACGAAATCACGCCGTGCCTAGCGCCGCTCGCCCCCTTCCGCAACGACTTTCATGTGATCAGCGGCCTGGATAATCCAGCCGCGCGGTTGCCCGGGCCGGGCAACGACCATCATCGCTCGATGAGCGCGCTGATGACGGGCACGCAGTTCACTGGCCGCGGTGCTGCGGGTGCGTCGATCGATCAGGCCATCGCGGCAAAGATCGGCGGCGATTCGCGTTTCCGTTCGCTGCAGATCGGCGTGTCGCAGGAATCGTTTGGCGAAAGCATTCAGCGCAACATGAGCTGGGCCGGTTATGACCGCGCGCTGCCGCCGGAGATGATTCCGCACAAACTTTTCGACCGCCTGTTCGGCAAGCGCGAAGAGGGTTGGGTGAAGCGCAAGAGGAGTATTCTGGATGCCGTGCGGCAGGATGCGGCTGCGCTGGAATCGAAGTTGGGCGCGGAAGACAAACAGCGAGTGGATGAGCACCTTTCGGCCGTGCGTGATTTGGAGCGGGCGATTGCCGGGCTCCCGCCGGAATATGCGAGGGTCGATCCGCCTGATACCGAGGTCGACTTGAAAGATTGGCCGCGCATATCGCGGTTGCAAAGCGACCTGCTGGTGCGGGCACTGGCAACGCGGCAGACGCGCGTGGCGTCGTATATGCTCACCAAGTGCCAGGGGCTATCGCGGTTCCCGTGGTTGGGATACACGGCGGCGCGGCACCATGATTATACGCATCGCGATGGCAAGGCTCCGGGGGCGGATGGTCCGGACGGTCAGCGCATTCTGCGTGACATCTGCAAGTGGCACGTGGAAGAGTTTGCGTATCTGATGGGCAAGTTGAAGGCAACGCCGGAAGGCGATAGGACTTTGCTCGATAACACGACGCTGGTGTATGTGCATGAACATGCCGAGGCCAATGATCACAAGAACAATGGCCTGGCTTTGTTGGTGGCGGGGCAGACCGGCAAGCTGGTTGCGGGGGCGCACACGAAGGCGACGGGCACCATCGGAGACCTGTATCTGACTGTGGCGGATGAACTGGTGGGTGCAAAGCTAGGCAAGTTCCCGACCGCAAGCCGCAAGGTTCCAGGGCTGATCGGCTAATTCAAATTGGACTAAGTATTTCAGCCACCTTGACGATAAGGCAAGAAAGGAGAAATCCCATTCCTGCCTTATCAGAGCCGCTTCGCGAGCCGGGGCATCTGAACGACCTCGATCTGAATCGAGATGAAAAAGTGCGGTTCTGCGCGGGCAGGATTCTGAAGACGCAAGGCGTTCCGCCATACGGCAAACACGTGGAAGAGGTGCTGAATAGCACGGTGAACCTGGATGGCGATGCGGGTGTTCTGGCGGGCATTATCCTGAAGGATCTGGGGCTTTGCTCAAACGTCCTGCGGTTGGCGAATTCGGCCATTTACAGCCGTTCCGGACGGCCCATTCTGCGCGTGCCACACGCGATATCGCTGGTCGGTTGGGAGACGATTCGCAGTCTGGTGAACGCAATCCATTACCTGGAGCATTATGCGAAGCGTTCGGCCGGGTTGCGCGAACTGATGTTTCTTTCCGTGTTGACGGCGACGCACGGGCGCGAAGTGGCCAGCGTGGCAGGCTATCCCAAGCCCGAAGATGCCTATATCTGCGGGTTGTTTCGCAGTCTGGGCGAGGTGCTTTCGGCGTGTCATTTTCCCAACGCCTATTCGGCGGTCATCCTTGAAATGCAGGAGGCGAAGCTTTCCGTGCACGATGCGTGCCTGAAGGTGTTTGGCTTTCCGTGGGATGAGGTTGGTGCGGAGGTGGCATCCAGATGGAACATGCCGCGGAAGATTCGCGCTTGTCTGGGCGCGATCGATAGCGATGCAGAATCGCGGCACTTGATATCCATCACCAATTACAGTCACAAACTGACCCACGGTCTTTACCGCGAAGGGAACAAGTTCGAACAGGTGCAACTGCATACGTTCACCGATGCGCGCGGCGTGCAGATGGCGTTGGCGCCGAAAGACCTGCGGCGGATCGTCAACCACTCGCTCGAAGAGGCGCAGAAGGCCTTCTACATGCTGCGCATTCCTGCTGCCAGCCTGCTGCTGGAAAACCAGGCGGAGCGTGCGCGGGAAATATTGCGCATCATGCCTGTGCTGCATGCGGAGGGCATAAAGGAACTGGACGAGGCGATCATGACGGCTAACCGCTCACTGCGGCAAGGAGAATTCGAACTGACAACGCTGATCCAGTCACTGTTGAATGCGCTGCGCGGTGCGGGTTTCCAGACGGCGATTTTCGGGTTGGTGAACGAAGACCGGTCAATGATTCGCGGGCGTTTGGGCAGCGGCAGAAAAGCGGAAGAGGAACTGCGGCTGTTCCAGTTTTCGATGGATGAGTCTGACGGGCAGATACTGGCGTTGCAGCGCAAAGTGGACATACTGATCGACCGCGGGCGCGACAACAGGTACGACAATTCGGCGATGATTCAGGCGCTGCAGCCAAGCGCGTTCGCCCTCTTTCCGGTGGTCGTGAATGATCTCGTGGCGGGATGCCTGTACTGCGGCATAACCGGCGTAGCGGGCGACCTGGAACAGGCTCGCATCCCGCTGACGCGGGCGCGCGACGTGATCTCCAATGCGATCCGGCGGTTTGCCAGCCGCTGATTAGAAATTGCAGTGCGATATTCTGTTTAGCATGCGCATGGTTCCACTCGTTTTCGCCTTAGCCGTGACTGGTTGGGCACAGAGTTCCGGTGAGTTACCCCCGGCGGCCCAAGCTTTGCTGGACAAGGCACGGGGGGCAAATCCGCAGCGCTACCAGTTTGCCATTGATCATGGCGCGAAGATTCTTCCCACCAGCGACGGGCGAAGTTTCTATGTGCAGTGGAGTCCCGCGGGGCTCGTCCGTCCGGCGCTGATCGTATCCATTCACGGTAGTGCCAGTTGGGCCTTCGACGAATTCTTTCTCTGGCAGGCGCAAGCGGCCGCGAATGGCTATGGGATCGTTGCCTTGCAGTGGTGGTTTGGCACGGGCGATGCAACGGAGGATTACTACACGCCCGCGGCCATGCAACGGGAATTGAGCGGTGCGCTCAGGCAAATGGGGGCGGGGGAAGGTTCAGCAATTCTGCATGGGTTCAGTCGGGGCGCAGCCAATATTTATGGGCTTGCGGCGCTTGACCGCCAATCGCGCGACCGGTTCTATGCAATGGTCATCGCCAATTCCGGCGGCGCCAGCCTGGACTATCCACCAAACATGCAGATCGCCGCGGGGAACTATGGCTATAACGTTTTTTCCGGGACCTATTGGATCATGTTTTGCGGAGGCAGGGATCCCAATCCGGATCGGGACGGTTGTCCGGCCATGCGCGGGAGTTCGGATTGGGTGGCAACATACGGCGGAGTCACATCTCTATTCATCAGCGATGATTCAGCCGATCACGGCGGGTTTCAGCAGAGCGCGGAGCATGTGCGCAACGCCCTGCTCGCGTTCAAAGCGAATCTCGCATTGCGTGTTGGCGCGCCGAAGGCAGATGGTGTGTGGGCAGTGAAACGCGATCCGGCGTTCGGACTGGTTGGCGCGGCGACGGCGAACGCCGGTTTCGTGAATGGCGAGGTTTGGCTGAATGTCTCGAACCGTGGCGTGCGGCTGTACCGATCGGCGGATGGCTCCAACAGCACCAAAGACGAGACTTACTTCGGTTTGGCTGAGGCGCTGCAAGGTACTGGTTACAGCCCGGGAGAGATTGTGCCACGCCTGGGCAACGCTGGGAAACCGGAGTTGTACGTGCTTGGCCTTGCGCCGCCGGGAGTGAATCGCAGCGTGATATTCCGGTTGCGTGCAGGAACGGATGGGAAATATGTGCGGCAACCGGCGGCGGCTGTCTACGAAGGGGGGCCACTGGACGGGCAGTTTTTGGGCGTGCCAGACGTAACCCCAACGGCCGATGGAAAACTGCGGCTCATGTATGTCTCACGCGGCGGTTCGGTCTCCAACAGCCGCACGGCGCTTTCGCTGGATGGCGGTGCATCCTTCACCGCTGAGTTTAAGAACGCATATGGAGATCTCGCCGTGCCGAATCCGTCTGCGTTCACCACCAACGTAGACCCGGCTGTGCTGCGATTGGCCGGCGGCGGGTTTCTATCGGTAACGATGCGTTCAGCGCGGTTGTACCTGTTTACGAGTATCGATGGGCAGACCTTTGTGCCTACGCCGAATCCGGCGATAGAGCCTGAGCAGATGCTGCCGGGTGCAAAGGGATTGTTCGATCCCACGCTTGTCCAATTGCCCGATGGACGTATTTTCATGTATGTGACGGCGGGCGCGAATCCAAGCGTTGTGAGGGCGCAGTTGTTTCCGCCGGGCATTGCGTCAGGCGGGCCGATTGTAGCAACCGGAGGAGTAAGGAATGCGGCGAGTTTGACGCCTTCCATTGCGCCGGGCTCAATTATCTCTATCTTCGGCAGCAATCTTGCGGTATCCACTGCATCCGCTTCCGGCTATCCGTTGCCCTATGATTTGGGCGGTGCAAAGGTGTCAATCAACGGCGTGGCCGCTCCGATGTTCTATGCCAGCCCTTCGCAGATCAATGCTCAGGCGCCTTATGAATTGAAACAGGGGGCGGGAACTTTGACCGTGGGAAATTCGGAGACGCCGGTTACCATTTCGCCGTCTGCACCCGGGTTATTCAAACTCTCGGGCGAATTTGTGGTTCCAGAGGTATGTTCGCCCGGAGATGTGATCGTGATCTACCTGACAGGACAGGGCGCGGTGTCGCCTCCCGTTCCGACGGCCGCTGCTGCACCAGCAAGCCCACTTTCCCGCAGTGCTTTGGAAACGCAGGTTAGCGTGGGAGGCAAGGCGGCGGAAGTGCTGTTTTCAGGCCTTACGCCGGGGTTCGCCGGCTTGCTGCAGGTCAACGTTCGTGTGCCACAAGTCGCAGCGGGTGTGCAACCGGTTGTAGTAACGATTGGGGGCGAGGCGAGTCCGGCGGCGAGTCTCCAGGTGATGGATGCAAAAGTTGCCTCGCGGCCAGCGTTGACCCACCTCGCGCATCGCGAACTCAGAATACTTGGCCGTTGAGTGGCCGGCAGACCGCCGCTCTATCCCAGTGCCTTCGTGGCGGTGATGCGCACTTTGCTGTCTGAGCTCGACACCTTGGCTTGAATGGCGGCGCGCGCTTCCGCTGTGCCGAGTTTCGCCAGCCCGATGATTGCTGCACATTGCAGGTGCTCTTCCGGGCGATCCAAAAACATCTTGTACACTCGCATCGCTTCTGCTGTTGCGCCTTGTTTGGCCTGTGCGTCCGCATAGCGAAGTTGGGCGTCGTTCACGTCTGTCGCCTGCTGAAAGCTGAGGTCTGCTGCAGGATACGCCGGCTGCGTGGCGAGCTTCTTGCCGATGCGTCCGAAGGCGCGCGAGGCGGCTACTGCGATGTCCTTATTCGAGGACTTCATCGCTTCCGCGCACAGCGCCGCGGCATCTTCGGCGCGGCGGTGACCGAGGGCGAAGAGGATCCGCGGTTTGAATTCATCGGCTGCATTCTTGTACGCGCCGATCAGTGCCTTATCCGCAGCGTGGCCGGGGATGCGCTCCACGGCGTAGATCGCCTCTTCACGAACGTCGGCTGCGGCGATGAACTTCATGATCGCGGGAATGGAATCTTCGCCGGCTATCTGTGATAGCAGGCGGAAAGCGAGCGTGCGCGTGGCGAGCGGGTGATCGGCTGCCGTTAGCTTAAGCAGTCCACTGACGACGGGGCCGCGGCCCGCGGTATCGCGGCCCACGGAATGCGTCATCGTCGTGAGCGCCTCGCGGGCGGCTTTGGCGATGGCCGGGTCGGATCCGCCAACCAGCTTGCCCAATTGCGGGATGCCGTCGGCGTTGGTGCGGGCTGCTGCGCGCCAGGCGGCGAAACGGACGTCTTTGTCTTTGCTTTGAAGATCGGAGAGAAGCTGCTGTGTGTTTGGCATTGTATGTTTGCTCCTTCCTATAAATTCCACGGGCCGCGGCCGGGGCGGCTCAACATTCGATTGGCTTCTTCGTCATTCTTCACGCGCTCATTAACGTAGTCCCATTCCAGCTTGCGCTGCAATTGGAACGACACGTTGCCCAGCACGCACAACGTGGCCACGCGGTGGGCGGCTTCCATGTTCATGATCGTTTTTTCGCGAGTGCGGATGCAGTCTTCGAAATTCTCGCTTTGGCCAGGGCTCTTGAAGACCTTCACGCCATTTTCGGGAGGCGTGTAGTCGACGCACTTCTTGTCGGTCGTGGTACCAGCACCATCGCCCAGGGTGACTGTGACGTGGCCGTTGTCGCCATGATAGACCGCGCCGTACTTGGCGTCGATATCAGGAGAGGGAATTCCTGGCTGCGCCCAAACCAGCGTCAGGTCGGGGTTCTTGAACTCAAAGGTCACCTGCATGGTGACAGCGGAATCGTACATGCCGTCGTGCGGCGGCTCGCCCGTTGCTTCAATGCTGACCGGGCCTTTGTTGTCGCAGTCCATGATCCAATTGGCGATGCTCATGACATGCGCGCCGCGGTCGCGGATCTGGCCGCCGCCGAAATCGATCATCCAGCGGAACTGGCCGTGGGTGTGCTTCACGTTGTAAGGCATCCAGCGGGCGGGGCCAACCCACATGTCGTAGTCCATGCCGGGCGGCGGTTGGCCATCGGGCGTCCAATCGCCGTCAGGGCTGGCGTAGTGCCAGCAGAGGACTTTGCGCAGCGTGCCGATCTGGCCGTTGCGAATGTACTTTGCGGCGTGGTAGGCGCCCATTTGCGAGCGGCCCTGTGAGCCGATCTGAATCACGCGTGCGTAGCGCTCGCCCGCAGTGACCATGGCGCGGCCTTCTTCGACAGTGTTGCAGGCGGGCTTTTCGCAGTAGACATCTTTACCGGCCTGACAGGCCATGATCGTCATCAGCGCGTGCCAGTGATCGGGGCTTGCGATGTACACCGCATCAACATCTTTATCTTCCAGCAGCTTGCGGAAATCCTTGTACAGCTTCGGATGGCCGCCAACCTTCGTGGCCGCCACGTCAAGCCGCTGCGGATCAATATCGCAGAGTGCGACCGAGCGACTGGCGCGCATGATGCGTGAGCCATCGCCGCCGAGGTTCGATGTGGCTGGGATCTGTTTGCCGATGTTGGCTTCTTCGCGGAGGAATCCGCGGCCGCGGCCACCGATGCCGATGTGGCCAAAGTTGACGGTGTCGCTGGGAGGGGTCTGGCCCTGTAGGCCGAGCACGCGCGAGGGAATGATGTCGAACATCAATCCCGCCGCGCCTGCAGCTTTTACGAAGTTACGCCTGGATGTGTTCATGCGACGACGATTGTATCACCGTCGCAGGGTAGGAAAGGGGACCGGATTGTCTGAATTCTAAAATCCGGTCGGCGTAACCCAGAAGCTGGCTTTCCATTGGCCGCCTGCGGGCACGCTTTGCAGGTGCTTGTAGATGCCGGCGTGGGCCAGATTGAACGCGTTGGTGGGGCCAGTCATAGGCTCAAAGCAGATGAAGCCGCGGCCCGGGGGTGCATACACAACGGCGATTGGATAGTTCTTGCTGTAGCCGACTGTGATCTTCTCTGCTTTGCCTTGCACCGAAAATTCGGCGCGGCCGTTGGCGCTGTATTCCAGGCCAGAGAAGACATCGTCGAGTTTGTTGCCGCGAAGTGAAAGCTCGCCCATCGTGTTGGGCTCATGCTCGCCTGTCGGAATCAAAACGTTCGAGAGCTTCACGTGTTCCTTGGCGGGCAGGTGGACCTTCCAGTCATCGCGCGGCGAATCGCTGAGCTTGAAGTATGGGTGATAGCCGAGCGAGATGGGCATGGGTTGCGTAGAGAGATTCTCGATTACTGTCTCCACTTCGAGTTCGCCGTTCGCTAGCTTGTAGGTCATCTGCAGATTGTGAGCGAAGGGGAACTGCGCCATGTAGTCCGGGTAGCGCCAGAACTCCAGACGGCTGGTGACCGAGGCAGAGTTTGCATCGGCAGTCACAGCGGTGACTTTCCATTCCGGTGAATAAACGAGCAGGCCGTGAATCGGCTTGCGATTGCCATCGTGGCCTACGTTGTTCAGTTCCGTGTTGAGGTTGTACTTCTTGCCATTGGCATAGAATGCGTCCTGGTCGAGCCGGTTGGCCCACGGGGCAAGCAGCGGATTGCCGGCATGCGCGGGTCTGGCCTTCCATGCCGCAAGCGACTGCGCGGGCGTATAAAAAATCTCTTTGCCGTTAACCGTCATGGAATACGAGTTGTTTCCCATCGAGGGAACAATCGTCACCACGATGTGGCGCTGTTCGTCGGTCAGCTTTACGACGTCAATCGAGTCAACGAGCGTCTTTTGCGCAGTATAGTTAGCGGCTTGTGTCATGGAGAATGAGAGTACCAGCAGTAGAGAGAGTTTCACTTTTCCTCGGGCTCACGTAGATCGAGTTCGGTTTCTTCCTGGCAGCACCAGCACGTTCCTGGCGTGTAGGTGCGGATGGAGCAGACCTCACACCAATAGGTAATGAACAGCCGCTTGCCAGCCTTAATAATATACATCGACTTGGTGTGGATGGGGCCGATTTCGAATTCGCCGGGCGCTGAGAATGTCCCTACGGCTTCGAGCTCGTTGCCCATCAGTCGCGCATCTTTCACCACGCCCGCTGTGGAGGCGTCACCGGTCAGGTGAATGCGGCGGCCATCCGGTGTGACGAGCGTGAATGGTTCGGCGAGCTTGCCGCGAATGGATTCACTTCGGTCTACGGCGAACAGTTTCGCGGCCGCTGCCAGTGCGGGAATGAAGAGTCGTCGATGCACACACTTATTCTACCAGCGAGTGATAGAATCGTGGGTTCGATGGCTCCACGAGTTTCGTTGTTCGTCACCTGCATGGTCGACCAGCTTTTTCCACGCGTTGGTATAGCGATGGCTGAGGTGCTGGAAAGGGTCGGCTGCCGCGTAGAGTTTCCAGAAGCACAGACCTGTTGCGGTCAACCTGCCTTCAATAGCGGGTATCGTGATGAAGCGCGTGCCGTGGCCGAGTATTCACTGCGCGTGTTTCGCGACTCGGAGTACATCGTGGTGCCTTCAGGCTCGTGCGCTTCCATGATTTCACACCACTATGCCGAACTGATCGATAGTGACGAAGTGCGGGCCATGGCCTCGCGCACGTATGAGTTTTCGCAGTTCCTTACCGATGTTTTGCAGGTGGAAGACGTAGGCGCGCGGCTGTCGCGCACGGTGACCTTTCATGATTCCTGCCACGCGCTGCGCGAGTTGAAGATCAAGAGCGGGCCGCGGCGTCTGCTGGCGAACGTGCGCGAGTTGACGTTGAACGAAATGGAGTACGCCGAAGAGTGCTGCGGCTTTGGCGGAACCTTTTCGGTGAAGTTTCCCGAAGTGTCGGGCGGCATGGCGCGCACCAAGATCGAATCGATTCTGCAGACTGGTGCGACTGCGGTAGTTGGCGTGGATGGCAGTTGCCTGATGCAATTGCGCGGGGCGCTGCAACGAGATGGGCACAAGGTCGACGTGATGCATCTTGCCGAGGTGCTGGCATGCCGGTAGGCCAGGAGAAGATCAAGCTCACGTTGCAGGATGCGAATCTGCAACTGGCTCTGTACAACGGCACGGGGCGATTGAAAGACAAGCGCACGGTCGCGGTTGCGCCCGATGTGCTGCCGGACTATCAGGAATTGCGCGATAGCGCGAATCAACTGAAGCGCCACACGATGGAGAACCTTGACTACTACTTGCAACAGGTCGAGGCAAACGTGGTGGCTCATGGCGGCAAAGTTATTTTCTGCAAGGACGGGCCTGAGGTGGCGGATTTCGTGTTGGGATTAGCCAAGGAGCGCAAGGCTTCGCTGATTGTGAAATCGAAGTCGATGACCACCGAAGAGATCGATCTGAACGAGAAGCTGGAAGAGCACGACCTGGAATCGGTGGAGACCGATCTGGGCGAATACATCATCCAGTTGGCGCACGAGAAGCCGTATCACATCGTGGCTCCGGCACTGCACATGACGCGGCATCAGGTGGCCGATCTGTTCGTGAAGAAGTTGGGCGTGGAGCGCGAAATCGTCATAGAGAAGCAGACGATGATTGCGCGGCGCGTGTTGCGCGAGAAGTTTCTGGCGGCCGATATCGGCATCACGGGCGCCAATTTCGTGGTCGCTGATTCCGGGGCGGTAGTCATCATTGAGAACGAAGGCAACGCACGTTTGACCAGTTCCGCGCCGCGCATTCACATTGCCGTAGCCGGCCTTGAGAAGTTGATACCGCGTGCGGCTGATCTAGCCGTGTTTCTGAAGTTATTGGGGCGCAGCGCCAGCGGGCAGCCTTTGAGCGTGTATACTTCGTTCCTCTCGGGGCCGCGGCGCGAAGGCGAGCAGGACGGCCCGGAAGAGTTTTATCTGGTGCTGCTCGACAATGGCCGCACACGATTGCTGGCCGATCGGGAAAAGCGCGAATCGCTGTTCTGCATCCGTTGCGGCGCATGTTTGAACACCTGCCCGGTGTATCGCAAGATCGGCGGACATAGTTATCCGGGCGTGTATTCGGGGCCGATTGGGGCGATCATCACTCCTCAGTATCAGGGTGTTTCCGCCAATCCCTGGTTGCCGTTTGCATCGAGCCTGTGCGGCGCGTGCAAAGATGTTTGCCCGGTGAAGATCGATATTCCACGGCTGCTTTTGGATCTGCGATCCGAAGTGATCGAATCGCAGCAGAGCGATGTGCAAAGCCGCATGGAGCGGTTGAGTTTCAAGGTATGGTCGTGGGTGATGCGGACTCCGTGGGCTTATGAGTTCGGCGGCATCATGGCACAATCTCTGATGCCATTGGCTTCCATCTTTGGTCCGCTGAAGGCGTGGGTCTCGCAGCGTGAGGCTCCTGAGATTGCGCCCAAAAGCTTCCGCAAGATGTGGCGGGAACGAGGACGCAAATAATGTCTCGCGAAAACATTCTTCACAAAGTGCGCACGGCGATTGGCCGCAGCGCGGGACAGCCGCCGGCCGCGCCGCCTGCCGTGAGGTTGCGGCTTCCTGCGAAAGAAAACCTGGAGCGGAAGTTCCTGGATGCGGTGGCTTCTGTGGCTGGAAAGCCTTATCTGGCTGCCTCGAAGGAGGACGCACGGGCTTACGCGGACTCGTTGTCGGCTGGAAAGAAGATCGTCGTGTCCCGATCGGCGTCTCTCGCTGAGTGTGGATTGACTGCGAGTGAATACTCGACAAAGGATGAACTGCGGGACTTATGCGCCTCTGCAGACCTGGGCATCACCAGTGCGGACTACGCACTGGCCGACAGCGGCACGCTGGTAATGATGTCGTCTCCGGAAGAGGCGCGCATGATATCGCTGCTGCCGGTGATGCATTTGGCGATAGTTCCCCGCGAGCGGATTTTAAGCGGGTTGGATGAATTGTTTACGTTGGTGCCGCTGCCTGCGGACCGCACAAGTTCCATGGTGTTCATCACCGGAGGCAGCCGCACGGCGGATATCGAGATGATTCTGGTGCGCGGTGTCCACGGGCCGGGCGAGGTCCACGTAGTAGTGGTCTAAGCAGCAGTGCGTTACTTCAGGAGTTCGAAAACGTCGGGCTCGCAGCGCACAGGTTTGATTGGATCGTAGGCGACTTTGATGTGTTTTCCCTTCGGCCATTGCTTTCGTATTCTCACTCCAAAGCTCCTGCTGCGGCCTTCGTACCAGCGGCCGTTGGCGGCCACAAAATGGAACGTCATCTGATCGGTAACATTGCGCGACTTTCCAGGAGACGGAATCCAGTCCCCAACCACGGCAGTGCCCGTTTTCCCCTTGCGGAAAAGGAAGCGCACTTCCATCGTTTGCCAAATGGTGCGGCTGATACCCCATGTGCCCCAACCGCACAGGACCAATGCAACTGACAAAAGCACAATGGCGAGTGTGCCACGACTATTCAGACTGGACTTATCGCCCAGCATATGGACATTCGGATTGCTTGGCAGGTAAGTAATCAGGAAATAGTCGTTCGTATTGACCATTTCGTTATACTCCTGCCCTAAGTCGCGTTCTGCCTTGAATTCAGCTCCGGTGGTGTCAATGTAGCTATATTTGATGTGATAAGTGGCGCCGGACTTCTGCTTCTGTATGATGTGAGCTTCTACGAGTTGGCCTTGTTCACGCAGATTCCGATCCTCCGCATATGCCTGCCAGCCATAGTAGGCCGGGAATATCCCGGTGAGCAATGGAATCAGGCCATGGAGCGTGAAGAATGGTAGTATCAGGACGAAATACCGCAACATAGCTAATCTACTGTCATCCTTGGAATCAAGCTCACTCTACAATAGTTTACCAGCCTTAAGAAGGTTTGAGGCAACTGGCTAGCTCTTTTTCGCTGATGGCGCCTTCCTTGATCAGTTGCCAATACGGTTCCGTGATATCGATTGTGGTTGGCCCTTCGCCTACGCAATGACCGCCATCGAGCACCAGCGAAACCGTGCCATCCATCAGGCCGAAGACTTCAATTCCACTGCGGCAGGTGGGCTGTCCGCTAATGTTGGCGCTGGTGGAGATGAGCGGGTGGCCGATCGCTTCGATCAACGCCTGGGCCACCGCGCTGCGCGAGTGGCGCAGGGCAAGCCGCCCGGTATTGCCTGTGACGCGTAAGGGAATGCGAGCCGAAGCCGGCACGATGATCGTCAATGGGCCCGGCCAGAAGCGCCGTGCCAGCAGGTAAAAGCGCGAATTGGTTTCCTTCACCAGTTCCTCGCCCATCTGAATGTCGGAAACAATCACTGGAAGTGAGCGCTGCGGTTCGCGCCCTTTGGCTTGGAACACGCGGCCCACGGCCTGCAGGCTGAACGGATCGGCGACCAGCGTGTACAACGCGTCAGTCGGAATGGCCACGACCTCGCCGCGCCGTACTGCGGCTGCGGCCCGTTCAATCGCCTTCGGTTCGGGCGAGTCCTGATTAATTTCGATAAGATCTGTAGTCATTTTTGACAGCCGGGACAATAGTATGTGGATCTGCCACCTTGGGCGATGCGGCGGATTTTTCGCCCGCACTTTCGGCAGGTTTCCCCTTCACGGCCATAGACAGCGACAGGATACCATTCCGCTTCCCCGGTGTGCTGAGGGTTCGAATATCCCGTACATGCCGATTCTACCGCATCAGACAAAACCGCAACAATGTGAGCGTGCAAAGATTCAAGTTTCTTCTTGCTGAGCGACCCGATGGGTTTGCGCGGATTGACGCGCGCTTCGTACAGTGCCTCGGCCGCGTAGATGTTGCCCAGGCCGGCGATGCGGCTCTGGTCCATCAGATAGAGTTTGGCCGGCTGGCGCGATTGGCGCGCGGCGTCAACGAATGATTGCACTGTGAAGGCGGGTGAAAGCGGCTCGGGGCCAATGGAATCGATGAGTGACTTTGTCTCCGCGGCGGTCAGAAACCGGATGCGGCCGATGGCGCGCGGATCCTCATAAAAGATAGCTTTTTCGGAATCGAGTTCCAGGTAGGCGCGGCAGGTGGCCGGGCGCAGACGGGCATCCGCGGCGATGGTGAGGTTGCCAGTCATGCGCAGATGCACGTGCAGAGCAGAGTGGCCGTTGAACATTAGCAGAATGTTCTTGCCGCGGCGGCGCACTTCGCTGATTGTCTTGCCGCGCACCTGCGTTTCGACGAATTCGGGCTGCTGCGGCGCAACGATGCCGGGCCGCAGAACGCGCATGGCGATGACGCGGCGTCCTGCGGCGTGCGGGCGAAGCTTGCGGCAGACGGCTTCTACTTCAGGAAGTTCCGGCATTACCAGACCGAGAGTTCGAGCGGTGCGCCCACCCCGCAGCCGACCAGTTTGGCGGCCGAGGTTTGCGCGGCAGAAACCTCCAGGTAACCGGAACTGCCATGGATGAGGAACAGTTCGCCGGGTTCGCAATCGGTATAGTTGAGTGCCAGGCGGCGCACCGGCTGCATGCCCACGGCCATTTCAAAGGGATGTGTTTCCACCCAGCTGAACTCCTCCGTGGTGAAGTTGGTGATCATGTTGCCGAAGCGATCGATGCGCAATACGGAGCCCGTCCACACGCGCTTTGACGTACGGGTCGGCACGGGCAGGAACATGCGCATCTGATCGGTAATCAGTTTGCCGAAGGTGGCCGGTGTGGCGCCTTTCGCCAGATGCGCGGCGCAGGGGGCGAAAATGTCCCGGCCGTGAAACGTGCGGCTCAGTGGGCTTAGGAAATATTTGGCCGCGCTGATCTCTCGGACTTTGTGTTTCTCCTTTGTGAAGACGGGGGTCAACACGCCGTTGTCGGGCCCTATGAAGTATTGGCCGGCGGCCTCCATGAGGATGGGGCGGCGCGCGCTGCCCACGCCGGGGTCGACGACCACGACGTGAATTGTCTTCTTCGGAAAGTATCGATAGGACTGTTCCACGACGAACGCGGCCTCACCGATTTCGTAGGCGGCCAGGTCATGGGTAATGTCGATAATCTCCGCCTGCGGGGCGATACGCAGGATTACGCCCTTCATAACGCCTACATAATGATCGCTGAGGCCGAAATCTGTGGTTAAAGTGATGATTGGTCTTGGCATCGATTGTTACAATAAGATTGTATCGCCGTGCGCCACTACTTCGACCACAACGCAACCACCCCCGTTTCGCCGCAAGCCTTGGAAGCCATGCTTCCGTGCTTTAGCGAGAGCTTTGGCAATGCGTCCAGCATTCATCGCGATGGCCAGGTGGCGCGGCAAAAGCTGGAGGCGGCCCGGCGGCAGGTGGCGAAGTTTTTGGGGTGTGGGCCGAAAGAGATTGTGTTCACCAGCGGCGGCACGGAGTCCGATAATCTCGCCATTTTGGGTGCTGGCGGCGGGCATGTTGTGACCACCGCGATTGAGCATCCGGCGGTGATGAACGCCTGCGAACAACTGGATTTGACGGTTGTGCCGGTAGGCTCCGATGGCGTGGTTTCGCCGGACGATATCCGCCGCGCGATCCGGCCGGATACGGTTCTGGTGTCCGTGATGCATGCCAATAATGAGCTGGGCACTTTGCAGCCTGTGGCGGAGATCGCGCGTGTGGCGCAGGAAGCTGGCGTGCTGTTTCACAGCGATGGTGTGCAGGCGGTGGGCAAGATCGCAGTGGATGTGAAGGCGCTGGGCGTGGATCTATACAGCCTGAGCGGGCACAAACTGAATGCCCCGAAAGGCGTTGGCGTGTTGTATGTTCGCGATGGCGTAAAGATTTCTCCGCGGCAGTTTGGCGGCCGCCATGAGCGTGAGCGCCGCGCGGGGACTGAGAATGTGCCGGGCGCAGTGGCGCTGGGTGCGGCTTTGGATGCGCCGCGGGAATCGTATGGTGCGCTGCGTGACCGCTTGGAGCAGGGCATTCGCGAACAGGTGCCGTATGTGCGCGTGAACTGCGCGAGGTCGCCGCGCGTGCCGAATACATCAAACATCACGTTCCATGGAATTGAGGGCGAGTCGCTGGTAATCGCGCTGGATCTGCGCGGGTTTTCAGTGTCGAGCGGGTCGGCTTGTTCCAGTGGGTCAGTGGAGCCATCGCATGTGTTGACGGCCATCGGGCTGTCTCGCGATGAGGCGAAATCGACACTGCGGTTTTCGTTGGGATTGGGAAATGATGAGGCGCAGGTGGACCTGCTGATTCAAGCGGTGGCGGACTCCTGCGTGCATTTAAGAAAGTTGTCTCCGGTAAAACTATGTCAGACTCTTTGATTGCCGTTGCCATGAGCGGCGGCGTGGACTCTTCGGCTGTGGCCGCCATGCTGCACAGCCAGGGTGTGCCCATCGCTGGCCTGACCATGCAGCTGTGGAATCAGCGTCGCTTGCCGGAGGTCCATGCCGAAGGCTCGACGGGCCGCTGCTGTTCGATCGACGATGTGTACGACGCGCGCTGGGTGGCGCAGAGCCTGGGGATTCCCTACTACGTGGTGAACTTTGAGCAGCAGTTTGAAGAGCACGTGGTGAAGCCTTTCGTCGCCGATTATATTGCCGGTCGCACGCCGATTCCGTGCACGCTGTGCAACAACTTCATCAAGTTCGATCACTTCATTGAAATGACCGATGGCGTTGGCGCCGGACGCATCGCCACGGGCCACTACGCGCGCATCACGCAGCACCCCGAGAGCGGCCGCTGGGAGATGCGGAGGGCGAAGGATGCGACCAAAGATCAGACCTATTTCCTGTTCGGCTTAACGCAGGCACAGCTTTCGCGCACCATGTTTCCTCTGGGCGGAATGTTGAAGAGCGAGGTCCGCGAGATGGCGCGCCAGTTGGGGCTGCCGGTGGCCGATAAGAACGACAGCCAGGAGATCTGCTTTGTGCCGAACGGCGACTACGCCACGTTTATTGAAGCCTATTTCAAGGAGCAGGGAATTGCTTCCGATATCGGCGCCGGCGAGATTGTCACGCGCGATGGAGAAGTGATTGGCGAGCACGCCGGCGTGCACCATTTCACCATCGGTCAGCGCAAAGGCTTAGGCATCGCCAGGCCCGCGCCGCTGTATGTGATTTCCACGGAGCCGGCGACGCGCCGCGTGATTGTCGGCAATAACGAAGACCTGCTGACCGCGGACCTGACCGCCCGCGAAGTGAATTGGATTTCGATTGCTCCGATCGAGGAGCCGCGCCGCGCGCAGGTGCGCATCCGCAACAAGCACGTGGCCGCAGACGCCACGCTGATTCCCACGGGCGATCCGACGCGTGTGCAGGTAAAGTTCGATGCTCCGCAGCGGGCTGTCACGCCCGGGCAGGGCGCAGTGTTTTATGACGCCGATCTTGTGCTTGGCGGCGGATGGATAGTATAGAGCATTGCGGCGCCGTTCCACAGTTCGAAACCTTTGCGAGTACGTCCCGGTTCGTTTGATGCTGGCGACGTTGGCCTATACGCCTATGCCAGTAGCGCAGCGACTGGCCCGCACCTATACGTGGCTATTCGACAAGTTGATTCCGCGGCTGCGGCGCGTTGCCTTGCGGAATCTGGAATTAGCTGGAATGCCTGCTGCTTGTGCCGATGAGGTGTACGTGTCATTGGCGCGCATGCTTGTTTCATTCGCCCGATTTCCGCGCATTCGGCGGGATAATGTTGCGCAGTGGATTCAATATGAGGGGTTCGAGCATTTCGAGCAGGCATTGAGTAGGGGCAAGGGCGTACTCTTTGCGACGGGACATTTGGGAAATTGGGAGCTGAGTGCGTTCTCGCACGCGCTGATGGCCTCGCCGATGCACGTTGTGGTCCGGCCGCTCGATAATCCGCTCATCGATGGGTTTGTAGAAAGGTACCGGGGGCTTTCCGGAAATAACATACTTTCAAAGAAGGATTTCATCCGGCCGATGTTAAAGGCGCTGGCAAATAATGAAGCGGTAGGGATCCTGGTGGATCAGAACGCGGGGCTCAGCGACGGCGTCTTCGTGGAGTTTTTCGGCCGCAAAGCGTGCGTGAATCCGAGCTTCGCAAAGCTGGCCGCACGCACTGGAGCAACCGTGATTCCAGGCTTTGCCGTGTGGAGCGAGGCGGCCGCCCGGTACGTGCTGAAGTTTTATCCGCCGCTGGAAATGTCGGGCGATGCGACGGAAGATACGCAGCGCATTCAATCGGCTCTGGAGCGCGCGATTCGCGAACATCCGGGCGAGTGGCTGTGGTTGCACCGGCGATGGAAGACGCGTCCAGCAGGCGAACAGGAGATCTACTAAGCCATGGTTCACTGTGCGTATCTGGATGGCGGACTGGTGCTGTGGGGCGGCCCGGAGGTGGGCGTAGGCGATCCGGTCACTATCCGTGTATGGCTTCCCGGCGGGAGATGGCAGGACGAAAAAGCACGGCGGCTCGACATGGCGAGCATCGTGGCGCTGTGCCATTGGGAATGGATCGACGGCGCGCCGGATTTCAAGTTCTGGCAACAGGCGGTCCGGTTTTTTGTGAACCTGATTGTCAGGGAGCAGTTCTTGCCGTCGATGGAATACGAATCGCCGAATTACTATGCACGGTGGCGTCCAGCGCTTTCGCCGCAATCGCAAGCGGCTTTGAGCAAGCTCGCGGATGCCATGCCCGATGTGGCGCGTGCGGCCACCGTGGCCAAAGCGAAGAGCGCGCCGACGCTCTCTGCCCAGCAGGTGCTGAATAATTTACTGAGACGCATCGCCGATCATTTGCCGCGGCAGGCACTGGGGCGCGGACCTGTGACGGAAGCGACCAGTCTCCACGATTTGTGGATCGCTAGCTTAAACACGCAGATTGGCGTAATGCGCGCGCAGCCGTCGCAACTGGCGCACTTTTCCTCTGTGATGATTGGCTGGCAGGAGCCGTTAGGTGTGCGCGAGTCCTTTCCTTATCAGCTCTGCATGCGCGTGGAGGAAGGGAATGAGGCGAATCCCTGGTTTGTTCATTTCCTGCTGAATTCCATCAGGGATGGCGTTGCTAATTTGACATCGGAGCAGGTGTGGAGTTCAGAGCCCTTGCCGGGTGCTCAGGATAAGCCCGCATTGCGCGAACGGTTGATGCTGTTTCTGGGGCAGGCATCGCGCGTGTGGCCGCGGATCGGCGATGCGATGAGGCTGGCTTCCCCGAATGGCATCACGCTCGATAACGCCGAGGTGTTTATCTTCCTGCACAAGACCGCACTGGCGCTGCAGGACGCTGGCTTCCCGGTGGAGACGCCTGCTTGGTGGACGCGGCCCGAATCGGAAGCGAAGTTAACGGCGAGGGCTCGTGTGACACCGCCGAGCGGACGCGCCCCCGCTAGCTTGTCATTGCAGGATCTTGTCCAATTCGATTGGGAAGTGGCGCTGGGCGGTGAAATACTGACTCGCGACGAACTACGCAAGTTTGCCGAAAACGCACTGCCATTCATGAAGCTGAAGGGTGAGTGGGTGCATCTGGATCCGGTTCAGGTACGCGAGGCGCTGGAGCTGATGCGCGATCAGCCGGCCGGCATGACGCAGATGCGTCATGTAATGCGGCTGGCGCTGGAAGGCTCGGCGTTTCAGCGCAAGATCCGGTTTGACGGCGTGGAATCGAATGGCTGGATGAAGAGCCTGCTGGATCAGTTGAGCGGCGACACGGCATTTGAAGAGCTGCAGCCTCCGGCTGGTTTGAAAGGGACTCTGCGGCCTTACCAATTGCGCGGCTATTCTTGGCTTGGCTTTCTGCGTCGATGGGGTTTGGGTGCATGTCTGGCCGATGATATGGGCCTCGGTAAGACGGTGCAATCCCTGGCGCTGATTCTGCGCGATTGGGAGGCCGGCCAGCGCGAGCCGGTGCTGCTGGTGTGTCCAACGTCCGTCGTTGGCAACTGGAGGAAAGAGGCTGACCGCTTCGCCCCTGGCCTTCCGATTGTGGTGCATCATGGCATGGGCCGCGCCAAGGGCGACCGTTTTTACGACGAGATCGCCGGTAAGGCGCTGGTGATTTCCAGTTACGCGCTGCTGCATCGCGATGCGGAGCAGTTGCGCGAAGTGATGTGGGGCGGCGTGATTCTGGATGAGGCGCAGAATATCAAAAATCACGACACGCGGCAGGCCGTTGCGGCGCGCGAGCTTCGCTCCGGCTATCGAATGGCATTAACCGGAACGCCAGTGGAAAATCATGTCGGCGAGTTGTGGTCGATCATGAATTTTCTGAACCCGGGACTGCTGGGAGGTGCGGCGGAGTTCCGCAAGAACTATTTGCTGCCGATTCAGAACGGCGCTGAACGGCAGGTAGTGGAACGCTTGAAGAAGCTCACCGGGCCTTTCATTCTGCGCCGGTTGAAGAGCGACAAGACGGTGATTGCCGATCTGCCTGACAAGCTGGAGATGAAGGTTTACTGCAACCTGACCAAGGAACAGGCGGCGCTCTACGATTCCGTAGTGCAGGATGCGCTCAATTCGGTGGACAAAGAGACCGGCATGCGGCGCAAGGCGGCGGTGCTTTCCATGCTGATGCGGCTGAAGCAGATCTGCAATCATCCGGTGCAATACCTGCGCGATGGCAGCGTGCTGGCGGGCCGCTCGGGCAAACTCTCCCGATTGACTGAGATGCTCGAAGAGGTCTTGGAAGTGAAGGAGAAGGCGCTCATCTTCTCGCAATTCGCGGAGATGGGGCATCTGTTGGAGGCGCATTTGACGGCGGCATTTGGCGCTCGCGTGCTGCGGCTGGATGGCTCGGTGCCGGCAAGCCAGCGCGACAAGCTTGTTGAAGACTTCGAATCGACCGCGGACGATTCGCCGAGTCTTTTCGTTCTTTCGTTGAAAGCGGGTGGTACTGGTTTGAACCTCACTGCTGCCAATCACGTGTTCCACTTCGATCGCTGGTGGAATCCGGCGGTAGAAAATCAGGCGACCGATCGCGCCTATCGTATTGGGCAACTCAAGAATGTCCAGGTGCATAAATTCGTTTGCACGGGTACGCTGGAAGAAACGATCGACGAGATGATTGAACGCAAACGCAGCGTGGCTGAGGACGTGATCGGCGCGGGTGAAGCATGGCTGACGGAGTTGTCGACGTCTGAGCTGCGCGATGTGCTGAGTCTGCGGAAAGACGCGGTGGGCGAATGAAGAAGCGCAATAAGATTCAGAAAACAGGAGTGCCCACACCGCGCGCGGCGGGCGTGCATACGCAGTCGCGCGGTGTGTTCGGCAGCACATGGTGGGGCGCGGAATGGGTTGGCTCCCTGGAGCGCTTTGCCACGCCGCACAAATGGCAGGAGGGAAAACACCTGGCCTGTGGGCGGCAGGTGCTGGATATCGGGGTTGAAAAGGGATACGTCACGGCGAGCGTTGGCGACTTCACTGGCCATACCTATGCGGTGAAGTTGAGTCTCTCACCATTTACGAATGAGCAATGGGACGGGCTGTCGCGTGCCGCGGCGAATGATCCGGCCTTTGGCGAGGCTCTGGCCAGCGGTGAGATGCCGTTGAACGCGAAGCAAGTGTTTGAGTCGGCTGGGCTGCGGCTGATGCCGGAGAAATTTAAAGACCTGGTGATGAAGTGCCCTTGCGCGGATTGGTTCAAACCTTGCTCCCACCAATTGGCTGTGTACCTGCTGCTGGCCGAAGAGTTCGACCGCGATCCATCGCTGCTGTTCCGCCTGCGTGGGAAGACTCGCGAGGAGATGCGGGCGCTGTTTCCGCAGGCCCCGCAGGGGGCGGCGGCTGCCCCGGCTGTCGTTAGCGAGCCTGCGTCCGAGGCCTTGTCCGACGATCCTGAAAAGTTCTGGAATGGCGGAGCGCTGCCTGAATTGAATCTGGAGTGGCGTGTGCCGGTGCACTCGGCTGCGCCGGTGCATCGCTTGGGGCCGTTTCCTTTCTGGCGTGGCTCGGATGCCTTTGTTCCCCAGATGGAGCGGGCGTACCGCGAGATTTCGCGCTTCGCGTTGATGGCCTCCGGTAAGAAGTCGTAGTGCTGTCCGTGACCTTCCGTTATCATAGAATGAGGTAGATCGATATGAAACTCGTCTTGTTTTCCGTTCTTTGCTTGCCCGCTGCATTTTGTTTTCAAGCTGCGCCGTTCAAGGGCTTCACGGCCGTGCAGGAGGTTTTTACCAACTGCGTGCCACCGAATCCATGCACCGATGCGCAGACCAGAAAGATTACGGCCCGCCGCGCCGATGGCGTGTTGTCGGTGACGACGTGGGACAAGAGCGATACGAAGTTTCCGTTCGGTACCGTGATTGTGCAGGGCAACAAGCGCGTGGAGTTGCGTCCAGCCGTCAAGGCAAAGTCGACCTTCGGAATTGCGACTGCGGATCTGGCAAAGATGGACGGCTCGCAGTTGGACCCGGCCAGTGGCTGCACTGCCCGCAAAGACAAGGGCGACCTTGCAATGAAGAGTCCCAACATCAAGCTGGAAGTGACTCCGGATCAGATGGTGGAACTTGGCGATGGGGCCAAGGTGAAGGCCACGCTGAAGACGATTGAGACGCCGGTTTCGACTTCTAAATCATGGTATGCGGTGGATTACGCATGCTTCGAAGTGAAAACGGAGTTCGTGCGCAAGCAGGTGAAGGCAGCGGCGGGTCAGACCACGATTCAGTTGACCAAGTCGCTGAAGGCCGGCGAACCGGAGGCTGCTCTTTTTGAAGTGCCGGCAGCTTTTGTAGAGATGAAGCCGACCGAATTGCGCAAGGCTGCTTTCTTCCATATCGGCAAGGCGGCGGGCAAGAGCGATGCCCAATTGGCGACGCAGTGGGCCGCGCAGGTGGAGAACAATGCGATCACTTATGAGCAGGACGACAACCGGTATCTGGAGTCGCGCAAGGCCGCTGGCTTGAACTAGCGGGCCATCAGGGCGCGCAAAGCGGGGATGTTGAAGGTGGAGGCGGCGAGGGCGGATTCGAGCCAGGCGGGGATTTCTTTGGCGACGTACCAGATAATGCCGTTGGCCACCTTAACGACCGGTCGAGGATTGCAGGATGGTCCAGAGTTGTCGAAGACCTGAAATCTGTCTATATTCTGAATCATGCTCTCCTCAAATGCGACTACCAGATTCTTCATGCTGTTTTCGTAGATATCGCGGAGTTTTCGTTCCGTGGCTGAATGTCCTCCGAGGGCTGCCCGGTTTCTTACCCGGCGTATGTGTTCTTCCACCGGACCGGATGCCAAATAATCAAGAAGCACCTCAAAGCCCCATTGCTTAGCTCGCCTCATCTGCGCAAATCCCGATGTTGTGCGGAGGGCATTCTCAAAGGCAAATGACCGGCCCTGATCGATGTGAGTTTCAATGAATTGTTCCAGAGCCTTGCCCGCGGCCGCGCGTGCAAGGACAGGGATGTTGTGGTACGAACCGCCGTTCAATTTTGCGGCATGGTCGTCACTATTAAACCAGTCGACCCCGACATTTCTGACCGGGAACAGACTGCTCTTGCCGCCGCCCGGGGGGCCGGCGATAACAATCATTTGAGGCTTCAGCACGGTCCGATGCTCTACCCACCAAAGTCCGCGTCAGGATCCAGCATATCGGCTGGGATGATGGTCTTAATCTGATTTCCTTGCTCGTCAATCAAACCCATCTCGCGCAGACGGCGCATGTCGTCCATCACTTTTTCCCGCCCGCTTGCAATCCAGGCCTGGTGAAATGCATCCACTGCTGCATTGTCGTTAAAGTCCACATCTGCAAAGTTCAGCGGAGTCGTTATTGTCGTATTCCCCATACCTCTCCATTCTGCGCCCGCCCCCCACAAAAGTAAAGCGCCCCCAAGGTCAGCTATACTCAATAAATCAGGGGGTAACACCGCATGTTCACCAGACGCTCGTTCCTTCAGTCGAGCGCCGCCACAGCGCTTGCCAGCCGTCTCTTTGCAGACAGCAAGGGCGCAACCACGCCAAACCCGGAGTTGGAAAACCTGGGCGCAGTGGCGCTGCGCGAAGCGAAGAAACTGAAAGCCACTTACTGCGACATCCGCGTCATCCGCTACCGTCGCCAGAACATCAGCGTCCGGCTGAATCCCGAGCGCGGCGGTGGCAAGACGCTGGAAGTTCCCAACGTCGGCGACAGTGGTTCTTTCGGCTTCGGTGTCCGCGTGATTGCCGATGGTGCCTGGGGCTTTGCCGCCTCGCCCATCGTCACCAAAGAAGAGATCGCGCGCATCACTGGCGAGGCCGTTATCGTGGCCCGCGCCAATGCTGTGTTGAAGTCGCGCCCGGTGGAACTGGCGCCGGTGAAGGCTTACAAAGACCGCTGGCAAACCCCGCACGAACGGGACCCCTTCGCCGTATCGATTGAAGAAAAGCTCGACCTGATCCGCGCCGCGGCAGCAGAGGTGAAGAAGGGCAAGGACGTGTTCTCTTCTTCGTGCAACCTCTCGTTCCGCTCGGAAGATAAGTATTTTGCGTCGTCGGTGGGCTCGTCGATCCAGCAGCTGAATCTGCAGACTTACGCCTCCGTCGATGGCACGGCGGTGGATGTGAGCAAGGCGCTCTCCCGCTCACGCCGCTATCAACCGCCACAAGTGACCGCGGGCTACGAATATGTCCCGATCATGAATCTGGTGGAGAATGCCCGCCGCGTGCGCGAAGAAGTTTCCGAACTGTTAAAGGCACCCGCCGTCACGCCAGGCAAGAAAGACCTGGTTCTGTTGCCCAGTCACTTGTGGCTGACGATTCACGAGAGCCTGGGACATTCCACTGAATTGGATCGCGCGCTGGGCTACGAAGCCAACTACGCCGGCACCAGCTTCCTGACGCCCGAAAAGATGGGCAAGCATCGCGTCGGCAGCGACATCGTGAACATCTGGGGCGACCGCACCAACGATCGCGGCCTCGCAACAACGGCCTATGACGACGATGGCGTGAAGACCACAAAATTCCCCATCATCGAAAAGGGAATTTTCAAGCACTACCAGACGATTCGCGATCAGGCGCATCTGATCGGAGAGAAGGAATCGCGTGGCTGCTGCTATGGCGACAACTGGTCAAGCGTGCCGTTCCAGCGCATGCCCAATGTGTGGCTGGAACCGGGCAAGGCAGGTACGTCGCTCGATGATCTGATCGCAGGCGTGGAGGACGGAATCCTGATCGACGGCGACGGCAGCTTCTCCATCGATCAACAGCGCTACAACTTCCAGTTTGGCGGCGACGCGTTCTGGACCATCAAAGGCGGCAAGAAGCAGGGCATGGTGGCGCAGGTGGCTTACCAGTCTCGCACCACCGATTTCTGGCAGGCCTGCGATCTGATCGCCGGCCCGAGCTACTGGCAGCAATGGGGCGCAGCAAACGACGGCAAGGGCGAACCGGGCCAAATCAATTCCGTAAGCCATGGCTGCTCGCCCGCGCGCTTTCGCCAGATCAACGTGATTCAGACCGACTAACCAGAAAGGGACAACGACAATGCTTACTCCACAACAAGCCAAGGACCTGGCCAAGAAGGTCATCTCGTTTTCGACGTTCCCTGGTTGCGACGTCAGCATCACCACTACCGAGCGCGCTTCGATTCGGTTCGCGCTGAACGGCATCACAACATCGGGCTTCACGCTCGAGCAGTCCATGTCGATTACCGCCGAGAAAGAAGGGCGCAGCGGCACCACTTCGGTCGACGAGTTCGATGAGAAGTCTCTGCAGGCGGCCGTGAAGCAGGCCGAAGCTCTGGCCCTGATCTCGCCGCCGAATCCGGAGCGCGAAGCGCCAATCGGTCCGCAGAAATATCCCACGGAAGAGAACTACGATGGGAAGACTGCTTCTTCGCGCAACGATGTGATGATTCCGCAAGTGCGCGCGATTGTCGAGGGCGCGAAGGCGAAGGGCCTGGTCGCAGCCGGTTTCTTCGAACGTGCGGCGACGCATGCAGCGATCGCCAATAAGGAAGGCAACTTCGGCTACGGGCGTACGGCCGACGCACATCTTTCAACAACCGTGCGCAACCCCGAAGGCACCAGCTCAGGGTGGGCCTCTCAACCCTCGTCACGCATTCTGGATATCGATGGGACCGCAGTCGGCAAGGCGGCGATTGAGAAATGCCTGACGTGGAAGAATCCGAAGCGCCTGGAGCCGGGCAAGTACACCGTGGTGCTGGAGCCGACCGCGGTGGGCGACCTGGTGGAGCGTCTGGGGTTCTCGTTCCTGGCGCGTTCAGCCGAAGAAGGACGCAGCTTCTTGAGCAAGCGCGGCGGTGGTACAAGGCTTGGCGAGAAGATGTTTCCCGATGGCATTACGCTGCGCAGCGATCCATTTAATAAGCAGTATTCTGTGATGCCCTGGGGTGGCGGAGGCGGTGGCGGTGGAGGCCGCCGCGGCGGGGGCGGCGGGCGTGCCGGCTTGCCCGCAGGCCCGATGAACTGGATTGAAAAAGGCGAAGTCAAAAACCTGGTGTATGACCGCTATTGGGCGGCGAGGGCGGGGAAGAAACCGACGCCCAACCCTGGAAATCTTGTGCTGGATGGCGGCGATAAGACGCTGGCCGAACTGATTGCGTCAGTGGAACGTGGGCTGCTGGTTACACGTTTCTGGTACATTCGCCCGGTAAATCAACAGACTGTCCAGTTTACCGGACTTACCCGTGATGGATTGTTCCTGATTGAGAACGGCAAAATCACCGCGCCTGTCGTCAACTTCCGCTTCAATGAAAGCCCAGTGAAGCTGCTGCAAAATGCCGTGGCGATGGGGCGGCCGGTTCGTGTCCGCGGCGGCGAAGGGGCCGGAATGATTGCCCCTCCGCTCATCGTCAAAGACTTTCCGTTCACCAGCATTTCAGACGCGGTCTAAAACGTAAACCGCGTCTGGAATTCCAGACGCCTGTTGTTGGCCGCCTCTGAGAATCCGCCCCCGCCCGGGGTTCCGCTTCCATACGCCTGATTCGAGCGGCCGAACAATGGTGAGGTGATGTTCCCGATGATCGGGCCGAGGTTGTTATGGTTAAGTACATTGCGCGTGGAAAGCGAAAGCGTCAGATTGTACTTGCGGCCCGTTGATACAGCGGCGGCCTGTACGGATGATTGCGTGAACACGCCACCAGGGCGGCGGCTATCTCCAGGGAGCGCAATGGAAGGCGCGGCCCCGGCCTCTTTGGACGTGCCAAATGTGAAGGTCCTGGCAATCCGCATATTGAACAAAATCGCGCCGGGGCCTCGTCCATAATTGCGAGGTAACAGCTGTTCGCCCGCAATCGGATTTGGGTCCAGCAGTCCGTATTGCGTGGCCACCAGCCCGGGCCGGCGCGCATCTGTCGCGAAGCCTGGGCGCCCATTGAACAGTGTGGTGCCGTATAAGTCGCGGCCTGCTGTGATATCGAACGGCACGCCCGCTTCCAACAGTAGCAGCGGGCTCAACCGGATACCCCACTTCGTCGTGATCGATCCTGTAAGCATTGCCCTGTGGTGCACATCCACGGCCGCGGGGCCGTACTCGCCGGCTGAGCTGCCAGAGACGGCAGGAAAGGTGCTCAGGCCATCTGTATTGCTTCTCGATCTGTTTTCTACATAGGAACCGGTGAGCGAAATATTGTTATTCACCTTAGCGTTCACCTGCAGTATCAATTGATTCTGGTTATACAGCCCTGACGATTCCATCAGAAAGATCGGACCCGGGAGCGCCTCACTTCGCAGCATGTGCAATCCGTGGGAGTTGGAGTAAGTCAGCGAGGCGGTCATGTTCAAGGGTAACTGCCGTTCGAACGCCAAGGCTGATTGCACGATGTATGGCGAGCGCATGGTGGGACTGATCCGATAGATCGTCTGCTGTGGCTTCAGGCCGCCAATAGCCGCCAACGTGGGAATGGCAGGAAAGAAGTCTGGATTCGCCACAACAATCGGCTGCTGTAAAAGACCGTTGAACCGCTCAGCCGTGAGAGAGTTGGCCAGCGCGAAGCGGTCATAGAACATGCCGAACCCTCCCCGGATCACGCTCTTCGGTTTGGCCTTCCCAGCGCCGCCGCCGGGCGCCCAGGCGATGCCGATGCGTGGCGCAATTCCGTGCCGGTCTGATATGTTGTTCTGAATCTCATATCGCAGGCCCAGGTTTACGGTGAGGTTCGGCATCGCGCGCCAGTCATCGCCAATGAACAAACCAGCGTCGAATTGGCTGCCGCTGACGGCCGGATTGCCGGTGTTGATGCTGAACTGCGTTGCGCCGCCGCCCAGCGCGCGGATCTGCGCCGGAGCCATGCCCTGTTTCATGTACAGCAACGTGCGCCGGTAGCGCTCAATGGACGTTTCCGTGCTGTCGCCGCCAAACGTAAATGTGCCGCCGAAGTTCTGCATCGAACTGCTGTCTATCTGCTCCTCGCGCAGTCGCCCTCCGAATCGGACGGTGTGTGCGCCGTGCGCGACCGAGGTGTAATTTTGGAATTCGTAGTTGGCCGTATGGTCGAAGCTGTTACCCACCTGTGCCCCGCCGCCATTGAATGCGCCAAGCACAAGAAGCGCTGCGCCCTGGTCGTTCGCCGCCCGTGTGGTGCTGGCGTGCAGATACTGGAAGCGCGTTTCGTTCACAATGCTGGCGCCGATCACGGCTGTTTCCGATAGCTGCAGCGTGTGGCTCTGATTGCCCAATTGGTAGGAGCGCGAGAGCAGGTTGAAGCCACCCACGCCGGCCAGATCGATGTTGGTGTCCACGAACATATAACGCATTGTCAATGTGTTGCTGGCGTTGAGCTGCACGTCGGCACGCGGATTAATCGTGAACCGGATTTGCGGGATCTTGGGAGTTGCCGTAAACGGGTCGATGATCTGCAACGTGGCAGGGTCGAGTGTAGTGCCATTAACGATCGCACCGTTGTCGATCGAGTGCCGCTGGATATCCAAAAAGAAGGATGCCTTCTTGCCCAGTGGCCCGCTGATGTTGCTTCCATATTCCTGCAGCAAGAATGGCGCTTTCACTGCCGCATATGGGTTGCGCGAGTTCAAGACTTGGTCGCCAATGTTGTAGAACAGGGTCCCGCGGAATTTGTCGGTGCCGGGCTTGGTGAAAATCTCAATCCGCCCGAAGCCCAGTTTGTCGTATTCCGGCGAGAAAGGATTCTGGTTGATGCGGATCTCGCGGATAGAATCCTTGGAAGGCATCTGGCCGCCGCTGAAACCATCGATGAAGATAGCGCCGCCATTTGGTCCGGCGGCGGGTCCGGCGAGCGCGGCAAGGTCGGCTGCAAGGTCATCCGGGTCGTCGGCCAGGGCGTCCAGGTCCTTGCCGCGCAGCACCAGTGCGCTGGCGTTGCTGGCGGCATCGGTAGAGACTGTTTGTCCCACGGTGTCCTGCACTTTCATCTGCTGCGCGGTCGTGGCGATCTTGAGTTGCAGGTTGAGCGTAAGCGGGCCGCGCAAGGTGACCTTGCGTTGCTGACCGAGTGCAAGGTTAGGTGCCGAGGCATCCAACATGTATTCGCCTGCGGGCAGTCCCGTGATTGAGTAAGTGCCATCCACGCCGGTTTGGGCCGCGCGGGCGAATTTGGATTTTCCAGTTATGAGTACGGTTGCGCCTTGTACGATGGCGCCACTCTCATCCGTGACCTGCCCTTGCAATGACGCGGTTTGGGAATATCCTTGGATTCCGGACAATAGGGCAAATAATACGAGTGCTCTAAGCATGAATATTTCCATTGTAGTGGTTCTTTAATCAATGAATCATCCGATGATACACTGGTGCATGGTTCTAGCCTTCCTTGCTTTTCTTGCTCTGCCGGTACCTGACTGGCCGAAGCTGCAGGACGAGATCCTGCGCCACTATCAAGCCCTGATCCGCATCGACACGAGCGATCCCCCCGGAAACGAATTACCTGCGGTTGAGTATCTGAAAAAGGTTTTCACCGCGGAAGGCATTCCCGTAAAGGTTTTTGCGAAAGAGCCCAAGCGCGCGAATCTTGTGGCGCGTTTGAAGGGCAGTGGCAAGCAACGTCCGCTGTTGATTATGGGGCATCTGGACGTGGTCGGCGTGCAGCCGGAAAAGTGGAAATACCCCCCGTTTTCAGCCACTCGCGCCGGTGGTTACATCTATGGACGAGGCACCCTTGACGACAAGGACAACGTCACCGCCGGCCTGATGACCATGCTGCTTCTGAAGCGTTTGAACGTCCAACTGGATCGCGATGTGATCTTCCTGGCCGAGGCCGGCGAAGAGGGCAATCCGCATTGGGGCATTCAATATATGGTGGAGAATCATTGGCCCGAGATCGAATCAGAGATCTGCATTGCCGAGGGCGGTGGCGTTTATCGCAAAGGCGGTAAGATCAACCGCTTCACCGTGGCGACCACGGAGAAGACGCCCTACACGGTTCGGCTGGTGTCGCATGGTACTTCAGGGCATGGTTCGCGGCCATTGGTCGATAACGCCATCGGCACGCTTTCCGGTGCCTTGGCGAAGGTGGTGGCATGGCAGACGCCATCGCGGTTGAACGATACGACTCGCACCTACTTCGAGCGTCTCGCCACCATCAGTTCGCCGGAAGAGGCCGCGCGTTATAACGGCATAGTGGATCCTGCGCGCACGGGAGCCATTCAGGACTACTTCCGCGCCAATGAAACAATGCACTATTCGATGTTACGCACGTCGATCTCGCCAACTATGTTGAATGCCGGCTTCCGGCGCAATGTGATTCCATCAACGGCCGAGGCGACGCTCGACATTCGCGCACTGCCTGATGAGAACATGCCTCAGTTCCTGGATCAGTTGCGGAAGATTGTGAATGATCCGAAGGTGGAGGTGCTGGCACCGGAGAAGTCGTACCGTCCCAGTGCGCCGCCATCGCGCTTGGATACCGATCTGTATCGCGCGATTGAAGCGGCTCAGAAGCGCGTCTATCCAGGTGCATTGACGCTACCTGTGATGTCGACCGGTGCCTCGGACAAAGTCTTTCTGCAGATGAAGGGCGTGCAGACGTATGGCATTGGTCCGCTCACCGATGAAGAGGATATGGCGCTGGGGTTTGGCGCGCATAGTGACCAGGAACGGTTGCTGGAAGCGGAGATCTACCGCTTTACCGTTTATAACTGGGATGTAGTTACCGCAGTGGCCGCGGCAAAATAAACGGCTATTTGCAGGCGACGGCCAATAAGTGCGGACTAACTGCAAGTAAGTCAGTCGACTCTTCCAGTTGGCGCAATAAGTCGAGTAGTTGCTCGCGCTCGGCCGGCAGCGCCAGACGTCGATCAAGGTCGCTGGCAAGCCACCCCGGGCCCTCCGCGGCCAGTACCCGGACGTTGGCGAAGCCTGCCGCGGCAATCTCCGCGGGCAGGTCTTGTGGCCGGTGAAAATAAGCTTCGGTGAAGAACTCCGGATCGCCGGATGCGCTGCGGTGAAGGCCCGTCTCCAGGTCGTCCTGCAGGATCGGCGGAAAGCGCGGATCGTCGATCAGGCCTCGATGCAGTCCGTCGAATAATGATGCATAGCGGCAGATGGCGGCGGCAATCAGCACTCCGCCGGTTTTGAGCACACGGTGTGCTTCGGCCAGCGCTAGACCTCGCTGTTGCGGATCGCACAGGTGATACAGCGGGCCCATCAGCAATACGGCATCCGCCGACGAGGCTGCCTGCGAGAGGTTCCGCGCATCGCCAAGCTCAACCGACGCAATCGACTGTTCCTGTCTCGACGAGGCCCAGCGCGCCTGTTGAACGTGCATCGGCACCGGATCGATCAGGTGCACCTGGTAGCCTTGTTCCGCAAGCCAGCAGGAATAGGCGCCGGGACCTCCTCCGACATCGAGGATCACGGCAGGCGCAGGCGGCAGCGTGCGACGGAAGACATCGACTGTGCGTTCGAACTCAAGCAGGCCAATGCCGCGTTCCAGGCGTTCCTGTTCGCGGAACGATTCATAGTAAGAGATTACGTCACTAAACATGATTGCCGGCACGAGGCCGATCTTTTCAGTGTAACGGCAAGGGGCAGGCGATGTGGTACCGAAAAATAAAGGCGCAAGTCTCAATCACCCCTTGGGATGAAGGAACCCGCGCCTAAGTTCTGTGTCCGTGACGGTCTCTGATTCCGCCGTCTACCCAATACGCGAAGGCAGCGGAAATTCGGGATCAAAAGTTTTGCTGCGATGCGCGGCGGCTATTTCTTTGTGCGCCCATCGGCACTGATTGCAGGCGGAGCCACCGGCTTGTCATCGCCGTAAGTCGCAACCAGATACTCCAGCACAGCCTCGCGGTCGGAGTAAGTAGTGCCCCAGCCGGCCATCTTATCCAGTTCCTTATTCCATCCCGCGCGGCTGAGCCGGTTAGTATGGATGATGCGCAGGCTGTGGCAGGGCAGGCAGGTGCGCTGCTCTTCCTTGCGTCCCTTCTCGATCACTGCTGGATCGGCGGCGCACGCCGCAACGGCTAGGCCCAGTAACAAGATTGAGGCGCGCATTATGCTTTCTCCACGGTGACGCCGATTTTGTCGATTCCATTCCACAGGTAGCCCGATGGGTTCCACGCCGGCACAAAGGGCTGAACTCGGCCGGCTGTATCGGTAGCACGCGAAAGGATCGTGTAGTATCCCGGTTCTTTCGGCGTCCACTTCAATGTAAACAGGCGCCATGCGAAGGGCAGTTTCTGCGTGGAAAGCTGCGCACTCTGCCACTTTGAGCCGCCATCGGTGGAAACTTCCACCCGTTCAATGGCGTGTTCTCCGGCCCAGGCGAAGCCGCGGATTACCATGGGTCCCAGAGGCGCTTTGCTCTGATCTTCGGGCGACGTGAGGGTCGACTTCACGGGCATGCCCTCAATCACTTCCAGTTCCGCCGGGCGCGGCGCCGAACCTGGCGCAAGAGCATACTTCGGATAACGGTAGCCCGGGTTCATGAAGAAGCCGCCGCTCTCCTTGTCGGCCGCAGTCAAGCGTACAACCCACTTCACCCAACTGGTGCCGTCCCAGCCCGGAACAATCAGTCGCGCGGGCACGCCGTGGATGTCTGGTGTTTCGCCATTCATCTTCAGCGCCAGCAGGGTCGCCGGATGCATGGCCTTTTCCATTGGCATGCAGCGAATGAAATCCGGGGTTTTCATTACACCGGTATCGGCGCCATCGATCTCCAGGAATTTGGCCGCTGTGTTGACGCCGGCCAATTTGAGCACGTCGCTTAGGCGCGGGCCGGTCCATTCGGCGTTGCCCACTGCGCCGCGTCCCCATTGGATCCCGGGCAGCTTCGGTGTATAGAAACTGCGTCCGTTGCCGGTGCATTCGAGCGTTGCCGGCACTGTATGCTGGGGGAGCTTCAACAGGTCGGCGAGGCTTAGGTCCATCGGCTTTGACACCATGCCGTTCAGTTTTACCTGATATTTTGCAGGGTCGATGACTGGCCGTGGCAGGTGCTGCCGCACGAAGAAGGCGTCAAGGGGCGTCACCCATGAATCGAAATATTTGACGGGGGTTTCCAAATCCTCGGGCCTGTCGTTGTGCAAAATCATCGGACGCTTTCCCGCAATGGCGGGCGGCTCATCCGCTGCCTTGATTCTTTGTGACGCGGTAGCAGCGAGCATCGCCGCGAATAGTTGACGCCGGTTAGCTTTCATTGCTGTAAACCTGAAACCCCTTCACTTTGTTGAACAAGTCCAATGGCTTTGAATATTGGGGCGGCTTCTTTTCTTTGCCGTCAACCGATCTGCTGAATTCAAGGATTGAATCTGGTCAATTTAGTCCTTGATTCTAGCACACAGGGCGCGGCCGGTCCCTCGTTGCGACCCTTTCCGAGCCCCGATTGCTCTGACCGCTTCAGACACTAGTGTCAGCCCCACGCTGGCACAACAGACTAGCGCGTGCCGCTATGAGAGATGAGCCATCCGCCAGGCGGTCAAAGTACAACCTGAAGAATCGCTTAACGGCTATTTGCCTTCCCAGCCCATGTTTATGTCGACTTTGGCGGCTTGCGGCCCTCAAGACCGAATTCCTGGTTCTTCGGAAAGTGGCATAGGCGTGGACCTGTTCATATTCTCGCGCAGTGCCGTTTTAAGCATGACGCCGTCGCCATTGAGTGCTTCCTGCTCATGACGTTTCTCACGTTCATCATTTATCATGCTTTCTTTTGTCTTAACCTGAAGCCAGCCATCCGCAAAAACAAGTCAGAACAATACGGGGTCAGCCTGATAGCGGCTAACATTTACGGAAAATTGATACTGAAAGCGATGTCGCCGTGATTGTCGCCGACGGTCATTCGATGTCCGGGAACTTTACAGCTTCAACTTGCCGCTGAGTCTCCCCTCTAGCAGTAGTGCGCGCGTTCCCTCCATTTCACCCTAGCCTCGACCGAAAACGCCCTATGCGAATCTGTTGCTCTTCCCCGATTCACAGCATCCGCCCGCTTTGACGCCACATGGATCAAGTTTTCAGAGTTGGTTGCGGAATCGCTGCTGCAGCCCCTGCACAGAGCCACTTTGGAAAATTATAGGTAATAATAAGATTGGTGCCAAAATTAAGGGATATAGAATTGCGCCTGGAGCGTACCGAACAGCAACTGCGGCTTTTTCAAAAGATCAGCCGCTTCATGGTTCGCGAACTGAGCCTCCAGGAGGTGTTGCAGGGGATCGTTTCGTTGGTTGTGGAGTTTACCGCGTGCGATTCCTGTTTGCTCTATCTGATCGACAAAGAGGAACTGGTTCTGTGCGCGTCGAACACTGCGCCAGACTCCGTGCTGGGCCGCGTGCGGTTGAAGAAAGGTGAGGGCCTCACCGGATGGGTAGCGCGCGAACGAAAGCTGTTGGCGATCTCACGCGATGCCTATAACGATCCGCGCTTTAGAAGTTTCAGGGAATTGCCGGAAGATTCCTTTGAAGCGTTTCTTTCCGCCCCTGTGGTTGCCCGCAACCGGGTGGTAGGCGTTATCAACGTGCAGCACAAAGATGCGCACTCCCATGGGGGCAGCGAGATGGAACTGCTCACAACCGTTGGCGAACAGGTGGGATGCCTGTTGCTTTTGGCGCGAATGACACCGGCCGCGCTGGAGAACCTCAATCACGTTGACCTGGTGTTGTCAGGGGCGGGAAAACGATCTTGAAACGATGGGCGATTCTTGTTCTGGGACTGGCGTCGTTGGATGCCGGGAAACTGCATGCCGAAAAATGGAAGCGCGTTTATTTTCACGATGCCGACGATTCGTACCTGAATATTGTTGATCTGAAGTTTCCGACTGCGAAGATCGGCATAGGCATTGGCGTAGTTGTTGAGAAGGGGAAGACGCGTGGCGTTTCGGTGACTACCACCGATGGCGGCGTCCGCTGGCAGATGAACTCTTTACAGGAACTGCCTCTATCGCTATTCTTTCTGAATGAATCGCTCGGCTGGATGGTGACCGACGGGGGCGTGTGGCGCACGGAAGAGTCCGGGCGCGACTGGCGCAAGATCAAGTCCATCAAGGCGATGAATGAGGCCGCATTCTTCGATGAGAAGCACGGCTTCCTCTCGGGGCGAAAGAAACAGATTCTTGAGACCAGCGACGGTGGAAAGAGTTGGACAAAACTGGCCGCTCTGGAAAAAGTGGAGTCCTCGCCTGACTACACCGTGTTTAGCGATATGGCGTTTTCCGGCAACTACGGGATGATCACAGGGCATAGCAGGCCGCCCCGCACTCGTTATGGGGAACTTCCGGAGTGGATGGAGTCTTATAGCAAAAGCCGGCGGCGCGAATGGCCCAATCTGATGATTGTCCTGAGCACAAGCGATGCGGGCAAGACGTGGGTGCCTTCCACCAGTTCGCTGTTCGGGCGCGTTGAGCGGATCAGGCTCGACTCGGGACTGATGCAAGGGCTCGTGCTGCTGGCATTCGACAATACCTTCGCCGTGCCTTCGGAATTGCTTGATCTCAATCCCAAAACCGGAGCGAGTACGTCCATTTTTCGCCGGAAGGACCGTGCAATCACCGATGCTTTGTTGACTGGAAAGGACCGCGTAATCATCGCCGGCTATGAACCGCTCGGAGAATTGCACAATGTGCCGGTTCCTGGGAAGGTGAAGATCCTTAAATCGGTGGATCTGAAGACCTGGGAGGAAATGGACGTGGACTATCGGGCCGTGGCACGGAGCGTCACGTTGGCGGGCGCCCCCGATGGAACCTTTTGGGCTGCGACCGACACGGGAATCATTCTGAAACTCACCGAATAGGCGCAGCCGGTCCCAAAACATTTCAGGCTGGTATTGGATTATCCACAGGATTCTCACATCCATGGATTGTAAATGCTTGATTACAAGTTGAATAAAGTTAGTTGAAAACAGGCTGGCGGGCGGCGATTTCGTTTGACCCCGTGCCGCAAATGTTGCATCATAGGGCTGGTTCCAAGAGGTTTTGGGGAACAACAAAGCCGCGCTGCCGCGGCGAGTCCTGAACGATGATCCAGACGCCGGAAGATTTACATGGGCGTGTGGGGAGCGACGGGCAATCGGGCTGGCAGCGAAGAGACGCCTTGCAACAGCCGCTGGACTGGGCGCAACGATCTGGAGGGGCATCAGCCCTGAAAGGGAGCGGAAGTCCAAGTGACTGGTGTGGGATCAGGAAGGCTGTTCAGTGCAGGCCGGGAGCGTTTGATCCTGCCGCGACGAACCGGTGACGGTGAGCCGCTGGAGGGGAGCGAAAGGCCGTTCTGGACAGCGGGTGTTTCTGAAGGCTTGTTCCGCAGCGCCACTTGGAACCACTCTTCCAGCCAGTTCAGCTTTTATTCCCACGAGTGTTAGCATGCATGTCAAAGTGTTCCTTTTCAACGGTATCCGGCTTTGAGACCTGCACGCGCACTTGGCTTCTGCCGGCTCGTTTTTGGGGATCGTACCGTTCCTTCAGCGGACGCCAGCTGGCAAAGTTGTAACGGCAATACACGCATCGCCTGCGAGTTGCTCCGAGCATGATTTTAAGCCGAAGTGAGAAGGGTGCATGATAGTGATGGTCAGACCACTTGGCTAGGTCCATCTTATGGCAGCGAGGACATTTTGCGAAAATGAGGTGAGGCAGGTTCGTGATACGGCCATGAAACCGAACTTGGCATTCCGCGCACTTCATGGGATAAATTCCCAAAATAGTGCCAACCGCTTCCACTAGTCCCCGCGACTTGGAGAGACGAAGTTTTTTGGAACCACAATCTGGGCATGCTATAGCCATGACATCCTAGTTTACAATAGAACTACGGTGTTTGGCTCATTAAATCTTACGGTTGTCATACTATTTCGTTGGGTGTAGAGCACTTAAACCGTTGCGGTACGCTTGGCGACATATGCGTCCACGTACTGGGAAAATGCCGATTGCAACGCCAAGCGGGCCTCGTTGTTCCGATTTACAGTGATGTGTTCGATGGATAGTACACCCAGGAGTTCCCGCGTGGTGGAGGTAATGAAGACTTCGTCTGCGTCCTGCAAGTCATTCAATCGTAACGTTTTCTCAATGAGTTTGTAATTTGGAACTTGGAGTTCATGGAGCAGCAGTTCGCGCGTGATTCCAGGCAGACAGCCGGAATCGAGCGGCGGAGTCCATACGACGTTGCCTTTGGCGGCAAAGATGTTGGCCGAGGTGCATTCGCTTACTTCGTCACGTTCGTTCAGCAATACGACTTCATGAAAGCCATTGGCAACCGCCGCTTCGTACCAGCAGAGGTTGAACGACCAGGAAAGCATTTTGGTTCCGGCGAATGGTGAGGCGGCGTGGCGTGCCTGGCGCACAACACCCAGGTTTACGCCCTTGCCCCAATCCTTCACCTCGGTGGTAAAGGCAATGATGTCGTAGTCGCGGGAAACGGCCGGGCCTTCAAACAATCCGCCGCGATTGCGGACAATGGCCACGCGCAGGGTTGCGTTGCGAGCGTTGTTGGCTTCCACCAGCGCCAGCAGCATATTCTCCAATTGCTCAGGCTCGGCTGGCATGGGAACGCGCAGGAGTTCGGCGTCGCGCTTCATGCGAGCCCAGTGGCGCTCATAGGCGAACAGAATGCCATCGAACACGCGGATGGTGCTGAACACTCCCCATCCGTTCATCAGGCCAACCTGGCCGGGCATCAGGAGCACTTCGGAGGTGTCGCGGATCTGATCGTTGTGGAGTAGGAAGCGGTGCATACCTACTATCATAAGACATGGATGCTATGATCATTGGCGCGGGCATCCATATCGCGGATGAGATTGAACTGTGATATTCTGAGCCAACGAAAGGTTGGCCAAACATGGAACGTAAGACTGCAAACGAATATCCGCAAGAGCTGCTCAATCTCTTTGACCGCTACGTGCACGGCGACATTGAACGCCGCGAATTTCTGGACGGCGCAAAGAAGTTCGCCGGCGCAGGGGTGACCGCAACTGCGATCTGGGAAAGCCTTCGCCCCAACTATGCCTGGGCACAACAGGTCCCCAAAGACGATGCCCGGCTTAAGACAGAGTATGTCACCGTGCCTTCTCCGCAGGGCAATGGAAACATCAAAGGTTATTTTGTAAGGCCAGCCAAGGCCACCGGCAAATTACCCGCGGTCTTGGTTGTGCATGAGAATCGCGGCTTGAATCCTTACATTGAGGACGTCGCGCGACGCCTGGGCACCGAAGGCTACATGGCTTTTGCTCCAGATGGGCTGACCAGCGTCGGCGGATATCCTGGCGACGATGAGAAGGGCGCTAAAGCATTTGGTCAAGTGGACAAGCCGAAGATGACCGAAGACTTCATTGCGTCGGCGCGATGGCTGAAGACGCGGCCTGATTCGACCGGTAAAGTCGGCGTGGTCGGCTTCTGCTTCGGCGGCGGCATTTCGAATTCGCTGGCCGTCCGCATGGGCGCTGATTTGAACGCCGCGGTGCCGTTCTATGGCGGACAGCCGCCGGCTGCGGATGTGGCGAAGATCAAGGCGCCGGTGTTGCTGCACTACGCTGGTCTCGATACGCGCATCAACGGCGGGTGGCCTGCATATGAAGAGGCGTTGAAGGCCAATCACGTGGACTACGCCGGATACATCTACGAGGGTGTGAATCATGGCTTCCACAACGACACAACTCCGCGTTACGATGCGACTGCGGCAAAGCTGGCATGGTCGCGCACGCTGGAGTTCTTCAATAAACATTTGAAGGGTTGAGGGGACCAGCAGAGATGCAGTTTTATGTCCCGGCTGCGGGAATGCAGCTGGGTGTGGCGATGGATGGGGAGTGGCATACCAATGCCACTCGTTTTTCCCGATTAGGTTCCGCCATTGTAGTTTTGCCGTGAATGTAATGGCCTCCCTTGAATATGCGTTCAGGTTCTTATCCGTGTCCATCCGTGTTGATCCGTGGCTAAATTTCTTGTGCATTACCAGCGAGAAACACTTCAAGACGAATTCACCACGGATCCACACGGATGGACACGGATAGAACCGAGGATACGACTAGCATTCTCCGGCCCATGGTTTTCGCCTGGCTATAAAACGAGGCCAATCAAAAACGAGTGGTATTGGAGTGGCATACGCCGCTAAGGGTGCGGGTGCGAGATTATTGCCTGCAATGGCCGCCTCATGCTGATTTCTATCAGTGGCTGCGGGGGAAGTCTTAGCGTTTATCGCCGCCGGCCCACTGAATCGCGCCTGTGATGAACTTGCGCAGGATCGGATTGGAGTAGTGCTCTTTCTTGTGGCCGAGCGCGATGTAGATTTCGCGGCCTCCGTCGTAGTTGTGATACCAGGCAAGAGGAATCGTATCGCCGGGGTAGCGCGGCTTGCCGGGGTCTACAAGCTTCGCCGGGTCGGCGGTTAAGAGCACGTGGATGTCGGGATTGATGTTCTCGTGCATGTAGCACTCGTCTTCCCACTCAAACGAATCCGGCAGGTCTTTGGTCGCGGGGTTGCTCTTGTCGCGCACGGTGACGGTGAAGGGTTGTAGCTTGGGATGGCGCACGAATTTGCCGCCGGCTGCTGCCTGGTAGTACGGCCAGGTGCGCTCAGAACCCGTGGCCGAGTGGATGCCGACATATCCACCGCCCGCCTGAATGAACTTCTTGAAGACTTCCCGCTGGGCGTCGTTTTCAAAGGCTTCATTATTGCTGTTGGAGAAGATGAGAACTTTGTACTGCTTCAGATTGTCGCCACTGAAAACCTTGGGGTCGGCTGTGGAATCCACCTTGTAGCCGATGGACGCGCCCATCTCCTTAAGCGCTTCCACGCTGGTGGCGATGTTCTCGTGAACGTAGCCTTTTCCATCAGGCGTGTAATTCCGGGTATATACCAGAATCTTCTTTTCAGCGGCCGCGGACAGTGCAGCGGTCAGCACAACAAGGCAGATCAACCGGTTCGTCATGATTCCTCTACTGTCTATCGAATCACGTATGAACGAAGAGTGCAAGGTAGAATGCAATCATGAGACTGGACGAGAACCAGCTGGCCGCATTTGCACGGCTGGCACTGGACTGCGTGCGCCGCGAGTATCCGAACAAGATTGCCCATGTGATGGATGCGGATTCCGATGCCCGGCCGCCGCGTAGTCTGACACCGGTGTTCTATGGCTGTTTTGATTGGCATTCGGCCGTGCATGGCCATTGGATGCTGGCGCGGTTGGCTCGTCTGTTGCCCGATGCACCATTTGCCTCGGCGGCGCGCGCTGCTTTGTCGCGAAACCTTACCGTGGAGAATCTGCTGGCAGAAGCTGCTTACGTTTCCGCGCCTGGCCGGGAGAGCTTTGAGCGGCCTTACGGGTTGGCGTGGCTGTTGCAACTGGCGGCGGAACTGCGGGAGTGGCCCGATGACGAGGCTGTGCCCTGGTCTGAGGCACTCGCGCCGCTGGAGCAGGCCGTGGTTTCGCGCTTTTGTGCGTGGCTACCGAAACTATCGCATCCTGTGCGGTCAGGCGAACATTCGCAGACGGCGTTTGCGTTGGGGCTGTGCCTGGATTACGCGCGGGTGGCCGCAGACACTGGGTTTGAAGATCTGCTGATGCGTCGGGCAAAGCATTTCTTTGAGGCCGACCGGGCATGTCCGGCGCGGTGGGAGCCTTCCGGAGAAGACTTTCTGTCGCCATCTCTCGCTGAAGCCGATACCATGCGGCGCGTCCTCTCAGGCGACTCCTATCGGATTTGGTTCGACAAGTTTTTTGACGAATTGCCCTACTCGCCGCAGCAGGTGGCTGACATCGCCGATGGAAAACTGGCGCATTTGGATGGGCTGAACTTGAGTCGGGCGTGGATGCTGGAAGGCATTGCCGCAGCAGTTGGAGAGGGGCACGCGCGGCACGCGCGGTTGATGGAGCTTTCCGCGCAGCACGCAGAAGCAGGATTGCGGGCGGTGACTGGTGCGCACTATGCTGGCGGACATTGGCTGGGAAGTTTCGCCGTATATTTGTGCACAGGGCGGGGAATCTGTTAGCCTGCGCCGTTTACAATCAGGGACAACTTGCCGCCCAGTTCGCCCAGCGATTGAGCCTGGTCGGACATCTCTTCGCTGACAGATGCGGTCTCTTCCGCAGCGGCAGCATTCTTTTGCACGATCTGTTCGATATGGGTCATTGCTTTTAGGATCTCGGCTATACCCATGTCCTGCTGTTTGCTGCCTTCAGCGATCTGATTGCTGCTCTGGCGCGCCCGATTGGCATTCTTCGAAAAAACGTCGATGTATCTGCTGATGAGCGTAAAACGGCTGCGGCTGTCCGTGGATTTTGCGGTGGAATCCTGGACCAGGCTGGCGATATCTTTCGCTGCCGCCGACGAACGCTGTGCAAGATTGCGGACTTCATCGGCCACCACTGCAAAGCCCGCACCTGCCTCGCCCGCGCGGGAGGCTTCCACCGCGGCATTTAAGGCGAGGATATTGGTTTGAAATGCAATCTCCTCAATCACCGAAGTGATGCTGGAGATGCGAACTGTGGAAGACTGCAATTCCTCCAAAGATTTGGACATGTGTTCCATCGTCTGGCGGACGGATGTGACGCTATCCTCGGTTTCTGCAATGGCCGTTGCGGATTGACTGGCGCGGGTGGCGTTATCGTGCATGATCGCGGATAGCTGTTTCGAGGTAGCCGATGTTTCTTCAATCGACGAGGCTTGTTCCGTGGCTCCATAGGCCAACTGAGTGCTGTTGGTGGATACCTGAACCGATATTTCCGCCAGTTGGTAGGATGCCGCCTGCAGCTCATGCGTGATCGCCCGCAGCTTTGCAGCCGAACGATGAATGGCAAACCACGAGGCAAACGAAAAGCCAACCACCAGTAACTCAAGCAGCCAGGCTGTCGTGCGGCTGGCAGCGATCTCTTTCAGGCCTGCGGCGCCGGAGCTTGCGATGGCAGCGCGCTGATTTCGCGAGAAAGCAACGGACTCTTTATCAAAGGAGTCCATGGAATTGGATACAGTCTTTAGCTGAATTTCCAGTGCGCCGGAAAGGTCCCCACTCTTCGTGCGTTTCTTGGTCTCCAACCAGAGTGCGGCCAACTTGGAGTGGATAGCATCGAGGGCTGCTGCCATCTGCCGTTCTTCCTGAGAGCGCATGAAGGGGCGAAGCTCGTCAATCATCTCCTTGCCACGCTTTGCAGCCGCGTCTGCGCGCTTGGAATACTGCGCAGCCAGTGCGCTGTCTTTCACTGCAGACGCCAAGGTTGCAGCACGGGAGTTCGAGGCCAGTTCCTGCAATCTGGCCCGTATCGCGTTGAATAAGTCTAACCGGCGGGCTGAGACATTGATTCCCTCGTCCAGGCGGCTCCCCAGTTGTGAGATGGTTTGCATGGAGAATACCGACAGGCCCGCAAGCAACAGTAATGTGCCGGCGGTGGTGGCGAACAGTTTTTTCTCCAGCGAAACCTTTCCCAAAATAGTCACAATAACCATTTCGGATTGTTTGAAGATTGTCTTAACGCAAAGCTATTAACGGATTGATGACAAAGGAACGAAAAGGCTGCCTTCGGTGATGCCCTGAGGGGCGAACTTCTTCAACCTGCTCGCCAGCTCTCCATACGGCAATGAGCCGTCGAGGGCCTGCAGGAATGACCGGCCGACCTCAAATACTTCCTGGGCGGATTCGTGGGCGAACTCCAAACGGAAATGGCGGATGCCGGCCGTGAGCCAATCGCGCAGGTGGCTCGCCCCCTGTTGTGCTTCCGCGCCGAAAACCGTATTGCGGCAGCCGGTGTCGGCGATGACGGGATGCGAGCGGCCATTCTCATCGCGCAATTCGATGCTGTGGGTATCGCACGGGCGGCCACAGTCCAGGTAGCTGGTGCCGGTGGACAGGAAGCGGCAGAATACGCAATGTTCGGTGTAGAAGACAGGCAGATGCTGATAGGCGGCCACTTCAACCATCTCAGGCCCCACCGCCTTGGCCAATGCCGCTATCTGCATGGCGTTCAGATCATGCGTGGGCGTGATGCGCGCCAGGCCACGCCCGAGGAGCTCGTTGGCAGTAATTGCGTTGGCCGCGTTGAGGCTGAAGTCGCCAATGAGTTCGGGACTTGGTTGTGATGACAGCGCCTGTAGCAGACCGGTAGAGCGGACGACGATGGCGCACTCCAGCTTCAACAGAAAATCGACGATACGCTCTTCGCCGGGTTTGAGCACACGGGGGCTGGCGACGCGTGCCGCGATGCCGCTCGCCTTGATCTGTTCCACCGATGGGCGAAGACCGAACAGGTCGAGATAGTCGAGTGTGATGCTGGCTGGCTTGAGTCTGATGGCCCCATCCAGTTGAACTGGTGTACGCACCAGCAAATGGAGTTGAGGCTTTGCAGGCGCGACGGCCGATCGCGGATTGGCGCGCAACTGAGCCAGGGAGGTGTCGGGGTCGTTCAAGGGGAGACTGCGCGGCGCGGACTGGAGCGACTGCAACTGCTCGACTGCGGTCCGGCGCAGCTGATTTAACGTGCTGTTAGCGATGAACGGTGAGCCTTCGATGTCAGCTTCCAGACTGTGCAAAGTGAATGGGGAGCTGCCGAGGCGTCCGAACTGATCTTTGAGCAGCGCAATGTCGAGAGCGCGGTTTGAAGCGGCTTGCAGCGGCTCATCGGAACGGACGATTACCGAATGCCCGCCGGTCTTCCACTCCGCGGTCAACGGTTGGCCCTGGTGCGCATGGACCGCCACCGATACCGCTTGCTTGTGCTGTGCAAGATTGCGGACCGTTTTGGCGACATCGGCGTCAGCCGTACGCCAGACAAGGTCGCCACGGCGAATGCGCGAATACTGGATTGCGCCGTTGCCAAACTCCAGCCGCAGGCGGCCCGTTGGCGCGGCGCTGACGGCGTAGATGGCCCCGCCTTCTTCCTGCTCCTGCGGGCTGCGCCAGGATGCTGCGTCGAACACAATGCCGTCACCGGGCTTCAGTGGTGAGACCGCGTTGGCAGGGGCCGGGTCAATCTCAATCGCAGACGATTCCACTTTGGCTACCGCACCCATGAGCACGCCGCGATGCCGCGGTGCGCGCCCGCGGACGACTTGTTGATGGTTGGTTCCGCTGAGGAAATAAGGGCCCATGCCGCGGGAGTAAACTTCTTCCAACTGGAGCTCGTCAAGCGGCGTAGCGCTCAGCGCGAGGCCAGCCCAGGCTTCGTCAACGGCTTTGCGGTAGTTAGCGGTAGTGAGCGCGACGTAGGTTTCGTCCTTATAGCGGCCTTCGATCTTCAGAGAGGCGACGCCGCTAGCCACGATTTCGGGAATCTCCTTGAGTGTGTATAGATCGCCCGGCGAAAGCAGATAGCGCGCGTCGGCAAGCGGCTTGTGTTCGCCGTCCACAATCAGGTCATACGGCAGCCGGCAGGCCTGCGCGCACTTGCCACGGTTGGCGCTGCGGCCGCCCCAGGCTTCCGATGAGAAACACTGCCCGGAGTAGCTGACGCAGAGCGCTCCGTGCACGAAGATCTCGAGCTCGCAATCGGTCAGCGCATGGATGGCCCTGATCTCTTTCAGCGATAGTTCGCGGGCTAACACCACTCTTGTGACACCCAGCTCCTGGGCCAGCCGCACACCTTCCACACTGGTGATGCTCATCTGCGTGCTGCCGTGGAGCGGAAGCGTGGGCGCGAGTTTGCGCGCCAGGCGGGCGGCGCCAATGTCCTGCACGATAATGGCGTCGGCGCCTGCTGCGGCGATGCCGGCTAGAGTGCGGGAGGCTTCGGGGAGTTCTTCGTCAAAGACGAGCGTGTTGAAGGTGACGAAGCCCTTCACTCCGCGCGCGTGAAGCGTGCGCATGACTTCGGGCAGTTCGTTTAATTCAAAGCCGACTTTGGCTCGGGCGGTGAAGTTGTGCAGGCCGAAATAGACGGCATCCGCGCCGGCGTCAATAGCCGCGTGCAGTTGCGGCCAGTAACCGGCCGGACTCATGATTTCTGGTTTTGATGGCACTGCTTGCTTTGTGTGGTTAATCGGCGGTTTGTTACCTGATGGGTGACCACTGCTTCCAGCCGCCTCAATTCTAATAATATCATGAGCTGTTCAACCAGGTCGAAATTCAGCAATTGCGCCGGCCCTACCCTTGAAAACATTGCGTTTCCATGGGTAGGACAGGCGATCCGCCTGTCCAGATTCTAATTTTTCACACGCTAAGAGGGAGCGGTTCAACGGGCACATTCACGTTATACCCGCGGATTCGCGTTGGCTCTGTAAATTTCCATTGAGAATAATTCCACTACGCGCCAACTATTCCAACGACATGATCAGACCACTCCTGCTGCTTTCCGACAAGCTGCGCGACCGACTGCGGCGCAGGCGCGAGACTGTTACTTTCGCCTCAGGCCGCCGCGGCGAAGACCTGGCCCACCGCTTTCTGCAAAAGAAGGGCTACGTTGTGATAGCCCGTAACTTCCGGACCCGTACCGGCTCGGCTGAGGTTGACCTCATCGCTCGCAGCGGCGACGCGGTGGTGTTTATCGAGGTCAAGTCGCGCCAATCCGATGAATTCGGTTCTCCTGACCGTGCAATCGATCAGGCGAAGGAACTGCGCATTTTACGCGCCGCATCCGAGTATCTGCGCCGCGCCGGCCTGCCGGAAGAGGCCGCCCGTTTCGACATCGTCAACATCGTTTTTCACCGCAAACCGGCGATCGAACACATTGAGGACGCATTCTACTTCCCGCGCGCCGTATAATCATAGTTCAATGCCTGAACTGCGTAAGGATCCGATCACCGGGGGATGGGTCATCATCTCGACAGACCGTGCCAAGCGTCCGAATGATTTCGTGCGCCAATCGGTAATGCCACAAGGGGTCAAATTGTGCCCGTTTTGCGCAGGCAATGAGGACCGCACACCGCGCGAACTCCTCACCTACCGCACCCATGGCTTCACCGGCAGCACCAACTGGAGCTTGCGCGTGGTTCCGAATAAGTTTCCCGCACTGCGCGTGGAAGGCGACCTGGACCGTACCGGCGAAGGGTTGTACGACCGCATGAATGGCATCGGCGCGCATGAGGTGATTATTGAAACCTCCAGCCACATGATGGGGTTGGCGGATTTGGAAGACCGTCAGGTGGCCGATCTGTTCTGGGCGTTTCGCGAACGCGTGGTCGATCTGAAGAGAGACCGCCGGCTGCGTTATGTGCTGCTGTTCAAGAATCACGGCGAAGTGGCAGGCGCGTCGATTGAACATACGCACTCGCAGTTGATCGCATTACCGGTGGTGCCCAAGCGCGTGCAGGAGGAGTTGGACGGCGCGCGGAAGTATTTCGATTTCAAAGAGCGCTGCGTGTATTGCGACATCGTGCGGCAGGACATCGCCAGCGGTTCGCGCGTGGTGGTGGAGACGGATGATTTTCTTTCCATCGCTCCGTTTGCCCCGCGCTTCCCTTTTGAGACATGGATCGTGCCGCGGCGGCATGCTTCGCACTATGAATCGATCGATGAGAAGCTGGTGGCGAATCTGGCTTGGATCGTGCGCGCCACGCTGCGCAAGATCGACAAGGTTCTGGAGCGGCCCGCTTACAACATGATCATCCACACTGCGCCGGTGCAGGAGGGCTCGATGGAGCACTATCACTGGCACATTGAGATCATGCCGAAGCTGACGCGGGTGGCGGGCTTTGAGTGGGGCACCGGGTTCTATGTGAATCCGACGCCGCCTGAGGAGTCGGCGAAGTTTTTGCGCGACGCGGGTATTGGTTAGTCGCAGGCGAAACCGCCTGCCGGACTTTACTGGCCGGGGACTAGCACGGCGATTACGCTGGATTGCGGTTGCGGCACGGCTTCGGGGATGAGGATTCGCGAGCCGTCGCGGGTGATGGCGTAGGGCATGCCGCTGTTCAGAACGACGGCTGCGAGGTTGATAGGCATGAGCCGTTTCGGTTCGTTGAATTTGAGATTCATGCCGGAGCCTTCCACTGCAACTGAGAAGAGGGCTTCGTCGTTCATGTAAAGAATCTCCTTGCCATCGGCACGCCAAGATGGCGAGTAGGCTCTTCCGCTTGACAGTTGACGGCGGGGCGAGCCGAGCGGCAGAGATTGGACATAGACGCTTCCTTCCCCTGTTTCAGCTGTAAAGTAAACGATCCAGTTTCCATCGGGGGAAAAGCGTCCATTGGCGTAAACGGTGGGCTGCGCCGGCACGACTCTGGTTAACTCCACTTTTTGCTTGAGCGCGGCCAGATAAAGGTGTGAATTGCGCTTTTCATCCAATTGCGAAATGAGCGCGTATTTCCTGTCCCTTGTAACGTCGAACACCTGGCCACTGGTCCCCTCGATTTCCGCAACGACTTTGGGTGGCTGCTGGAGGTTGAGCGGCTTCTCCATTATTTGAAAGGGAGGTCTCCGAGTGCTGTACAAGATTGAATGGCCATCAGTCCCCCATCTTTGGGAGCGAACGTCGTCAATCAAAATGGAACAATCCGGCCGGTCGACTTCGCAGAGCAATAACTTGTTGTATTGGTCATCACCGATAGCGGTAAGGGTAGCGTGCTTCTCGTCTGGCGATAACGCCACCTGGCTAAAATCTCCGGTTGTGCCGAATTTCCCCAGTCGCTCACCGTTCCGGTTGAACCAGGTCAATTGTCCGCCGATAGCCTTTCCTGGACGATAGGCGACCACGCCGTTATTCGATGCGGAAAAGTTGGCCCCGCGCTGGCCGGAGGTGACTCCGGCGGCGACCAATTCCGGTTCGCCCTCCAATGCGGATTGGCCGGGGCGGAAAGTTTGTGCGTAAAGGCTGTCGCCGCGCATGAAATATAGCTTGTTATTGGCCCATCTTCCGGCGGAGGGGCTGGCTGTTAGTAACAAGGCAGGCTTGGCGAGCTTTGTGCCTGTTAGTTGGGCAACGTAGATTCCAGCGGGAAGATTGTCGTGCGCCGAGTCGTGGAACAGGAAGTGTTCCCCATCGGGAAGGAAGAACGGAGACTGCGGCGACACAGCCTTGGAGCCACCACTGATGAGCATATCAACTTCAGCTGCGGAACCATCTGCTGGCCGGAAAGCCTGGATCCTTGCCCCACCGCCGATTAGAATCGTTCCTTCCGAATTGATGCTGACGCCCCGCGTACCAGTGTGAATAATGCCGCGAATCTCTTCCGGAACGCCATCGGCGACCTTAACTCTCGTTAGCTTTCCTCCTGAGAAGTAGAGCAGCCATTGGCTATCCGGCGACCAGGAAACACGGTCCCCGACAAGCAGGACCGCGTGAAACGGAGTGGCTTCGAGCGAGTCGATCTTGCGCACGTAGAATCCGCCGCTGGTACTGAAGGCGATGTACTTGCCATCGGGCGAGATTTCCGGCGTGCCGGAGAACTGCCCGGCGGCTTTGCTCAGGATTGTCCCGTTGGGCGGGTTGATCACTAATCGTGTGGTTAGGGCGGTTGTCTTCACCGCGCGATTCCAGGCCATGAACCAACCGGCCAACGCGAGCACGCTAAGCGCGGCTGCTGCGGCGATCCATAATTTCGAGGGCGGGCCTTGCTGAATGCTGGGGGATGTTTCCATGGCCCAGGCGATGGCGTGCTTCAGATCGAGCGCGGATTGGAAGCGCTTGTCCGCGTCCTTGTTGAGACACGTGCGGATCACGCGATCGAGCGGCGGTGCGACCTCTATCGCCGCCGGTTCACGCTCTAGTATCGCGCCGATCAGGCTGGCGGCCGAGGCACCTTGGAACGCGCGGCGGCCGGAGATCATTTCGTACAGCACGCAGCCGAAGGCGAAGATGTCGCTGCGGGCGTCGGCCTCCTTGCCCTGCAACTGTTCGGGGGCCATGTATTGAAGGGTGCCCACGATCTGGCCCTGCTGTGTAAGCGCCGCCGTGAGGGTCTCGCTGGAGTCACTGAACACCGGCGTCTTCTTGGCGAGACCGAAATCGAGTAGTTTGATTCCGTGCTTCGTCACCAGCACGTTGGCGGGTTTCAGGTCGCGATGCGTGATGCCCACCTTGTGCGCGGCGGCCAGTGCGTCGAGGATTTGTGAGGCGTACTCGATCGCCTGCGGCACCGGCATGGGACCTTTTAGAGGCGTGCCTTCGATGAACTCCATCACCAGATAGTTCGGGCCGACGTCGTAGAGATGGCAGATGTTGGGATGGTTCAAGGCGGAGATCGCGCGGGCTTCGCGCTCGAAACGCTCGGTGAAGTCGCCCTTGGAAACCTTGATGGCGACGATGCGGTCCAGGCGCGTATCGCTGGCCTTCCACACTTCGCCCATGCCGCCTTCGCCGATGGGCGAGAGCAGTTCGTAGGGGCCGAGTTTTGTGCCTGCTTGGAGCGGTATTTCGATTGTATTAGCTTACCGCACTTATGGCGGCGCCGATTCTCTGGTTTTCACCAATGTGGTGCATAATGGTGCTATGCGACCGGCGAAGAAGAATGTACGGCAGAGCGTGAGCCTGTCAGCAGGTGTCGCGGCGCAGATCCGCGGCTTGGCGAAGGCTCGCCGATTGAGTGCGAACCGGGTCATAGTCGAAATGATCGAGTCTGGTATGGAAGCGGATAAGAGAAAAGAGCAGGCGTTTTTTGACCTTGCGGAGCGCTTTCGTGCGGCTGTGGATCCGGATGAAGTCAAGCGCCTAGGCGATGAGATGGGGCGAATGGTCTTTAGCGGCTAATGCCCAAAATTGAAAGTTGGAGCAATATGCCTGCTGCCGTGCGGAAGCATTAAGTCGACAGAATGCGTGATCGCTCCATCAGCATTGCCGACCTCAATCAGTTAAGACTGTGGGTAGAGGCACGGCCTGAAGTGCCAACTGGTGATTGGGTGAAGGATTTTGGATCCTTCAAGATTTGCGGCGCCGGGGCATTCGGATTGTCGTTGCTTACCGTATATCAGTAATGAAAGCGTGCTTGCAGGAAATCAATTCGATCCTTCGCGATCCTATAAACCAGACGGTGTTCCTGCGTGATCCGCCTCGACCAGCAACCTGCCAGAGCGTTGCGCAGCGGCTCCGGTTTCCCGATCCCACCGAAGGGATCGCGCATGACGGCGTCAACTAAATCGAGCAGCCTGAGTGCCACCGCGCGGTCATTTTGCACCCACCAGCGGAGGTCTTCGCGGAAGTCGTCGTGGAAGATCGTTTCCCGGCTAACTGTTTTTCTCACCCAACATCTCCCGCCTCAATTCCGCGGCAGTAGAAGGCTTTTTGGAGCCGGACTCGGCTAGCTTCAGCGTTCTTAACAGCCGCTCGGCGTTCTTCGGCGATCTCAACAAATGGGCTGTTTCCATAAGCCCGGCCAGTTCGGAGGCTGCAATCAAAGCCACGTCGCGGGCGCCTTTCCTGCGCACAACGACCACTTCCTGGTCGTCGGAGACCTGGTTCAGGATGCTCGACAAATTCGCTCGCAAATTGCTATAGGTGGTTTCGGTCGGCATTGATGCTCCTCTCCGATATGGTACAACATTCTTGTACCTCCTAAAACGTCGCGATCGGGTTCAGCGGCGAGCCCGTCCCACCAGTTACCGCAAGCGGTGAGGCCGTTATCAGAAACGCCCACCGTTTGCGCTGGGCGGCGGCCTTACTTACTGCCTCTAAGTCGCAGTTATCGAAGATAGGCGTCCCCATCGCCACCAGCAGTAACTGATGCACAGGCTGCACAACACCATCCACCTGCGAGGGCATCACGTCACTGGCGGCGTCGCTGCCAACCATCGCCACATCCCGCGCCCGCAGCCACTTCACGCTCGATGCGTGCAGCCCGGCCGAGAGCTTCGATGCATCCCACGGACCCTTCTCCGCGCGGCGCGCCCAGCGGCCGGTGCGGATGAAGACTACGTCGCCGCTACCAATCTTCACGCCTGCATGTTTCTCCCACGCCTCTAAATCTTCGGGGAAGATCGCCGTGCCCGGTTCCATATAAGGCTGGCCTTTCATCTGCGGAATATCGACCAGGAGTCCACGCGTGAAAATGCCTTGCTTCATATTCGTGATGGCCAGTTTCTGCGCGCCCTTCTCCGTCACTTCCTTGGGGGAAAAACCATTGAACATCTTGCCCTGATAGAACATGTGGCACAGCGAATCCATATGCGTGTGCGCGTAGCCGTGGTAGCTGACTCCGTAGGTGTCCGTCAGGAACTGGCCCTTGGCGGTTTCGCCGGTGGCGCGCATGGTGTGTTCGAATGGCGAGCCGTTGTCCGGGGCCTTCTCCTTTTCCGTATCGCGAGCCATCGAAACAGAAACGCCTTCCTTCACCAAAGCCGCGGCCTGCTTGCGTTTGGCGGGTGTGATCAGGTTGAGCGAGCCTATCTGGTCGTCCTTGCCCCAGCGGCCCCAATTGGAAAGCTCGGTCATCCATTTGTCGATGGTGGCCTTGTCGACGGGGTGAGGAATCTGGGCCTGCAAGGGCAGGGCAATCAGCAACGTGGCGAAGAGAATGCGCATGAGCAATATTTTATCCGCTACTCGGGCGGAGGAATTATGCGTTTGGTATCGAACTTCGGACGAACGGGCGATTGGGCCAGGTTCCAACTCAACTGGTGCACCAACCGCGCCACGCGTTCCACCTTGGCATAGTCGATACGCTCGGGCCGGTCGTTGACAGTGTGATAGTCCGGATGCAGTCCAGTGTGAAAGAACAGCGCCGGGATGCCGCGCTGCAGGAATGGCCACTGGTCGGAGCGGCGAAGCAGATTGGACGCGTTGTTGTCGTACTTGCGCACCAGGCCAAGATCGATGGTGCGATTCGCTTCCGTTGCCGCCGCGCTAAGGTCCGGGCTGTAGCTCCATCCCATCACGTGAACATTGTTTGCGTTCTGCGCCGCGGCCTGCACCTTCAATCCGCGGAAGCGTGGGCCACCGCTTTCGGGAACTTCTTCGCTGCGGCCGATCATATCCATGTTGAGCGCGCCAACCACCTGTTCGAGAGGCCACGTGGCGTCCTCAAGCCAGGCCCAAGAGCCGAGCAGCGGCCCGCAGCAGCGCTCCTCCGAGCCCCAGGACGCGAAGATGACGGTACGCTTGGGTTTCTGCCCTTGTGCCGCGGCCAGCGCGTAGGCCTCGGCGATTCCGAGCAGCGCTGCTACGCCCGAGGCGTTGTCGTCGGCGCCGTTGAAGATCTGCTCGCCATCGGCGCCATTGTGATCGTAGTGCGCGGAGACGATCACTGCCTGCTTCTTCAACTCCGGGTCGGAGCCTTCGATCATAGCGATGGGCGAGCGATCCTCCACGATGGTCCGCTTCACTGAGGTGCGCAGTTCCACTTCTGCGCCAAGCGCGATGGTAGCTGCGCCACCGCCTTGCTCTGCCTTCGCGCGCAGACTGGCCAGCGAGAGGTTTGCGTTGCCGAGGACCGCTTCCACCATCGCCGGCGAAACCTCGGCAACCGGAATCTGAATGCGATTCGCATAGACCGCCAGCGTGTATTTTTCCAGATGCGGAGGCTGCGCCGGCCAGTAAGTTCGTGCCAGCTTGGGAAAGGCATCGGAGCCTCTCGTCTGTAAGCCGCTAACCAACAGCACACCGGTTGCGCCGTGGTCCTGCGCCCACATTGCCTTGCGCAGCACGTTTGCGTATTCAGATGTCACCAGGCCGTCGAAGGCACTCTTCGGGTCCTGCGCGCCGGGTTCGCCTCCCATGATAAGTGCGATCTTGCCCTTTACCGCCGTGCCATAATCGTCCCACTTGAGCGCGGGTGCGAAAATGCCATATCCGGCAAACACAACGCTACCCTTGGTCTCAGCGCTTGGGCTGAAGATGAGCGGATAGAAATCGTCGAGTACGCGCAGTTCGCGGCGCGCGGGAAGCCCGGCGGTAACAGTCATACGGTTGCCATCGTGCAACCGGCCCAGCACGAGATCGAAACGATGGAAGAACGAATTGTTACTACCGCGGCCAATGAGCCCCAGTCGCTCGAATCGGGATGCGATGAATTCGGCGGTCAGTTCGTATTCATGTGACGCCGTGAGACGGCCGCGCATGGCGTCGCCGGCCAGGAAGAACAGGTCGGCCCGTAGTTTGCCGCGCTGGATGGTTTCATTGCCCGGAGCCCTGCCGGTTTGGGCAATCAGCGAGGCGGCCAACAAGCTGAGACAGAGAAATCGATTCATCACTGGGGAACCTGTTCTTTCTTTAAGTGCGGATGGCGCCGATCAACTTGTTGGCGAAGTTTTCGCCCGATTCGGTATGCAGCAGGCGCTTGTCGACGGCCAGGGCATCGTCGAGTGAATGAACCACCTGCATCATCCCTTTCAGATTGGACTCGACAAAGTATGCGCTGCCTTGCACGTCAGGGCGGGGCAGATAGTGATCATCCAGGCCGAAGTCGATGCGCAGGTGGCCGTCGCCATCTTGAAACTCCGGACCGAAGCAGCTGATCAGCACGCGGGCGGGCCGCAATGACCAGTCGCCGTCGTATTGCCAGAGGCCCCACCAGGCATCGAGTTCATAGGCGCAGTCGAGGCTGAGATGGTTTTTAGCCGCGTCGATGACGAGCGAGGTGTCGAGCGGATCGGCGAAATCCTGTTCCAGCAGCGTAGGCTCACAGTAGGCGACTCCATAGACGCGCAGAGCCGGATTTGCCGGGTTTTTCGGCGAAAACGGGAACACTCGCAGCATCTTATCGAAGTGGCGCAACATGTTCATTCCGGTGAATCCGCGTAGGGTGTAAGAGAGAAAAAGACGATCTGCCATGCAGATCCATTGTACCCTGGTAGGTGATGATCACTGACCTCGTTCAAATACGCCGCCTTGGCGAACAGAAGCGCGATGAGAACGAGAAGCTGCGCAAACACATGAAGCGCCATGCCTTTGTGGAACGTGCATTGCGCAAGATTGCGGTCGATATTGAAGAGTCGATCAATTGCCAGGAGTGCGCCAATTGCTGCCGCGTGGCCACCACGAAGATCAACGAACGCGACGCGTTGAAGTTGGCGAAGTTCCTGCGCATCAAGCCGACGCAGTTTGTGAAAGACTATTGCCAGGAGAGCGAGGAAGAGGGCTGGGTTCTGAAACGGTCGAAGGAGACCGGTTGCGTGTTCCTCGATGGCAAATCGTGCACCGTGTACGAAGCCCGCCCGGGGACATGCCAGGACTTTCCGCACACCGTGCATGGCGCGGGAAGCCTCATGAGCCGCATGTGGGAGATGCCGGATCGCGCGACGTACTGCCCCATCGTATACAACACGCTGGAAGCGTTTAAGCCGGAAGTGAAGTTCCGGTAAACTCAAAACAAATTAAAGTGAGTTATTGGACAGGCGGATCGCCTGTCCAATAACTATTGCAATTGCTCAGTGATGGTGATTGGCAGCAATAAGCGGAAGCTGACGCGTGATTCCACCGGCAACATCGCGTCATTACCGCGACTGCCTGCCACGGCTCCAACGCCAGCCGCACCACCAGCCCCTGCGCCGATCGCCGCGCCCTTTCCGCCGCCCGCCATTGCTCCGATCGCGGCTCCGAGCGCCGCGCCGATGCCGACCTTGGCCGCGTCATCACGGCGCGAAGATTCGCCGTTGCGCTGATACGTGTTAGTGCGAATGTTGATGCGTTGCCCGTCCGAAGAGTTCAACTTAGTTAGTTCCAATTCCAGATGGGCAGCGCCACGCATGCGGCCGGCGCGTTCGGAGGCCACAATCCGGCCTTCCATGCGCGAGCCACGCTCGGCCACAACGAAGCCATCGATAACCAGTGGCTGATCGAGCGTAGCGGAGAACTCGTCGCCACTCATGTCCCTTTCCGTCGAAATCGTTTGCGCCATGCGTACGATTAGCGTGGTGTTGGCGGTCAGCGTCACCGTGTTGGGCGTGCGCTCGACTACCGGCTCCGGTGCGGGCAGTGGGGCCGGTGGCAGCGGGGCTTGCTGAATGGGAGCAGCGGACGGCTTCGACTCAACCGGCCGCTCCACTGGTTGGATTGGAGGCGCGGGTGGCATGGCTGCCACCTGAATTGGTGCGGGCTGTTGGCGCGCCATCATCACCGGTTTACGCTGCGGCGCGGAGGGCGCGCTGTCCACCACGATTGGTTGCTGTGCGGGCTCCGCGGGCGACGGTTTCTCCGGTGCATCCAGCTTCAACATTGCAGTGAGCGGAGCCGCCGGCTGTGCCGCACGGCCTTCAAACAACAAGTAAACTGCGGCCGAGGCGATGACCACGCCGGCAACGAATGCGATGACCGTCTTCATACCTGTCTATTAAACGCGACGTTTTGCGACTTGGTTTCGTACAATGGTGTTATGGTTCGATTTCCGGCCGGGTTCCACATTGGGCCCGTGGCCATTACTCCCGCGACTGTTCTGGCGCCCATGGCGGGCGTCACCGATACCGTTTTCCGCCGCCTGATCCGCAATCAGGGCGGCTGCGGTTTGATTATGACCGAGTTCACCAGCTCGCATGGCATCATCGCCAACCGCGAAGGCCGCCGCCGCAATCGCACTTTCGACTATTTGGATTTCGAGCCGGAAGAACATCCCATCGCCGCTCAGTTGTTCGGATCGGACCCGGTGGTGATGGCCGATGCCGCGCGCTTCTGCGAAGAGATGGGCTTCGATTCCGTCGATATCAATTTCGGTTGCCCGGTTAAGAAGGTCGTGAAATGTAACGGCGGTTCGGGCCTGCTTCGCGATCTGCCGCTGGTTGAAAAGGTGCTGACTGAGTGCCGCAGTGCGATCAAGATTCCGCTAACCATGAAGTTTCGTGCCGGCTGGAACGATCAGCAGTTGGTGCACGTGCAGATGGCGCGATTGGCCGAGGCTTGCGGCCTGCAGGCCATTGCGCTGCATCCGCGCACGCGGGAACAAGGCTACAGCGGTAAGGCGGACTGGACGCGCATCGCCGATGTGAAGGCCGCCGTGAAGATTCCGGTGATAGGCAATGGCGACATCGTCACTCCGGAAGATGCTGTGCGCATGATCGCCGAAACGAATTGCGATGCCGTGATGGTGGGCCGCGCCGCGTCGTCAAATCCGTGGATCTTCCGCCAGATCGCCGAGTATCTGGAAACAGGCAGTTACTTCCATCCTTCCGAACAGGACCGCTATGCGCTGATGAAAACCTACTACAGTATGCTGGCTGAGGAGATGGTCTCCGACGCGCCTGGCAAAATGAAGCAGTTCGCCACCTACTTTACGCACGGTGTGCGCAACGGCTCCAAACTGCGCGAAACAATCTATCATGCGCATGAAACGCAGGAGATCATCGATATGGTGGACGCCTTCTTTCATCGCGAATTGGAACTTGCTCATTCATGAAAAAAGTGAAAGTGATTACAGACGGCGGTTGCATAGGCAACCCCGGCCCGGGCGGTTGGGCCTGCATTATTCGCTATGGCGATCAAGCGAAGGAACTGGTCGGCAGCGAACGCGAAACGACGAATAACCGCATGGAATTGCGCGCCGCCATTGAAGGATTGAAGGCACTGAAAGAGCCGTGCGATGTGACGATCACGGCCGACTCGCAATACGTGATCAAGGGCATCACGGAGTGGATTCAGGGCTGGAAGCGCCGCGACTGGATCAAGCCCGATAAGCAGCCGGTGCTAAATAAAGACTTGTGGATGGAACTGGATTTCCAGGTGGACCGCCACACTGTCAAATGGGAATGGACCAAGGGCCACGCCAATCACGCCGATAACAATCGCTGTGACGAATTGGCCAACGGCGCGGCAAGGGCTGCGGCAAAAGGAAAGTAAGCGATGCGGCTGCTCCTGCTTGTACTTGGATTGTTACCCGCTGGGGCGGCGGAGGTTAACATCCGCCGCGACACTTACGGCATTCCGCACATACTCGCTTCGACCGAAGAAGGTGCGGCCTTTGGTTTGGGTTACGCGCAGGCCGAAGACCACGCCGAAGGAATTGCCAGGCGCTATGTGGGTGCGCGCGGCGAAGCCAATAAGTCATACGGAGGCAGCAAAGAAGCGGACTTTCGCGTGCTCGGCTATCGCAATGCGGAAGAGTCGCAACGTTTGTACAAGACACTGCCGGCGTCCTATCGAAAGTGGATCGATGCGTTCGCAGCCGGCGTAAACAAGTACGTTGTTGAACACAAGGCGAGTTTGCCTGCATGGATCCCCGTGTTTAGCGGCGTGGATATCGTGGCCTTCACGCGTTCGGGCGCGCTCACCGGCTTGCGTGCGACAGAGGGTGAGCCTGAGCCTGGCGATCAGGATACCGGCTCGAACGCCTTCGCGCTCCACGGTTCGCGCACGGCATCCGGGTTTCCCATCCTGCTGGGCAATCCGCACCTGCAGTGGAACTCATGGTATTGGGAGGCACATATTACCGTGCCAGGAAAGATCAACTTCTTTGGTTCCACCTTGCCTGGGATTCCAACCCTGCGCGCCGGGTTTAACGAGCGGTTGGGCTGGGTAACTACGAACAATGCGCCCGACTTAGTCGACACTTACAAGCTTCCATTGGACCCCGCCAGGCCGGATCACTATCTTTATGGCGGAAAGTCGTTGCCATTGCGCAAGCATGAAGTTACTCTCGGCGGCGAAACCAGAACCTTCTGGGAATCGCAGATCGGCCCCATCTCCACACGCACGGCCACGACGGCCACTGCTGTCCGTTCGGCTAGTTTGGACGCAGTTCGCTACTACGAAGGCTTCTACCTGCTGGCCAAGACGCACAATCTGCGCGAATTTCAAAAAGTGTTGGACCTGGGTCTGATTCCGACTTCGAACTTCACCTATGCCGATGCTGACGGCAACATTTTCTACGCCTGGAATGCGCACCTGCCGAAGCGGCCGGACGATGGCACCGACTACAAAGGGACGGTTCCGGCGGAACCCAAGTACGTGTGGAAGAAGTTCCATGCTGGGGCCGATTTGCCGAGGTTGGTGAATCCTAAGGGCGGTTACATCATGAATTCGAACGATGCGCCGTGGTACACGAACCTGCAGCAGCCGATCGATCCAAAGCGCTTTCCGCGGTACTTTGAGCAGGGCGAGTTGCGGTTGCGGTCGCAGTCGATTCTTGAGCAGTTGGAAGGCGACCACAAGTTCACGATGGAAGATGTGTGGCGCGCCAAGTACAGCAGCAAGGTGCTGCAGGCCGACCGTATCAAAGCCGATCTGATTCGCGTATTGCCGCCATCGACGGCGCGCGATGTTCTGGCTGCGTGGGACAATCGGGTGCATCCCGATAGCCGCGGCGCGGTGTTGTTTCTGGGCTTCGCGGACCGCTATGCCAAGCTGACCAAGGCCCCTTATGCTGTGCCGTGGGATGCGGCTCATCCGGGCACTACGCCGAAGGGGCTGGGGGATGAAAATGCCGCGCTCGCGGCTTTCGAAGACGCCGCTGCTGCGGTCAAAAAACAGTATGGCAGCGAAGATGTTGCCTGGGGCGAGGTTCATCGTTACCGCTTCCCGGGCGGCATCGATCTGCCCGCAGGCGGCGCTAGCGGAGTGTATGGCGTGTACCGCGTGCAGGGCTTCCAGAATGCTTCGGGCGAGAAGCAGATCGCCGGTCCGGAGAAAGGCTCCGGTGACGGCTGGGTGATCTCGGTTGAGTTTTCACAGCCAGTCAAAGCGTGGTCTGTCGTCGCCTACGGGCAGTCGGCGGACGCGAAGTCGAAGCATTGCTGCGACCAGATCGGCGTCTTTGCCGGCGAAAAGCTGCGGCCGGTTTGGTTCACTGAGGCGGAGATCAAGGCGCACCTGGAACGGGAATACAAACCGTAGAGCGGGGTTACCACTCGACGGTTCTGCCGGGCGTAAGATCCCAAACCTGACTTACCCCTTTTACTAACTCCTGTAATTCGCTTGGCTTTCCAGTAAGTGGCGGGAATGTCCCGAAATGCATGGGAATCACTTTCGGAGCTTGCAGCAAGTGGCAGGCCATGGCGGCTTCGTGCGGGCTCATCGTGTACAGGTCGCCGATGGGGAGGAAGGCCAGGTCCGGGTGGTATAAATCGCGGATCAGCGCCATGTCGCTGAACACGTTCGTGTCGCCGGCGAAATAGACGGTGCGTCCATCGGGGAAGCGCACCACATAGCCAGCGGCCTCGCCACCATAAATGATTTTGCCGTCGTCAAGAATGCCGCAGCTGTGGACGGCATGGGTCATGGTGACCTTTAGCGGACCAACCATCTGCGAACCGCCTTTGTTCATGCCTGCGGTGTTGGCGACCCCCTTTGATTCAAGCCACACGGCGGTCTCATAGATGGAAACGACTTTTGATGAAAACTTCTTGGCCAGCGGTACTGCGTCGTGGATATGATCGAAGTGGCCGTGCGAAATCAGGATCGCATCCAACCGGTCCAATGAGTGGTCCTTGGGGTACGACGGGTTGCCGTCGAGCCATGGATCGAAGAGGACAACCTCTCCCGAATCGAGCTTCCATTGAAATGTTCCGTGTCCCAGCCAGGTGATTTCCATGACCCTATTTTAGCCTGTCCAGCGCAGTGGATTTCGCGATTAGACGGCACACGCGGTACGATGGCTACATGCAATGGTATGAGGCCGAAGTACAGGCGCTCCAACGTGCCTGCGCCGGTCGCGTGAATGGAACACGCCACCCGGTGTTCTACGGAAGTTCCTCCATACGGATGTGGGTTACACTTGCCGAGGATATAGACCCTTCCGTCGTGAACCTGGGATTTGGCGGCTCCACGCTGGAAGCTTGCGATTATTTCTTTGACCGCCTGGTACCCCCCGTGAAACCAGCGTCGCTGCTGCTTTATGCCGGCGATAACGATCTTGGCGACGGGCGTTCTCCGGAACAGGTGTTGGCCTCCTTTCGCTCGCTGGCAAGAAAGAGGGACGCAGCATTGGGTGGCGTTCCCTTCGGTTTTATATCTATTAAGCCCAGTCCGGCCCGGTTCGGAATCATCGACCGGATTCGCAAGACCAATGATCTGGTCCGAGCCGAGGTGGAAGCGACGGCCGGAGGCTACTATGTCGACATTTACTCATCGATGCTCGACGAAGCCGGCCAGCCGCGGCCGGAGTTCTATTCGCCTGATGGGTTGCACTTGAACAGGGAAGGGTATAGGCTCTGGGCGGGTATTGTAAATACGCATCGACACCAATTCTTAACGCAATGAACGTCAAACTGGAACAAATGTCTCCTACTCTTAAATAAGGTGAAAAGGGAATACCACAAGTGGTTTAGCAATTCGCTCGGTCGCGATATGGAACTGCTGGCGTTTGGCCACGCGGGCGCCAAGGTGCTTGTGTTTCCCACGCGCGAAGGCCGGTTCTTCGACTACGAAGATTGGGGCTTGGTGGAGGCTTCGCGTTCGTCCATCGAAAACGGCCACATCCGTCTGTACTGCGTGGATGCGGTAGATTCGGAAAGTCTTTATTGCCGCTTCGCACCGCCCCCTGCGCGCGTTCAGCGCCACCGTCAGTATGAGCAATACATTCTGGACGAGGTGCTGCCGTTTCTGCATGCTGAGAATGGATCTTCCTCAACCATACTTCACGGCTGCAGCATCGGCGCCTATCACGCGGTAAGTTTGGCGCTGCGGCATCCGTCGTTGTTCACCAAGGTTGTCGGGTTGAGCGGGCGTTACGATTTAACCAAGCCGGTAGGCACGTTTGACGATCTGTTCAGCGGCTACTACGACCAGGATATTTACTTCATCACGCCAAATCATTTTGTGCCGAATTTGTCGGATCCGCAAATCCTGTCAGCCATCCGCCGTTTGGACATCACCCTGGCTGTTGGCGAGGAAGATCCGTTTCACGAAAGCAACCGCATGTTGAGTGAGGCTCTGCGTGAAAAGGACGTGCCGCATAATCTCGCCATTTGGCCTGGAGAATCCCACCGGGCTAAATACTGGCGCGAGATGGTACGGCATTATTTGTAATCTTCGTCTTCCCCCAACCCTGCACAAAGCGATATACTGAGCCGGAAATGAGAACCATTTTTCTATCGCTGTTCCTCTGCGTCTCCATTCACGGACAGGCCAAGTACCCGCCCGCGATGGCCGGCGCCAAGACCGAAGGGTACAAAACCATCGGCGACGTGAAACTAAACTTGTACATCTATGAACCGGCAGGACACAAGCCGGCCGACAAGCGCGCAGCCATAGTGTTCTTCTTCGGCGGGGGCTGGAAGAATGGCAGCCCGGCGCAGTTTGAGAATCATTGCAAATATTTGGCATCGCGCGGAATGGTTGCGATTTCGGCGGACTATCGGGTTTCCAGCCGCAACCACACCAAAGTTCCCGATGCGATTCGCGATGCCAAATCCGCGATCCGCTTTGTACGGCAGAATGCCGGACGCCTGGGTATCGATCCAAGCCGCATCGCAGCAGGTGGCGGGTCTGCCGGCGGGCACCTGGCGGCTGCCACCGGGGTCATTGATGGGCAGGAAGAGGTGGGCGAGGATCTGAAGGTCAGCTCCCGTCCGAATGCCATGGTGATGTTTAATCCGGCGTTGGTGCTTCCCGATATGGACACCACCGAAATGGCAGGCATTCCGCACCAGCAGGTGTCTCCCATTGAGCACGTGAAGACGGGCGCGCCTCCGGCTATCATCTTCCATGGCAAAGCTGACACTACTGTCCCCTACAATACGGCCGAAGCTTTCACCGCGAAGATGACGGCGAACGGCAACAAATGCAAGCTGGTTGGTTACGAAGGCCAGGTGCACGGCTTCTTCAATTACGGCCGCAGCGACAACAACAAATACTACACCGAAACCGTGCGCGAAGCTGATAATTTTCTTGTATCCATCAAGTTCCTGAAAGGCACTCCCACTATATGAATCGACGCAGTTTCTTTCAAACGCTAGCCGCCACGGCCGCGGCCCCCGTTGCATTCCCGCTGCTCAACGCAGCGGTGCCGAAGATGAAGATCACGCGCGTGCGCGTCTACACGCCGCCGAATCCGAATCCGCTTTTCAACCAGAGCGATCATGTGGTCACGATCGAGACGGACGCTGGAATCACTGGCGTCGGCGAAGGCGGTTCGAAAGATCTGCTCGAACAGTGCGCCGGGCGCCTCATTGGCAGAGATCCGCACTACATCGAAAAGCTGTGGCATGATATGTCGCGGGCGTTCTTCTATCCGCCGGGGCGCGAGAAGATCCACGCTATCGGCGCACTCGATATGGCTCTGTGGGACATCAAAGGCAAAGTGCAGAAGTTGCCTGTGCACGCGTTGCTGAACGGCATGGCGCGCGAGCACTGCGAGTGCTATAACACGGCTGGCAGCATTCCCGGAATTAAGCCGGGCATGGGTGTGAAAGAGCGCGCAACGCTAACGGTGGAGGCAGGCTATCGCGCGTTTCGCATGGATGCGGCAAGTACACGCCCAGGCACTACCTATAACACGCGTGAGCGCGTCAATCAGGTTTACGATGACTGCGTGCAGGCGCGCGAAGGCGTGGGTAAGAACGGCGACTGGTGTATCGACTTCCATCAACGATTTGACTTGGCCGATGCCATTCGCGGCTGCGACTTGATCAAGGATCTTGCGCCGCTGTTTGTCGAAGATCCAGTTCGCGACGAAGCGTTCCGCGAAGACCTTCCGATACTGCGCCGTACCGTAAAGGTGCCGCTAGCGGCGGGCGAAGAATGGGGCTATCGCTGGGACTTTAACAAGCTCGTGGAAAATCACGATATTGATTACGTCCGCGCCACGCTGCCAAACGTGGGTGGCATCACTGAGATGATGAAGATTGCCGCCATCTGCGAGACGCATTTCGTCGGCATCGTGCCGCACTTCACCGGCCCCATCGCAACGGCTGCGCTGGTCAATTCGCTCGGCACATTCTCCGGCCCGCTGCTAATGGAGTACAACTTCCAGGGCCGCACGCTGCCGCACTTGCCGGTTTGTTTGGACTTCAAGAACGGCAAGCTGTATCCGAATGAGCGCCCGGGTATTGGCGTGGAACTCGACATGTCGCAGTTGAAGCAGATCGCGGAAATCACGCAGCCGGTGACGGCTCGCGCGCAGACCTATTTCCGGCCGGATGGGTCGATTACCAACTGGTAGCTGCGGATGTGGCAGAATGGCATTCTGCGGCCGATTGGCAATCGGCCTTGTTTCATAACGTACAGGGCGAGTACCACTCGCCCGCAGATTACCAATCTGCCCTACATTGGCTTTTACGCGAGCACAGTAGCAAGCAACCCGGCGAGGGCGAACAGCGGTCCAACGCGCCACTGCCGGCTTGCATAGATGCCGGCGCCGGCCATCATCAAGCCCACGCCAAGTACCAACCGCAGGTCGGCCCCGATCGTGTACAGTCGCACCATGGCAATTAGCGTTGCCGCGCCCCACAAAATGGTCAACGACATTCGGGATGCGCAGGTATCCGGAATACGCTTGATCAGCGCGTAGGCCGCATACGCGGCGATCACGTCAAGCACTCCGTGCGACCCGGTAGTGACGCAACTGGCGGCAACAAGAACTGGCCAAACGCGCCACATCCACCTCGCCCTTGGATAGATCAAAATGAGTGTCTCCGCGGCGATCAAAGCCCAAAGAACATGGTATGACGGGAACGCGGCGCCTGCGCCATCCATCAGCCGTTCCGCCTTCAACAATTTGCCCAACGGCGTCAGCGCCGTAAATACGCGATGCGGAGAAACAAATGGGACCGCAAGATAAATGGGGAATACTGTCACCATCGTGAGCAGGCCGGTGCGTGTGAAGAAGCGTAGTTGCGTGCGAGTCTTGGCCAGCAGTGGCACCAGACAAACCACGATGTAAGGGGAAGCGTAGATCAGTTCGGTCCACTCAATCACCGGCAGTGCTTTTTCAAAATCCAGCTGCGAGTACATCACATCCGGCGGGGTGCCAAGAAAAATGACGGTTTCGTAAAGTACCATCCAGGGTAAAAGCAGGCATGTGTAGGCGTAAATGCGGCTTCGTCCACGCGGCGATTCTTCTCCCGGCTGGGGAATAATGTAGGGGATGGTTCCAGCAATTCGTTCCCGCCCCATTACCTGCGCGGCCAACGCGAGGCAGAGCATGGGGGTTACCAGCCACACACCGGCCCGTGATTGAAGCACGATGAAGGCTCCGCAGGTGAGCATTGCCAATCCAGTATAAATGGGGTGTGGAACGATCTTACGGACAACGGGATAAGCATCGGATTGCATATGCGGCGCACGGAAGCCCGCGGCGAGCAGCACGAAACCTAGAAAGGCAATGAGGGCTCCAACTGCCGGATGGAATGTAACAGGAGGGGCAACAAGGCTTTCCGTAGCCCACGCCCAGGATAGAAGGACGGGCGGCAGCAGGACAAGAAACGCTAACCTTTTCATCTGGTTGGCTGGCGTTGACGTCGAGCTTTCCTGGATGTGCAATTCCGGGTACACTCACAATATGTTACCAGACTGTAACAGTGTTCGGGGTTATCGAATCGAAATAACGCCGAAAGCAAGGCCGAGTTCGCGTCCGGCGTTGCCATCGTCAACGGCGCGGTTTACAGAGATCTCAACGTTGAGCCACTCCTTACCTACGGCTGTTGCGGGCAGGTCGAAAGTGAGACGAAAATCCGAATCCGTCACCGGCAGCGGCTGTTCGCCAAGCACTTGGCCGTAAATCGAAACCTTCACCCGAACCGGGCCTTTGGCGAATTGTTCTTTGGGATAGTAGCCTTTCAAATACAGCTTCTCTGCCGCCGACGCCGGGCCGCCGATGCGCAACGTCGCCCGCTTGGGCATCCAACGAAAGCCGCCCTCGATTGGATACCACTCCGGTCCCATCAGGTCGGTTAGGTAAGGCAGGCCGGTATCGACGATCTTCACCGGGTGGCTCATCCAAGCCTGCGCCTTGCTGCGGTAGGCCGATGTTGCGTTGATCAGCTTTGGCCCTCCAACCGCGTAGACAACCGCGGTGCCTGATTCGATTGCCCGTCCGGCAACTTCCGCAGGCAGAATCTGGTCACGAAAGTCGGCTATCTCCGGATGAGGCTGAATCTTATCCTCCGACCCTGGCAGCAGATATACTTTGGCATTTTCAATGAGCCGGAATGGATCGTCATTCATTCCTGACCAGTACAATTCATCGTCTACTCCGGCCAGCAGAATCAGGTCCTTCGGATGCAGTTCATGGGCCTGCTCCACCGCATAGAACAGATTCCGGATTGGCACGCTGCGATGGTAATACCAGGCTGTAACAAGCCGCGCCTGCGAGCCGGAATAGTAAAGATAAGCCGCCACTGGCACAATCGCCGCCGCGCGCCACAACCAGCCCGCCTTCCACGCCTCGCTCACGCCCCACGCGCCCAACATGGAAAGGCCGATGCAGGGAATGATCAGGTAGTAATCGGTCTTATGATCGCGCAACGGCAGCAGTGGCGCCATCACCGCCACGAACCATGCGATGAAGAACAGCGCCAGCCCGTTTCGTTTGCGCAGTTGCCAAATGGCAAAGGCGGCCAGCGCGAGTAACACCACCGCTGTGGCCAAGACTTCGCGAGTGGAAGGAATCAGCGACGGCCTGATGATTCCGGGGGCCCAGGTAAGGTAGTCCCACAGCGTCTGGAAGATGCTCAAGTCAAGGTGCATCGCATAAACGCCAGTCTTCTGCTTGGGCGCGTATGTGAAGTTAGCCACAGCGTAAAGAATCGAAATAGCAAACAGCGGCAGTGTTTTCAGAAAGGACTTGCGGGCGCAGAACAAAGTGTATGCCGCGGCTAGCGCGGGGTAGACGATATTGATCTCCAGCGATCCAAAGCCCAGAATGAAAACCACCCATTGCGCAACGTTCCATCTCGCTCGGCCAGTCTCAATGTAGCGAAGCAGGCAGTAGAATGCTGTCAGCAAAAAGGTGGAACATTGAATCTGGTTATAACTGGAGCTCCACGTCATTGAAACAGCAAGTGCGCTGTTGGCCGTCCAGAAGACTGGCGCAAAAAATCCGGCCAGGCGCGAACCCGTCACGCGCCACGTGACGGCGGCCAGCAAGGCAAGATTCAAAAACTGCGTCAGGAAAACGACGATGCGGAAGGGCAACGCATCCACGCCGTACGTCCGCTCCAGCACCAGGAAAAACAGCCGTTCGCTCCACGGGCGGATCGTCCCCTGCGCCATCGGCGCGAACATCGCCTGAAAGAAGCTGGGGACATCGAAGACGGAATAATGAATGCCCAGCCAGGCGAAGTCATCGGCTTGAAACCAAGCCTTCAAACCCAACCAATAAAGCGCCAGGCAAAACAATGCAGGGCAGGTCCAATAGCAGACCTTCGCCAGCTGCCTCATTTTGGCTCAAGCCCGATCGATGTGGCGATCAGCGCTAACTCGCGCCGGTCGGCATCCGATGGCGCAAGGAACTTGTCTACCGCGAACTCCACCGTCACCGCGTCGCCGCCAAGAGCCGAAGCCGGCACGTCCTGCGTGTACACATATTCGCCAGGCTTGGTTAAGGTCTGCGTGGGCAATGCGACGCCGCTAACGGAAGCGGACAGCGTGGTGGATTTGATCTTCGCCACCACCGGGTCAGGCAGCGCGAACTTGAAGACCAGCTTCGCGCCTTTCTGTGCCGCGCCGGCAGGAGGGCGCAACGTCACGGTGAACTTCGACATCGTCCAGCGCCACTGATTGTCTTCCAGGTTATAGAAGCCCTTCACTAGTTGCTGCGTGCCCTTGGGGTCGGCGACGCTCAGAATGCTGAGCAGCTGTTGCGAACCGCTCTCGTCGGTCAATTCCACCTTTACTTGTGGCTTGCGTTTCCTCTTGCATGCTCCGGCCGTCAGCGCCAAGGTTGCTACCAGCGCGATAATTGCTAATCTCCGCATTTTTCCACCTGTACCAGACAACTATAAAATACCGCACCGCCGCCGATGTCTGTAAGCCGGTCGGAGGTAAGAACGTTGATGTTTCTGCCATCGGCCGCGCGCTTGTTCCACCGTGTGGATGGCGCTGTCGCCACGCCCGGGCGCGAGACCGCATCGACTTCGGCGCGCAGCAGGCAGCTTCCGCGGCCGTTGAAGACGCGGACCTGGTTGCCGCTCACAATCTCACGTGCCGCCGCGTCGGCCGGGTGCAAGTGAACCACGGCGGTCTGAGCGTCGACGCTTGCGCGATTGCCGAAAGTCGAGTTCATCGTGTCGTCCAGTTTCGGCGACACGAGCTCCAGCGGATAGTCCGCACGCAGCGATTCGTCCCCCAGCCTTGATTCAACAGGCGGAACATAATCGAGCGACGACACATCCAGATCGCACTTGCCATCCGCGGTACCAAAGCCCCCATCGCTGAAGGGCAGAAACGGCTTTCCGTCAGCAGACACCTTCAAACGGACAAAATGTTCGCGTTCCAACTGCTCCAGCGTGATGCCTTTGATGGACGGGTGATCGGAGTCTAAAAGGTCGCGAATCATCTGGTCATCCGTTGCCAGTACGGCATCGTCCTCAATACCCATCCGTTGAGCAATCATGCGCAAGACTTCGGTATTGGGCTTGGCTTCTCCGGGGGCGGGCAGCGCTGGACGAGCCATTTGCAGGTAGTAGTGGCCGTAGGCGAAATAGATATCGGTATGTTCCAGAAACGTGGTGGCGGGCAGCACGATATCGGCGAAGTCGGCCGTGTCGGTCTGGAACTGTTCCAGCACTACGGTGAACAGATCTTCGCGCGCCAGGCCCTGGCGGACCAGGTTTTGATTGGGCGCAACCGTTGCCGGGTTGGAATTGTAGACCACCATGGCATGCACCCGCGGCTCGTCGAGCGTGGTCAAAGCCTTGCCCAACTCTGACATGTTCACCAGGCGTGCTTCGCGGCCCAGCGGCGAGCGCAGTTGCAGGTCAGGGCGTTCCAGCGCCGTCCGGTTCAGCTGAAACGCGTGTGAGGTGGAAAGTTGCAGTCCGCCGCCGGCTTCGCGCCACGATCCAATCACCGCCGGCAGCATGGCGATCACTCGCACGGCATTGCCGCCACGCTCGCTGCGCTGCACGCCGTAGTTCACTCTGATTGCAGCCGGCCGCACTGTCGCATACTCGCGTGCGAGCGAAATGATTTCCTCGGCCGGGATTCCGGTGAGTGCGGCGGTCCGTTCGGGTGGGTATTCGGACGCCAACCTGCGCAAGGACTGCGACCCGCTGGTGTGCTGTTCGAGGTATTCCTGGTCCTCCAGCCCTTCGGCGAAGATGACGTGCATCAGTCCCAGCGCCAGCGCCAGATCGCTGCCCGGGTAAACCGCGAAGTGCTTGTCGGCCAACTTGCCGGTGCGGTTCTGCACCGGATCAATACAATAGAATTTAGCGCCATTGCGGCGCGCTTCCAGAATGAACGGCCACAGGTGGACGTTCGTCCCCATGACATTGGCGCCCCAGGCGATAATCAACTTCGATTTGGCGAATTGCTCCGGTTCCGTCGCATAGCGCAGGCCGAGTGTTGCCGTGAGTCCCGCCGCGCCAGCCGAGGCGCAGATTGTGCGGTCCAACCGCGAAGCTCCAAGGCGATGAAAGAAGCGCCGGTCACCACCAGCGCCGTTCAAAAACCCCAGCGTGCCGCCATAGCTGTATGGCAGAATGCTCTCCGGCCCATACTCGCGCGAAACCTTCGACAGATTGTTCGCGATCTCATCCAGCGCCTCATCCCAACTGATGCGCGCAAAGCGTCCCTCACCCTTCGCTCCAATTCTCTTTTGCGGATACAGCAGGCGGTCCGGCGAATACTCGCGCTCCAGATATTGGGCGACCTTGCCGCAAAGAAAGCCTTTTGTTATTGGATGGGCAGGATCGCCACGCAACCGGCTGGCTTTCACTCCATCGAAGTTGACTAGAAGCCCGCAGCAGTCGGGGCAATCCAAGGCGCAGACGGAATGGTGGACCTCGGCAATTTTCGTTGCATTGCCGGGAATCGTTGTCATTCGACGATTATATCAAAGCGGTTCAAGATAAGACCGCTCTTCGGGACCGTACAAAAGCCAATGGCAATATGTTGCCATTGGCTGGATAGTGGCGAATTCATTCACTGCAGTGAGTTGGCCGAGTTTCTGTGCGAGGAGTGGGGATTCCAGGACGCTCGCGGGGACCTGAAACGCATTAACCCTTTGGACGAAATTCACTGGGTGAACTGCTTGAGGGAAAACTTCACGAGCAGTTCTTATGGGGAGGGGTTGGAAACGGGCCGGGCATCCGCGCACCGTACCAGTCCCTTTCCCGACAAGACTGGCACCGCGTGCTCATCTGTGCCCCTGTTTTGTTTCTGTACCTTAGGAACCGCTCCCTTAGAACGTGTGAAGGCATCGGTTTGACCGCAAATTGGACCGGCCAATCGTCTGTCCAAATTCTAATTTTTCACAGCTTCTTGCGGTCGCGGCTCTCCGGGCACATTCACGTTCTACCCGCGGATTTGCGGTGGCTTCGCTGAAGTCGGGATGCCGCATTGAAGATATCGCTCATGAAACAGCCGAACGCATACGGCGGGCGGTTGCGATCAACCTGGTGATTGCCTCGCGGATTATGCTGCTGACGCTATTAGGGCGCGACTTGCCGGGGCTGCCTGCCGAACTGTTGTTCTGCGATGTCGAACTGCAAACGCGGTGCGCCTGGTCGCCAGGATCGGCGGCTATCTCGGTCGCAAAAACGACCTGCCTCCAGGTCATCAACTGATCTGGCAGGGCTACGCCGGTCAACTGCGCCACAAAACCCCCAATGTAAGTGACATTGGATTACCACCCTGCCCGACATCCGTTTAGATTTAGAATAGAATCGGAAGCAAAATGACACGAAGAGACTTTCTCGCAAGCACCTCCGCCGCCATGCTGGTGGCCGGACGCGCCACCGCCGCCACAGCTCGGCCCAACATTGTTTTCATCTACGTTGACGACCTTGGCTACGGCGATCTTAGCTGTTACGGCGCCACCCGCGTCAGCACGCCGAATATCGATGGCCTCGCCAAGCGAGGGCTGCGCTTTACCGATGTCCACACCAGTGCCGCCACCTGCACACCTTCGCGGTACACGCTGTTGACGGGTGAATACTCCTTCCGCATGAAGGGCGCCAAAGTTCTTCCTGGCGACGCGCCTGCATTGATTCAACCCGGCCGCGTAACGCTGGCTTCGATGCTGAAGCAACAGGGTTATCGCACCGGCGTCGTCGGCAAGTGGCATCTAGGATTGGGCAACGGCAATGTCGATTGGAATAAGGAAATCTCTCCCGGCCCCAAAGAGATCGGCTTCGACGAGAGCTTCATCATTCCCGCTACCGGCGACCGCGTGCCCTGCGTCTACGTGGAAAACGGCCGCGTGCGCAACCTGGATCCGAAAGACCCGATCAAAGTCGACTACAACGGCCCGCTGGACGACCAGCCCACCGGCAAGACGCGCCCTGATCTGCTCAAGATGAAGCCGAGCCATGGGCACGACATGACCATTGTCAACGGCATCAGCCGCATCGGCTACATGAGCGGCGGCAAGTCGGCTTTATGGGACGACGACAACATGGCCGACGAACTGACCGGCAAGGCCGTCTCCTTCATCGAGCGCAATGCCAAGCAGCCGTTTTTCCTGTACTTCGCCACGCACGACATTCATGTGCCGCGCTCGCCTCATCCGCGCTTCAGCGACTCCACAACCATGGGCCGCCGCGGCAACGTCATCGCTGAACTCGACTGGTGCGCCGGAAAAGTGGTCAGCACGCTGGAAAAGCAAGGCCTGTTGAAGAACACGCTGATCATCCTCTCCAGCGACAACGGAGCCGTCGTGGACGATGGCTATCAGGATGAGGCCGTCGCCAAATTGGGTGGGCACCGCCCCAACGGTCCACTGCGCGGCGGCAAGTATTCGAATTTCGAAGGCGGCACGCGCGTGCCCTTCATCGTGCACTGGCCTGCCAGCGTAAAGCCTGGTGTTTCCGATGCCCTCATCGGGCAGGTGGACCTGCTACGTTCCATCGCCAAGCTGACCGAAGCCAGCCTTCCCTCAGGTGCCGGGTCCGACAGTGAGAACATGCTCGATGCGCTCCTCGGCAAGTCGAAAAAGGGCAGGGAAGTTCTGGTGGAACAGGCTACCGGCCTGGCACTGCGCAGCGGAAATTGGAAATATATTCCGCCCAGCAAAGGACCGAAAGTGCAGCCGAATACGAACACTGAGATGGGACACGACCCCGAACCGCAGCTCTACGATCTGTCAAAAGATCTTGGCGAAACGAAAAACCTAGCCGCGCAGAACGCGGAAAAGGTAGCGGAACTGGCCGCGAAGCTAAAGGCGATACAAGCGGCGCGATGACGGGCGGCTACTTTACATCCGCGACGTAGATATTCGCCTTCAGATCGTTATGTTCAAAAACGATCTGATCATTCCTGGGCGACCAGGCCGGGTATCTTACAAACGCGGAATTCGAATGAAATTCGGTGAGCTTCTCCACGTGGCCGCTGCGGCGCGACACCCAATAGATATTCCACACGTCGTGATGCAGGCCGGCAAACGTGATTTTGTCTGAGTCCGGAGCCCAGTCATAAACGAAGGCTTGCCCGGTGCCTGTCGCCAACTCGGTCATCTGTCCGCCATCGGCCGGATAATAAACTGCGAAGCTTTCGCCGTTTTCCATCCGTTCCGCGGCTATCCATTTGCCGTCTGGCGACCAGCAGGGAAAACCCACACTCACGCCCTGCTGCGAAATCCTGCGCGTCGAGTGCGTTTTCAGATCTTCCACCGCGATATAGTTTCCATTCGTCGTCAAGAAGTGCGCGGCTAGCTTTGTGCCATCCGGTGAAAGCCGAACTCGGGATGCTCTGCGCAGATCCATTTTCAGGTCCATGCGGCGTGGGCTTGCGGTGAGCGGCTGTAGCCAATAGCCGATTTCATTGCGGTTCATCCCCAGAAAGCCAATAGTCAATTCTCTTCCAACCCACGATGGCTTGCTCGCAAAAAGTTCCGGCGCCGTCGCAGCGACTGCTGCGGAACCGTCCGCATTCGCCACCACGATAGAATACTCGCCGCCCTGCCAGACTGACGCATACGCGAGTTTTTGCCCGTCCCATGAAAACACCGGTTCCGTATTGCGGAAATTTCGATTCGGAATCAACGGATGCGGCGTTCCATCCGGCAATCCGTTGGGGCTCATCGGTAAGGTCCAAATAACGCTCTCACCAATCTGTTGGCTGAATGCCAGATGCTTGCCATCAGCGGAGGCATTCAGGTGCCTCGGCTTGGTTAAGCCCGCCGGTATCAACATCTGCGGAGTCTGGCGCCAGAAGCCGGTAAGCCGTGCCGCAAGAAGGCCCGGATCCTTGGACATGGCGTTCAGGAAGAACATCCACTGTCCGCTATGTGAAAGTATGGGCGACCATATGGAGCCGCTGTTCACTGGGAGTGCTTCCAAGGAACCGCTTGCCAAGTCCAACAACCAGGCATGAGCTTCGGCGGGCACCGTGGACCCGGCGGAGCTTGAAAATAGGATTCGCTTGCCGTCCGGCGTCCACCTTGGGCTGCCATGACCACCTGGCGGAGTTCCCGCCTGAGTCAAAGCCCTTGGTGCGCTGCCATCGAGCGGCAACAACCAGATGGTGGAACCGGCCACGCCCGTTGTTTCCAACGCCGGATTGAGGTTCATGCTGTAACGCCTGTAGGCGATAGTCTTGCCATCCGGAGACCAACTGGGCGAATCGCCACTGTCTGTCAGATAACGGGGAGCGCCACCGGAAACCGGGATGATCGCGATGCCTCCGCGCAGCCGCGGTACATAGGCCAGATATTGTCCATCCGGGCTCCAGTCTGGCTGAATGCTCTCCTGCCTGTCGGTGGTGATTTGCCTTTCCGTTCCCCCAGGCGCGAGTGAACGGACGTAGATTTCAAACGTCCCACGGCGGTTGGAGCTGAATGCCAATTGGCTTGCGTCTGGCGAAAACGTAGGCCAGAAGTCGGCCCCGTCTGAATTGGTAACCTGCCGCAATCCAGAGACTTCCACTCTGCCGGCAATGTAGCGGTCGAACACTGCAAAGCCAGCCAGCAGTAGCACAAGCATGCCGCACGCAAGCAGCAGCAGATGACGCTGTTTGCGGGCAACGGGTGACGGAGGATTTCGCGTATCAGGAGTTGCCACGGAAACATCGGCGATAAAACGATACCCAACTGTCGAGCTGGTTTCAATGTACCGTGGAGCCCGGGCATTGTCTCCCAACTGCTTGCGAATCTGCGCCACCACACGTGTTAGCGAGTTGTCTGAAACAAACGCGCCTTCCCACACCTCGGCGATCAATTCGTCTTTTGTCACCACTCGGTTGCGATTCTGAATCAAGTAGAACAGCACTCGCACCGCCTTCGGTTCCAGTTCGAGCAGCACGCCTTGCCGCTCCAGGCTGAGCAGTCGCGGGTCCGCAACAACTCCGTCGAACAGATACTTCTCATCGGGCGGCGGATTCATCGTGTAGTAGGAAGGCCTCTTTGGTAATCGTACATGACTGTTTGACGCTGTTGCACGACGGTTGTTTGCTGCTGTTAGCCCACCAATTGTGCGCATACCTGATCAATTTCCCCGCTGCGGCTTTTCACGAAGGCGTCAGCCGCCAATTTCAACTCCCGCAGGTGTGCACTTCCGGTCTGATCCATCTGCTGTAGGTCCGGTTGCAGCGTGGTCTGGAAGCGGTGGTAGTTTTTTAGCACGTTGCGCAACTGATAATCCACGGTGCTGCTGACGCCGTCAAGCACAATCTCGAGCACCGGTTTGGCCCATCCGGCCACGCCCCACTTGCGTGCATGGTCATAGGGAATCGCGCGCGTCAGTTCGCCTGTGCCGAGCGAAACCGCCATGTAATTGTTGGCCTGCGGATACCGGGTCCGTGCTTCGACCAGACCGCACATTGCCGGGTTGTTGGCGTAAACACCGCCGTCAATCAGTGCATAGTAGTCGTTGGTGCCGGTCACCGCGAGCTTCAAAGGTTCAAAGTAGGTGGGCGCTGCGGATGTGGCGCGGGCCACTGTCTTCATCGGGAAATCGTAACCAGTCAGAAGTTTCGCATTGGAACTTTTGAAGAGAAACGGCTGCCGCCGCTCGATCTCATAACTGGTCACCACCACGTCGGTGACGGCGTCGGCCAGACGCGCGTCACCGAAAAACGCATCGAGCACCTGCTCGATGCCGCTTGCGGGGAATTTCGTTTCGATCAGATTGCCGGCCGCGATCAGCTTGTGCCAGAGCGTGCGGGAGAAGATTTTCTCGCCCTGTTCGATGTAGAAAGAGACGAGTTCAGCGGCGGAATACTGCGGCTCGCCTTTGGCATCGGGCTTGGTCAACGCCAACGCCAGAATGCCGCCAGTGGAAGTTCCGGCGATCAGGTTAAACAGCTGGGCGGTGCGCTTGCCCGTGCGTTTTTCAATTTCGGCGAGCAGCACCGCGGGGATGACACCGCGGATGCCGCCGCCGTCGATCGATAGCAGTTTGACAGTTTGTGACATGGGTTTGGGGGTTAAATGGCAACCGCTTCCGCGAAAGGGTGTGAAAAAATCGCTTCGACCGCAAATAGGGCAGGCGACCTGTCCGCCGAAGCCTTGGCGAAGGTGGATCCGCCTGTCCAAATTCTAATCTTTCACACGCCGCCAGGGAGCGGGGTGCGTCCTCAATTTCACTCTAACCCTGTGTGTCAAGTTTTTACAGGCTTTCGTACAGCCGTTTTTGCTCTTCGACAATCGTATCCCACGAAAAATCGCGCTCTACCGTGGTGCGTGCATTGCGCTCCAAAACGGCCCGCCGGGCAGGCTCGTCAATCAGGTCGCGAATCGCCTGGGCCATCGCTTCGGCCGTCTCAGCGACAATCAGATCGCGTCCATGCACGAGGTCTAACCCATTTATTCCTGATGGAGTTGTGACGATTGCCTTACCCATCGCCATAGCTTCCATGATCTTGATGTTGGTGCCTGCCGAAGCCATCAGCGGAGCCACCACGATCGCCGCCTGGCGGTAGGCCGGACGGACGTCGGAAACGAAGTCTTCCACTTCAATTCCAGTTTGTTCCAAATCGATTGTGACTCGATCTTTGTAGTGGTCCAAAAAGTAAGAATACCGCCGGCCGGCGATCACATGCAGACGCGGCAGCCGGCTGCGGATCAACGGCCAGACGTCACGCAGGAAGAACTCCAGAGCCAGGATGTTGGGCAGATGGCCAAAGGAACCGATGAACAGCAGTCGCGCATTGTCGGGCTTCTGACTGGATGGCTGAAACCGTTCCAGATCGACGCCGTTCCGGATGGCAACGGCACGCGTCCCCTCAATCGACTGGCGGTCCTTGTCCGACATCGCTACGATAGCATCGAACTTCCGCCAGGCTGCTTTCTCAAAGCGAACCCAGCGCTCGAGCTGATACCGCGTCTCCCAATCCTCTTGATCACTCAGCAGTTGGGCGTACAAATCGAGCGTGATGTCGTGCTCGACAAGCAGCGTTTTTGCCGGGGCGCAATCGTCCACGTACTGAGCGATCTGGGTAAACTCCAACTGCGCAATCGCCGGCTGCCACTTGCGAACCATCGTCTGCAGAGCGCCGCGAAAGGCTGGCGAGGAGAACTCCTCTACGACGTCTGGCCGGTCTGAAGACACTCGCAGATGGCTGCCCACGCGCTTCACGCTTACGATCTCAACGCAAATATCGAGCAGTTCCTGCGGCGGGGTTGCTAGCTCATCGGCAAACGTCACGAGGATCTGGTCGTAGTCAGCCGCTGCCCGGCACATCAGGTTGTACATGCGGACCGCGCCGCCATGCGATAGAGGGAAGGGAAGATAGGGTGCAGCGATGAGGACTCTTTTGCGTCCCGCCGTGGGCCGCTTGCCAGGGAACACCGCGACTGCGCCGCTAGTAAGAGCAAGCGTCGGTTCCATATCGAGGACAGCCGACTTTGCTGGTTGAGCGTGCCTCGCCAGATCCGCCGCCTCATGCAAGACCTGTAGCGAGACCGGCGAGGGAGACACCTTCGCGGCGATCAGATTTGCCCGGTCGACTGCATCGCGCCACAGCCGGGGATTGCCGGACTTGGCCGCGAACCGCAGATAATTTCTTTCTAGTGCTAGTGTTAGTTCTGATTCGCTAAAGTAACGCTTCGTTGTCGAACGATGGCGATGCAGTACGCGTGCGGCTGCCACGAATACGGTAGGCCAGCTCTGGAGCCAGCCGCGATAGCCCACGTCCAAATCCTCCACATAGGCCGGCGCAAACGACTCATCGAACGCGCCCATGGCACGCAACTTAGCGGTGTCGTAAAGGGTGCATCCGCCGCTGCCGTAGAGTACGTAGCTCAGATTCTCGCCCTCAACAGGCGGATCGCAACGTACCGGAAAATCCTCTGCCCCTCGCCAGGTCAAAGGCGGCATTACGGCCTTGCCTGTCTCTTCGCGCCGAACGCCTTCAGGGAATAGAATCTGCGCCGTAGCGGCGAACAGATCAGGCACTTCTTGAAACGCCCGCTGCAAGGCGGTGAAGAATCCCGGTTCCAGCTCCATGTCGTTATTAAGCAGGCAGACGTGGCTGAAACGAGCCCGCCTGATGCCACGGTTCACGGCCGCTGCAAAGGAGAGCGGCTCGGTCGACGATTCCACAACCACACCCGCGGGCATGGCTTCCGCCGTGCCATCATCGGAGCCGTTATCCACCACAATCACTTCGCTTGAGGCTGGCAACTGCGGCAACAGTGTCGGCAGCAGCCGGGCCAGCAGATCTTTCCCATTGCGCGTCGGGACAACCACTGAGATGCCGGGCGGCAGGCTTTCTGAAACGGCGAGCGTCCTTTGCTCCGTCTTCACCTGGACGGCGCGGGCTCGCCGGTAATCCATCGGTCGCTGAAACGCCGAAGGATGCCGCAGCCTCCACAGAAACGTGTAGGTTGCTCCGCCGGGCTGCAGCTGCCAGCGAACGAAGTTCTTAGACCGCCAAAGGAAATGCCGGAAGATGGTTCCCAAAGACCTGGGCCGGAGCATAAAATGGTCCAGGTTTTCGTTGTAAAAGATTGTACGGAAAGGCCACAGCCGCATCGGAATGAAGCGCATCTGCCAGTACGGCATGTTTGGTTGCAGAATCAACCCGGCGTAGACCACCTCTTTATCCGCAAACGCCGCGCGGACGCTGGCGAGGTTATCTTCAAACGACCGTCCTACATGAAACGGCCGCCAGCGGCCTTCAGGGGGAGGGAATTCCGAGACCACGTGCAGTGGGAGCGATGGCTCCAACTCGTTCATACGCTCGATGAGTGTCGGAATCAGATCGTCGGATCCCGAAGCGAAAGCGATTTTGATGCGTTCTTTCAAACCAGCCGCGAATGGGGCGATCGGTTCCCGGTTTCCCATTCATCCAGGGCCTGCATAGAGAACCCGGTGGAAACAGGGTTTACAAAGGGAAGCAGTTCGCCGCCCTTCGTGCCGAACGAAAACCCACCCACGTGATTACGGTCGCCGCTGAGGTATTGGCACGACTTTGCCCATGCCGCCTCTTCCGCGGCTGCTGTCCGGTCTACCGCCAGACCGCAGTTCAAGCGTACGCGCAAGATTTGTGCGCAAACATCTGAGCGGCGGAAGGTTGGCCCGATTTCGCGAAGCAGTGCGCCGGCTTTGGCCAGGCCAATTTCGTACGCTTCCGCGCATTCCGGACGCGACGCAACCGGCAGCATGCCTTCCAGGAAATATGAATAGGCGTGCAGGCGGTCCATGACCTTTTCCGGGTTGTCGTTGCCGGGCAAAAAGCTGTTGTGCGTTTCCAAAGCTACTTCCAGGGCCTGTTCGTACCAGCGCTGGAACTGGTTGTCGCCGCATACCTGGTGCAGGTTGTACCACGCCATAGCCGATTTCAACTGCAGGCAGCCGGGTTCCCGCGACCAGCGCGGCTCATACGGGAATGGATTCAGCGAAGGCATTTCCAGGATCGGATGCAGGTGCTTTCCGTTGCGGAAATACTGACCCATGCTGGTACCGCATTCCATTGCCGTTTCAAGGTATTCAGCCTCGCGGGTGATTTCATAAGCCGCTAGCAGTCCGCGCACGATGATGCCGCAATCGAAAAAGTAGGCCGGCGCATGTGGGCCCATTTCGAACGGCGTGATTTTCAACTCGCGGTTGTGGGCCTGCCTGGTAAGAAACTGGGCCGCCCGGATGGCTGCGGCGAGATACTCTTCCCGCTGGGTGCGTTCGAACAGATAGACCAGCGAACTGATGAAGTAGCCAGTGATTTCGGTTGAGACTGGCAGATTACGTTTCTCTGCCGCCAAATAGTATCGCGCTACCCCGCCAGAGGGTTCCTGGATCCCTGATTGCAAAAACCAATTTCCAACATTTAGCAAGAATGACGAGGGGCTAGACAATAATCGAATTTTATCAAATCCACTGCCCCAATGCCATAACTGTTTGAAACGAAATATGCTAACTCAACGCGGCTATTGCGGCGGTTTGGGCCCGGTCAGCGGACGCAACTGCAGCGGTGGCGGGGGCTCAGCCTTCCAGACAATGCTCCCGTTGGTATTGATGTAGCCGAAGCTCCTTTCGAAATACACAGAGGCCAGTCCCTCTTTGAAGTCCGACGCCATTTCATACTGGTTCGGTATCTTCAACTGCCCCTTCTGGTCCATATATCCGAAGCGCCCATCCAGCTTGATTCGCACCAGGCCGCAGGAGTAATCGAACGCCTCGTCGTACCGGCGCATGGGAAATGCCAACTCGCCCTTCGCGTCCATCCACCCGAGCAAGCCATTTTCAGTGACCTTCGTCAGCCCATCGATGGCTGGTCCAAGGGGCTGCGGCCCCTTTCGGCGGGCCACCTCTATGCCCTTGGTGTCGATAGTGATCCACTTTGTGCCATCCTGCACGTTCGCCAGGCCATTGTCGAAGTCCGAGGCTTCGTTGTACTTCGGCGGGATCGCCCAGTTGCCAGTTGCATCTTTGTAGCCGAAGTTGAAGCCTTCTTTCATTGCCAGGCGGCCGTCTTTGAACGGACGTGACCGGTCGAGGTTGGGGCCCATCGGAATGCGAATGATGATTTTTCCAGTGCGGTCGAAGTAGCACCAGTCATGGTTCAGCGACCCAATTGCCAGATTCCTCGGATCGTCGGGGAATTCTCCGGCACCGGTGAACAGCGGCTCAATCACCACTTTGCCGTCGCGATTGACGTAGCCGTAGGCTGTTGGCTTGCCCTCGCTGCGCGGGCGCTGCACCGGCATTAGGCCGGCATGATAGCGTCCCATGGTGCGATAAGGAATGCGGTTTACCACACGGCCATCGGCATCGAGCACCAGATAGCCCTGCTCGTCGCGAACCACGGCACGGCCCTCGGCAAACTCCTCGCCGCTTTCGTACTTCGCTTCGATGACGACCTTGCCGGTGTGATCGAGATAGCCGAACTTGCGATTCTCATAGAAACCCACCCGGCCTTCGCTGAACTCACCGACGGTTTTGTACTTGGGCGTAACCACCACCTTGCCATCGCGGTTGATGAAGCCCGTCAGGTTGCCTTGGCGGATCGGGTAGAGATAGTTGGCGGGCATGGTGCAGGCCAGCGCGACTCCGGCCAGGATGCCGGACCAGGAAAGGTATTTCAGAGCTTTCATAACCATATAGGCGTAAAAGGGCGGCGCATTGGATCAGTTAAACCGAGAAGGAGCAGTTGAACGCATCTGGAAAAGCTATCTCCAACATTTAGCATTGGTTGCATACAACGTGCTCGTCACCTGCTGGGTGACTCGCATTGCGGGCGGTATCTCGTGGGGCAAACCGGGGACAGCCCGCATGATTCCGGCAATAGACGCCG
>CAIRSA010000036.1 GCA_903881085.1 uncultured Acidobacteriia bacterium
ATCAATAGACCGGATAAGCATGTAGATCTTGTAGCGTAGGACTTGCGGACGGGGGTTCGATTCCCCCCGGCTCCACCAGTATCAAAACCCCAACGGGTCTCCGTGGGGGTTTTTTATTGTCTGAATGCGGGGGTTCCCGCGCTCTATCGCGGGTTCGTGCGGAAGGTTGCGGACTTCGCGGATGAGCCATCCGGCCGGTTCGCGGCCGCATTCCACACTCTCCGGGCCATTCTTCTCTCCAGCCTCACTCTCCGCGAATGGCCCGAAGTCCGCAAAGGACCTGTCTGGCACCCTGTCTAATCAATTGGTTACGCGCGGACGAATCAATCGGTTGGATTGCGGCATTGGCTATCCGTAAAGAGCAGAGTTGCACTGGCAGCTCAGCGATATGAGTGCGTGCAGCAGCGTCTTCGTCATGAACCGATGCCTTCACAGGATGTCAATTATACTGTAAAGTGTCAATCCTGCTGTCAACCGGAGAGTACTATGGGTCAAAAAATGAAGAACGCACCGGTGTACTTCACCATTGCTCAAGTCCGGCACAACCCTGTCCTTCGGCTCGGGTCCTACGCTCCCGACATTCAGGATCGCATGAGGAAAGCAGGCTATCCCGACTTCAAGAAAGGGGTCTCCATGGCTTTCACGCTTGCACATCAACTGGGGGACGCGCCGCAGCCGCAAGCCCCGGTCGTTGAACAAGTCGAGAGGCTTATGTTCTTTAGCACCGACAGCACCAGAGGATTCATCGTCGAACAGAATGCACTGTCATTTCATACGACCGAGTACGAAACTTTCGAGGCACTTGCCGACGAGTTCATGCGGGGATTGGCCATCGTTCACGAATGCGTGACTTTGGCTCATTCAGAGAGGATTGGGCTGCGATACCTCGACGCAGTCGTTCCTCCTGCTGGCGAGGCAGGACTCGCGGACTATTTGGCGCCTGGCGTGCTCGGCCTGAGCAGCCGTCTACCAGAAGATGTTCGCGTCTCTCACTCGTTTGTCGAAACACACATCCAGACAGCCGACTGCACTGTCCTCGCGCGAACTATCATCCAAGCTGGTCCACTCGGGTTCCCGATGGACCTTCAACCTATCGGCGTGAAGATTGCTGACCGTTTCCGCGACATAAATGGAGTCCATGCGATCGTGGATACCGACGCATCAGTCGAAGGCCGGCATCTTTTTGATCTAGACGCCATAAAGTCTCAGCTCACTGTGCTGCGGAAAGGCATCGGAATAGCCTTTGACGCAACAGTTACGCAGCTCGCTGTCTCCGCGTGGAACAACTGAAACGCAAGGGAAAAGAGCATGTACGCAGCTTATCGGGTCGACGGACCGTCAAGACCCACTATCCGGACCGCCGCGTTTACCAAGGAAGACGATCTCCTTGTCGATACAGTGCGACACAACAATCTGCGCGGGCGCATCCTGACTTATTGTGTGGCGGGTACATTTGGATTGCTGTCGCCGAACTATCTGCACGCTAGCGCCGCCACAGCAAATTGGGATATCAATCAGATCGAGATTAATGGGCAAAGCGAAAGCTCGGCAGGCCCAATCAGTAACTCTGCGCGAGATATAGCGCACATACGTGCCGTCACGAAGATCTCGGTTTCCGAACTCTCTAGGTTGTTTGGCGTATCGCGACAAGCCGTTCATGAGTGGATTAAGGGAGGCGCTCTTTCGCCGCGAAACGCCCAGCGGCTCTCCGAGTTGGCGAAGGCGACTGACGTATTTCTCGAAGCTGAGATCGACGTAACGTCGCAGGTTTTCCGCAGGAGGATTGCTGGCGGTCCGTCCATTTTGGAAGCTTTCAGAGAAAAGGGGAATGTCGTTGAGTTGGCAAGAACGCTCGTTGCCACCTTGGTTCGAGAATCACAGCAACGCCAGCGCCTCGCGGCGCGTCTTGCGGGGCGATCTGCGCCTTCCGTTTCTGTCACAGAATTTGGCACCCCTCACCTCAATGAAGATGCGTGAGGAAAGAGTTCATGGCAGGCACCGATCGGCAGTTCTCATGGCGCCAAGGCGATGTCTTAACGCATCAAGCAGCAAGCGAACTCGATCTACTGCCACCAGAGCTCGATGATCAATGCTTTGTTGTAGTGGTTTCTCACGATTGCGACCTCACGGCCGTAGTCGAAAAGGAACCAGACGCTGAGATCATAGTAGGCAAGCGGATAGATAGACTCGGCGCAGACTCTTTTGGCAAGACCGCTCGGCGTCTTCATATCGAATATCAATCGGAAGATGGGCCGATAGCGCTTGAGTTAATGGCGACATCCAAGAGGGCGATCCCCAAGCCGGCGCTTTTTGCTACCAATCCACGCCAAGACATCCGGCTTGACGGGCGCGGCACTGGGATTCTGCAGCGGTGGCTTGCATCCCGCTACCACCGCGCCGCTTTTCCAGAAGCTTTTGAGGATCGATTGCGCGCGGTTGTTCTTCCAGGAAAACGAGACTTTCTCAAGCGAATAGAAATTATTCTGGCGACGGGTGGGGATCATATCCGCGCATTACTTTTCGATCTCGACGAAGGCAAAGTAATCGAGCGGAAAGCGGCGGAAGATGTCTATCAGCTAGGAATTATCGTGCTGTATGACAGCACTATGGACGAGCCAACAGCAGCAGGGGCTGCCGCAAAGGCAGCAGAGGATCTCGAAGAGCTGTTCGCAACTGCTTTTGATTTGGGGGACGGTGGATGGAAAAACCTGTGCCTCCTGTACTGCGATCCAATGTCGGACAGCGCGATTACCGTGGCTCAACGAGAGACGCTGAAGCAGTGGCGTCTGGAACACATGAGCCTTCAGGTAGATCCACCCCAGCCCATGGTCACCCCCTGAGCTTCGCCGCATATATCAATTCGCCCCGCTAATCCAGCAGCGGAGCTCCCCACGCGTCGCTACATTCATCCTCTTTCGCTGCTCATCCCACAACGCCGGTGGATCGACCGCCAGATCGAACAGCGTGATGTGGTTCGGCAGTGCGTCCTCCAGGATGGCGGTGACGATGTCGGGCGCGAGCGTAGTCAGGTTGACCATCCGGCTCACGTAGCTGTTGTCGATTCCCTCCCGCATGGCGATCTCCTTGAGGGACTTGGCCTGGCCTGACTCCAGCGTCGCCAGCCAGCGGTGCCCACGCGCCAGCGCCAGCTGAAGCGGCGTTGGCGCCACGTCCCACGGCCTGACCGGGGCCGTTTCGCCGTTTGGCAGCGTGACCAACTTGCGACCGCTGCGGCGCTTGATCTGGATAGGGATCGACAAAGTCAGCCGCCCATCGCTGGCCTCGATGACGTCGAGCTCGCCCGTCTTCTGGATGCGGATGTCACTCATGCCAGCGCCTCCTCTTGTTGCTCGTCCGGCTCGGGGCGCAACTCCAGCACCAGGCGCTCGATGCCATTGGCGCGCAGCCGCACTTCGAGATCGTTCGGCGAGACGATGACTTTCTCGACCAGCAACTTCACGATCCGGGACTGCTCGGCCGGGAACAACTGATCCCAAATCGCGTCGAGCCGCGTCATGGCCACGGTGATTTTAGCTTCGTCCAGGGTCGGATCGAGCTTGATCGCTTGCGGCAGCATCTCGCCCAAGAGGTTCGGGGCGCGCAGGATCGCGCGCAGTTGATCGAGCACCGCCGACTCGAGTTCAGCGGCGGGCAGTCGCGGCAACCCAGATGCGCCCGCATGCTCCTTGTTCTCGCGCTGCGGCACGTAGTAGCGGTAACGGCGGCCGTTCTTCTTCGTGGTGTGCCAAGGCGACAGCGCTCGGCCATCGTTGCCGAACACGATGCCCTTGAGCAGATATGCCACGGTTGCTCGGGTCGCGTTGCCGCGCACTCGGCCGTTGGTGGCGAGGATGGCGTGCACCTGGTCCCACAACTCGCGGTCGATGATGGGTGGATGCTCGGCCTGGTACCACTGCTCCTTGTGGCGCAGCTCACCGAGGTAGGTCCGGTTGTTGAGCAGCTTGTAGATCAGCCCCTTGTCGATCGGCTTGCCGTCGCGGGTCTTGCCGTCCTGCGTGGTCCATGCCTTCGACGTCACGCCATCGAGCTTCAGCTCCTTGAACAGCGCGGTGCTGGAGCCGAGTTCGACAAAGCGCTGGAAGATGTGCCGGATGAGCTTGGCCTCGCGTTCGTTGCGCACCAACCGGGGTTCGCGACGTCGTAGCCGAGCGGCGGCACGCCGCCCATCCACATGCCCTTGCGCTTGCTGGCGGCGATCTTGTCGCGGATGCGCTCGCCGGTGACCTCGCGCTCGAACTGGGCGAAGGACAGCAGGATGTTCAACATCAGCCGCCCCATCGAGGTCGTGGTGTTGAACTGCTGGGTGACCGACACGAAGGACACGCCGAAGCGCTCAAACACCTCAACCATCTTGGAGAAGTCCGCCAGGCTGCGTGTCAGGCGGTCAATCTTGTAGATCACCACTACATCGATCTTTCCGGCCTCGATGTCCGCCATCAGGCGGCGCAGCGCCGGGCGTTCCATGTTACCGCCGGAGAAGGCGGGATCGTCGTAATCGTCGGCCACCGGGATCCAGCCCTCGGCGCGCTGGCTGGCGATGTAGGCGTGGCCTGCGTCCCGCTGGGCATCGATGGAGTTGTATTCCTGGTCGAGCCCTTCGTCGGTCGATTTGCGCGTGTAGACGGCGCAGCGCATGCGGCGCTTCAGCGCGTCGCTCATCGCCGTGCCCTGCTCTTGGGCGTCGCCTTCGGCGTTGAGGGCGCCTTCAGTCCGAAGAACACCGGGCCGGACCAACGCGTGCCAGTGATCTCACGGGCGATCATCGAGAGGCTGGGAAACAGCCGCCCCTCAAAGTCGTACTGGCCGTCGGCCGTCACCACGACTTTGTAGGCGATGCCCCGGTATTCGCGGGTCAACAGCGTGCCCGCCGCGGGACGATGATCTCGGTCGCGCTTCTTGAGCGTGCCCGTCTCCACCAGCTTGGCAATGCGGCGCTTGTTGCGGTCGAGCACGTCGGGGGCAACCTTCCGGTATTCCACCTCCTGCAGCCGATAGGCAATGCGGCGTTCCAGGAACTGGCGGTTGTGGTTGGGCGCCTCGCCGCCGTGCAGCCTTTGCCAAAGCGCCTTGAGCTCGGCCATCGGCAGCTCGGATAACTGGGCGACCTGTGCGGCCACCGAGGCGGGCGTTGAAAATGATCGTGTTAGTGCGCTCATCGCGACTCCGTTTTGGTCTTGTTGACGGGGTCTGAATGAACGCTCTGGTGGCCAGAGAAGCCAAGCTCAAACTCGCTCGAACCGGTCATGTTTGCGGACTGCGCAACATGGGCGCTGCGCAGCCGTACCAGCGCGTTCGCCAGCAAAAACGCGATCTCGCGCCGACGCTGCTCGGCGGTCATCCGTTCAGGGGGAACGTGGTTTGTTGCTGACATCGGTCGCCGTCCTTTTCCGTCCAACTCACATGCCGTGGAATTGTCCGGAGCGGCTGACGCCGACGCCATGAGGGAACTGCGGAGCCGTGCGGGCCGCTGAGGGTGTATGCGAAAACCGCGCCCCGATCAGGGCTGCAAGTGACGCTCCAGGATCGTCTTCATGAACGTGTGTGCGGGCTGATTGGCGGCCGTCATCTCTCGGATCTGCGCGTTGACGTGCTGAGTGGAGACCCCTGCGCCGGGCGCCGCCTTCACCACGGCCAGGTACGCATCGAGGACATCCCCGCCGGTGATCTCATAGCCTTGTCCGAGCGATATCCAGCGCAGCGCCGCGAGGCCGGCGGAGAGCGCGAAGGTGGGCTGCGTTTCGGCAAAGTCCCGCGCCGCGCGGGTGAGGGTACGGGGATCGGTCGGGCTGGCGTTGGCCAGTTCAATCGCAACGTCGAACAGACCCGCCTCCTTCGCGGCAGCGAACCACTTGCCTTCCGCGCCCGGGGTGCTGGCCACGAGGTCGCGCAGGATGTCGGCAGGCTGCTGATTCGGATATTTCTTGGCAATGGCGCGAAACGTCGCGAGATGGGTCGTGCCCTGATTGGCTTCCAGCGCGTAGCGCCGGTAGGCCTCGTCGAGCAGACCGGACGACAACAGGATGGCCTCGCAGGCCTGCGCGATTTGCCAGCCTGGGTCATTGAGCCCGCGTGAGTCTTCGGCGTAGCGGATCGCCTCCGCTTTTCTGCCCATCGCCGCCAGTGCCTTCACGCCCCAGCGCCGGTCGTGCCACCACTTGAACCGCGCCTTGTCGATCAAGGTCAGCAACTCGCCGTAACGGCCCGCCGCGAACAGCGCGGACAGACAGGCACTGGTGCCCTTGAAGAATCCGTGGCCAGGCGCCTTCGGGCTCCACACGCTTTCAACGACAGGCATGAACTCATCGGCCCATTGCGAAGCCAACGCTGGGATCACGCACAATTCGCCCCAGTAGTCCCCCAGCAGTTCGATGTAGGGCATTTCGTCGTCCTGCAGCGCCTGCCATAGCCGCTCCAGCCAGCGTTGCCGCTGCTTGGGCTCAACGTCGGCCTTGACGATGATCGGCACCAGGGTCTCGATAGCTTTGTTGACCGCAGAGCCCAAGGCGCCCGATGAGCTGTCCACCTGCTCCAGCGCCGGGGAGAGTTTTTCCAGCAGGGTGATGGCGCCCTCAGCTGCGAGCACCGGCTCCTTACGGGCGACCTGCTTGATCTCCACAACGGCTTCCTTGACCCGCTGCACCGGCGTGTCGGAGCGCCAGCCGAACGCATGGCGGCGGAAACGGGAAGCGAATTGCCACTTGTGGGCACTCATGATCGCGCTCCCCTGCGCTACCGAACCGGGAACTGACCGTTGCGGATGAAGCGATCATGGGTATCTTCCTCCGGCTCCTCGTCGTCGTGACGTGCGCCCTGCCACTCGGCTTCCGGCAACAACAGCAGCGTCAGCGTGTAGTTGTATTGGCCGGCAATCCTGATCATTTCATTGACCTGCATGCTCTCCGGTTCTCGCGGAAACCAAAGCTGCGCCCGTGCCGTTTGCTGCTGGCTTCCGGCCCAGCCCCTATTGCTGTGCGCCAGTGCGTCACTCGGCAGTTCGATGGTGTTCCTGCGGGTCGCGAAGTAGGCGCCAGACTTGAACGCCAACTTGTTCGACTTGGCCCATAGCATGTGATCGTCGCGACTGGCCACCAACACCGCGCGCTTGGGCGCGATCTCGGTCCGCTTGGGTGAACAGCAGGTTCTTCAGCAAATCCATCGGGTTCAGGCCGACGCCGCGCTCGTTGATGGTCTCGAAAATCTTCAGCGCACTGCTCACGTCCGTCGAGATCTGAATGAACACGACATTGTTGGCGAGGTAGCCCCAATACTTCTTCAGCTTGGGCGCGTCGTCGTAGTTGTCCTTCAAGTACCGATACAGGGTGCCGTAGGCGTTGACCAGGTTCTCCAGTGATCCAAAGCTGGGAATTCCAGCAGCCTGAATGCCAGCACGCACTGACTGCGGATCGGTGTCCAGCTCCACCAGTTTGGTCATGACGTCGCCGGCGTTTTCGTAGCGCGGCTCCAGCTTCAAACTTGTCCTCGTCTCGCCGTCGCTGTCGGTGTAGCTGGTCGAGATCAGGCCGCTGACGACCTGTCGCTGTGGCTCTCCTTGAAACACATGCTTCAAGGCACAGAGCAACAGGAAGAAGGTGGTCAGACGCTGCTGACCATCGATCACTTCGTAGTGATTCTTCTGATCGGTCGGTGACACCAGCACAGTGCCGATGAAGTATTCCCTCGTCGAACCCGCATCGATCTGCTCGTTGATGTCCTCAAGCAGTTGGTGCACTTCCTTGTCCGTCCAGACGTATTCGCGTTGGTAGTCCGGGACGATGTAGAAGCATTCCCTGAATGCCTCCTCGATGCTGTATTTGTGGTTTTCGATACGGGCCATACTTCATGTCCTTGTCTACTTCTCTGTACCGCCTTGCGGCCTCAGGCGCTCTGAGCGACGATCTCGACGTAACCGATCAACTCTGCCGAGTAACTGCCGTCCCCATTCGCAGCCCCTTTGTGCTTGAGTTCCCGTTGCAGTGTCGGCTCCACCGCGCGGGTAAACAGTTCGAGTCGCTGCTCCGCCAAGAATCTAGGTGTGGTGGCGGGCGCCTGGAGGTAGCGGTCGCTCTGACGCTCCACCGCCGGAACGCGCGTACCATCCTGCTTCACGGCAATTGGCTGAATGACGATGCGACGCTCCCCGTTGCCTGCTGATGCCTCAACCATCCAGAGCGACAGCAATACCGGCGCGTCCATGTCCCCGGTAACGGCAATACCGATCTCTTCTGGCGGCACACTGCGCCAACGACCAAGCTCTTCCTGCACCAAGGGGTGATCCAAGCCCATCAGCTCCAGATCGTCGTGGCTGGTGGCCGCATCGCGGCTGAGGGTAAATCGGGCACGGCGCACGCCATCGACGGCCACCAGGTCATAGGTTTCGTTGTCGACCTTGATCAGCTTCTGCTGGCGGTCGGCTACCGCAGCCGCAAAGAAGCGCACCAGTCGGTCCAGACTCGATGACACATCGGCGAATGGCGTGTAGTCATCAAGACTGAAACCCTGAAGGTCCTGGAACAGGTCGAACACCACCTGGCGCGCCTCACGAGAATTCGAAAGTGCGGCCTCAAGCTCAACTTGCGTACGTTTCAGTTCCGGATCTGACAGTGCCTCCTGGTACAGGCGGTCGTAATTGAGCCGCTCCGATAGCTGGCCAAGAATTTGCGCGCGCAAGTCCTCTGCGATGTTGCCTTGGTCGTCGACTTTACCGACCGTCCTGGCGATCTCCGTGAGCTTCTCATCGAGCAGCAAGAAGATGCGGCCCTCGATGGTGTCCGACAGCACCAGGTTGTAGACCTGCGCCGTGTGGTTCTGCCCGTAGCGGTGGATGCGCCCAATGCGCTGCTCCACATCCATCGGGTTCCACGGCAAATCGAAGTTGAACAGGATGCGCGCGAACTGCAGGTTGATGCCTTCGCGACCCGCCGCGGTACAAACCAAGACACGCGGGCCGTCCTTCTGACGAAACCGGCGCTCCGCTGCCACCTTGGCTCCGTGATCGCCGCCGCGTAGCACCACCACGCCCTGACCTGGGAAGGTTTGGTCAATCTCCCGGGCGATCAAATCGACTGTGCCGAGGTAGGTCGCGAAGACGACAATCTTTTCGTTCGGGTTCTGCCGCCACAAGATGCCGAGGCCGTCGATCAGCTTCTGCGCCTTGGTTTCACGTTGCTGCGGAAAAACCTTGAGCAGGTCTCCAATGCGCAGCCGCTCTTCGGGCAGGTGCAGTTCCACGACAGCCGATGCGGCTTCTTCAGCGTGGGCGGCTCCGTATTCGCTGCCGTAGGGGTCTGAGGCCAGCTCCAGCGCTTCCTCATCCAGCTTTTTGACGAGCCGGTACTTGAGATCGGCAAGCACACGATCCACTTCGCTACGACCGATGCTGTCGCGCGCCACCCCGAATTCCTCGTGAATCAGTTCACGGGCTTCCTCCATCAGACGCTCTCGGCCCTCGATGTCGAGTTCTTTGTCCCGCAGCAGGGCCTCGTGCAACGTCAGCATCAGCAGGCGGCGCTTGAGGGTGCGCCGCACGGCGGCGAAACTCGAGGCTGCGATCTTCTGGAAGATCGCCATCAGGAAACCAAGCGCCTGACCTTTGCCCCCCTGGCGGCGCGACAGATTAAAGCCGTCCTCCAGGTATTCGCGCAGCTTCTCGTAAAACCGGCGCTCCTCTTCGTTCATGAGGAAGGATTCGGTATGCACCCAGCGGCGCGCAAACAGCGGCGATCCATCCGGCTGACAGGCATCCGCCTTGGTGCGCCTGTACATCACTGTGTTGAGCCTGTGACGGTGCTCCAGCATTTCCTCCGGGCTACCAAAGAGCGTCGGATTCAGAAGCTGTGCCAGCATCCAGAACTGGAAGTGGTTGCCCTGGTGAGGCGTTGCCGACAGCAGCAGCAGGTCGCGCGAATGGTCCTTCAGCGCCTCGGCCAGCTTATAGTTCTCAGTCTTTCTGACCTTGCCGCCAGTGCGGTAGGCGGTCAGGTGATGGGCCTCGTCGAACACCACCAGGTCCCAGCGCGGCGCATCCAGCAGACGCTTGATGCGTGCCGGGCGTTTCAGGGTGTCGATGCTAGCAATCAGCCGGTCGTGCTTGGCAAAGGCGTTGGTCTTGCGGTCGGTGATGTCGCCCTCGGAGCCGAATACCTCGAATTCGAGGTTGAACACTTCGTTCAGCTCGCGGTGCCAGTTGTTCACCAGCCCGGCCGGCACCACCAT
>CAIRSA010000037.1 GCA_903881085.1 uncultured Acidobacteriia bacterium
GTTAGTATTTTGGGGTGTCTGGCCGGGGCAAACAGGGGACGGACAGCGAAATTCCGGCAAAAACGCCGGAAATTCATGTCCGTCCCCAGTTTGCAGAGTCTGGTTCACCACCGGAATTCGTCGTCAACTGCTCTTTGAAGGATAATCTTCTTGGGGGAGGAGTCGTTGCGGACAGCCATTCAGAACTTCGTCGCCCACTATCACAGCGAGCGGCATCACCAGGGCCTGGGCGGCATGCGGAACCACTACTACCGCGCCGCCTGACTCCGCGAAGGCGTCACCGCAGCCACTCTGGGATCAGTCATGAGCGACTGGCGCACCGGAGGTATGCGTCGTGTCCACGATTTTGGCGTCTCCTGCGTTATCAGTGGAGTTTCCAATTAGCTTGATAGACAACAACCGCTTTGTGCGAAATGCTTGGCTCGACGGCTCCCTTTTCATCGCAGCGCGATCCGAGCAGGCTTCGCCTTGTCAAACTTACCCGGCGCGGCAGGTGCACGCCGCACCGGCAATTCCATCGTTTGAGTGTAACGCTCCGGCTGCGCAGTGATGATGCGGATGTTCTTCAACCGGATCGCATTTCGCGTGTCGTTGGGCCTGTCGCCGAGCGAGTGGATCTTAAACGCGATTTTGCCCTGGCGATATTTTTCGTCCACCAGATGAGACGTGGGAACTCCATTCACCCAGACCTTGATCGTATCGCCGATGCATTCGATGCGGAAATGCGCCCACTCACCCAGCTTAAACGCGGCGCGGCCCGCTTCGTTGTCCGCAAGGTCGTGCAGCCAGCGCCACGAATCACCGAAGTCATCGAACACCCCGCCCGTCCAGGCGCGGGCCGTATTGTCAACCTTCACCTGATAGCCGTTGAGCCGCACTTTGGCATCGGCGGTTGCCTCCAGGCACCGTAGCAGAATGCCGCTGTTGAAGCCGGGATCGTCCTTCAAATCCAGTTCGAGAATGAAGTCGCCGTATTTTTCCGTGGAAGTGACGAACGTGTGCTCGACCGTGTTGGTTCGTTGCCGCAGCATCATCGCGCCGTCTTCAATTTCGGCCGAGGCGAGATTTGCCGGCCCAACGAGTTTCCAGCCGGTGTAATCCTGGCCATTGAAAAGTGAGACCCACGGCGCGGCGGCGGGCGACTGAGCGCAGGCTGTGATGACAGACAGCACCAAAGCGATCAACGTGCTGAGTACTCTCATGTGCATATTGTACTGCAAGTTTTTGGCGGTAGATGGGTTGCTGCAATTAATTAAGCAGGCAGAACCAGCCACTTCAGGAGATGTCCTCAAGTTGCTGAAACTGGATCAAGAGACGGGGGTCAAACCTGCGACGCCGAGTTTGGGAAGCTTACTGTCGCCGCCGTTCGAAATGCCTCGTCCCTCGCGGTTCCATTTCATTGCAGTTGTTATCCGCAGGCGCTGGTGTTCCGGTACATGATGGTGAGGCTACTGGAAGCATCCGATGGGAGCGGCTGCGCATGAGAGCCGTTACGCTAACCCTGCTTTCCAGTCGATGCAACAGAACAACAGGTATCAAACTCCTGATTTGGATGTAGAATCGATAGTGTCCGGGCGCCAAGGGAAATCTGGTTCAAACCCAAAGCGACCTAGGCGGATTGCTGATCCGGCGCAGGCACTCAGGAGGTATCGAAATGAGACCTAAGCTGCAAGCTTCAGACGAATTGGCGTCGCGAGGCGAGTTTTTTGCATTCCCGTCTACAGGGATGGGAGGATGGGCGCTCAAACTACTGGTTGGCTGGGTAGTGTTGCTGATTTTGGGCTTCCTGGCGATTGGGCTTCACGGAGGATTGGACGCTACACGACGATTGTCAATAGCGGCCGGAGGCCAGTTCTACTCACTGCCATCAGTCGCAGTACCGATGGCAGCGGGCTTCCTATCGGCTATCGCGGCCTTGTTCGTAGCATTGGCCGCGATCATCCGGAGAGGCGAGCGGTCAATCGCAATGCTGCTCCCGATAATCTTTGGTGGACTCGTGTTGCTCTTCACCATGGGTGAAATGACGGAGGGAACCAACCCGTGCAAGGATGTAAAGGGTCCGTGTGTGATAACGACGGCACCTGTTTCGCAGCCTTGACCGCCTCGACCATCATCCGCGGCATTTCTTCGACGCCCAGCAGAGAGCTTTCCTGACAATGACAATCTGCATGGGCCGGAGCTTCAAAAGCTCCATGACCTTGGCGAAGTCTTCCGGCGTCAACGTTCGTTTGTGGGCGTCGAGCCTGAGATCGTCGTAATCCGCAAGCCCCCATTTTGGTGGAAACTACACTCAGACATCCTGACCTCGAAGGAAAATAGCATAAGCCAAAACCGCTTACTAACGTGCGCGGCCCGGTTAGCGAAGCTTGACCCGCTGCTTGCACTTCGATATAGTCTGCAAATACCTCGTTGGTCAAGGAAGGGCCCCTCCATGAAATTACTTCAGTTCGCCGCCGCATTGGGAATTCTTCAGTTTGCCGCACAAGCGCAATCTGTCACTGGACAAATCTCCGGAACTGTGACCGATCAGGGCGGCTCGGTGATTGCCGGCGCAGCGGTGCGCCTCACGCATGATCTATCGCTGCAACTGCGTACCTTCAAGACCGATACCAATGGCAACTTTCTGTTCACCAACCTCGTTCCCGGCAACTACAGCGTGCACATCGAACAGGCCGGCTTCAAAGGGTACGACCAGAGGGCCATTGCCGTCAGCGCCGAAGAGCGCGTAGCGCTTCATGAACTGCGCCTCACCGTCGGCGACGTTTCCACTTCGGTGGAAGTGCTCGCGGAGGGAGCGCGCGTTTCGACGGAAACTTCCGACCGCTCCATTCTGGTCACCACGCAGCAGATCGAAGACACACCCATTACAGGGCGGGATTATCTTGGGGTGCTGCGATCGCTTCCCGGCGTTCAAATGGTCACCACGGGCGACATGCCCGGGTGGTTCAACACCACCGCTAACCCGGTCAATGGCGGGCAGAGCGGACAGTTCGTTGTTACGCTCGATGGCGTGGTCAGCCAGGATAGCGGCAATCAGGTGACGGGCGGCTACCTTGCTCCAAACCTGGACGCGATCGGCGAAGTGAAAGTGCTGGTTTCCAACTACACGGCCGAATATGGGGCGCGCGCCGGAGGCCAGATGAACGTTTCCATCAAGAACGGAACCAATCAGTTTCACGGCAGCGCGTACTACTTTTGGAGGCACGAGATGCTCTCCGCCAATGAGTTCTTCAATAATAAGAATGTGACCATCGTCAATGGCCTTGGCGTGCCGGTCAACAAGCCGTATTACCGCTATCAAAATCCCGGTGGCACTTTTGGCGGACCGCTGCTGATTCCAGGCACCAACTTCAACAAGAATCGCACCAAGCTGTTCTTCTTCTTTTCAGAAGAGTATTTGCATACGTTGACAACTGGCGGCGTGAACAGCTTCAACATGCCAACCGCGCTCGAACGCGTGGGCGACTTTTCCCAAACGGTAACGACGACCGGCGTGCTGATCCCCGTCAAGGACCCCACCACCGGCAAGGTACTCGCGGGGAACAAAATTCCTTCGAGTCAGATCAGTCCAATTGGCTATGCGATGATGAACCTGTTTCCGCTGCCCAACACTACCGATACTTCCGGGAGGCGGGGGTTCAACGCGCAATACCAGTTCAATCGCGAACGGCCGCGCGAAGACCGCATCCTGCGGGTAGACTACAACCTTGGCCCCAAGACTACTTCGTACATGCGGCTGATCCAGGATTTCCAGGCTGACCGCGGAGTCGGTGCTACCCTCAATGGAGGCGGAGGCTGGGGACAGTTCTCCAGCAATTACGACATCCAATCGGCGGGCGCCGTGTACACGGTGATCCACACGTTCCGCTCGAACCTGATTCTGGAATCGTCGTTGGGAATCAATCGCGCGACGCAACATACGTATCCTTCCGATGAGGCCAAGTTCCGCGCCACAAACGATCTTTCGGCGTTAAAGGGCGCCGACGGAAAGACCGTCACGCTGCCCAATTTTTTCCATGCAAACAGCTTGAACATCCTGCCGATCATCAGCTTTGGAACCAATGGCGCGCAGTCGGCCGGCCAGGGGGCAACCGCTCCGCCTGGCTTCGGCTTCGACAGCCGCTGGCCGTTCTTCGGCACGGACCAGATTCTGAATCTCACTTCGAATCTGACTTGGATCAAGAAAGGTCACACGGTGAAAGCGGGCTTTTACTATGAGCATAATTCGCGCAACTCCAGCACTTACTCAACGTACAATGCCGCAGGCACTTACTGGTTTGGGTCGGACACCGCCAACCCTTACGATACCGGTTATGCGTATTCCAACATGATGGCCGGAACAGTTCAGGCCTATGGTGAGGACAATTCGCGGCTGTTCCATCATGCGCGCTACAACCAAGTGGAATGGTTCCTTCAAGACACATGGAAGGCAACCCGGCGCCTGACTTTCGATTTGGGCTTGCGGTTCCAAATTATTCAACCGACCTGGTCATTAGGTTCCGTGCTCAGCATGTTCGATGGTTCCGCGTATGACCCGAAGAAATCGGGCACGCTGTTGTTCCCGGCTTTGGTGGACGGCCAGAAGGTCGCTATCAATCCGATCACGAAGGCGACTTACCTGTTCGCGCGTGCCACTTCATTTGACCCGGCCTCCTATCCTGCGAACGGACTGCCCTACACGGGCATGGTCCAATACAATGAGAAATTCTTCCATACGCCGGCCGTGGCGCTGGGGCCCCGCGTCGGATTTGCGCTCGATCTTTTCGGTAACGGCAAGACAGCTGTGCGCGGCGGATTCGGCATTTTCTACGGGCGTGCATTCGGCGTGACGCAGGTGAGCGCGCTGAGTTCCGGCGTGGGTCCGCTGGCCGCGCCGCCGGCGTTCCGCTCACCGATTTACTACAACACGAATTTCTCGAATCTGCTGGCGACCCAAGGCTACTATGGCTCACAAAACGTAGTAGGGGGGCCGCAGGATCTGAGCAACCCTTCCACCTACAATTGGAGCTTCGGGATTCAACAGGACATCCGCCATGGCATGATTCTGGACTTGTCATATGTGGGCAATGTTTCGCACCACGGCTTCGGAACCGCAAACGATGCCAACGCCGTGGCGCCCTACACGACTTGGACTCCCGATGGCGGCGCCGTTAAGAAGTATCTGGATCCCACCAGCGCAAGCAATGGGACGGCCGCGTTTTACGCCACGAACCTGATTCGCGGGATGACCGGGTATCAAGGCTGGGGATCGATTTCCACGTTTACCAGCCTGGGCGAATCCTCTTATAACGCTTTACAGGTTCAGATCAACCGGCGCTTCGGTAAACGTTACCAGTTCAGCGGCAACTACACCTGGTCAAAAACGATTACATTTGCCCATCAGCAATGGATCCCTGACAATTTGACGAAGAACGTGGCCAACCGTCCGCATGCCGTAAATCTCAATTTCGGCTATGACATCCCGAGCGCCAGCCGGTACTGGTCAAACTGGCTGACCAAGTCTGCCTTCGATGGCTGGCATTTCAACGGCGTAGGCGCCTTTTTCAGCGGGACGCCGCTTACGGTGGCCTGCGCAGCATCCAACGCGCCGATCGGCTACTGGACGGGGACGCCGACCGGAGGCATTCCGATGCGCTGCCAGATGAACGGGGACCTGTTCCGGACGGATGACGGCAAAGCTCCTGGCGCCATCGATCAGCGTCTGTACTACCCCTTCAACTCTGCCAGCTTCGCGTTGCCTGGCATCAGGTCGTTGGGCTTTGGCAATACACCCCCCACGCTGACCTACGGACCAGGTCTTGAAAACATCGATGTCTCTCTCTCAAAGCAGTTCAAGGTTGCCGAGCGCAAGACCCTCGAATTCCGGGCGGAGGCCTTCAACGTTTTTAACCACTTCAATCCGAGCAATCCGAACTCTTCGCTGACATTCAATTTCTTGAACGGCCAACAAACGAATGCGGCATTTGGCCAGATCACAGCGGCGCAACACGTCGCGCGACGCATGGCCATGTCACTTAAGTTCCGCTTTTAGGCGGGAGAATGAGGTGCCGGTCCCGGCACCTCATCGTGGACTAAGCCGTGCTCGTCAACGATCCCGAAGCATCGGAACTGCAGTATCTCAGCGACCGCGGCAAAAAGCTTGCGCGAGGCCATACCGCCTAAAGCGAATCCCCAAATCGGGCCGATGACCCGAGAAGGAGCAGTTGAACGCATCTGGAAAAGCTATCTCTAACATTTAGCATCGGTTGCATACAACGCGCTCGTCACCTGCCGGGTGACTCGCATTACGGGCGGTATCTCGTGGGGCAGTCTCGCCACCCATCCGAATTTGCCGTCGACTGCTCTATTCAGGATGACGGTGGATTGTGTAGGATTGTCGCCATTGCCGGTATGCGCGGCCTCCTCATCCTTTTCGTTGCTGTGGTCGTTACCGTGCTCCGGCTGGCAGGGCCTGGGGATGCCGTTCGGTACCAGCAGAATCCGCGAGAAGGTGTGAAATATTTGAAATTGGGCAGGCGGTTTCGCCCAAAGCCGCATAGTTTTCGTCAAGTTGTAGCCGGATCAGTCACGACACTCCGCAAATCGTACTCCTCATTCACGCACTAATTGAACCTTTCGAGCCCGCGTAAACGGCTTTCAAATCCAAATCAGAACAGCATGCCCCACCAATGCCACGAAAACGCGGTAAAGCGCAATGCGTGGCTTACCAGACCGGAGGCTTTACACCTTTGGCGCGCTGCCAGTGTTCGGCGGGGATTTTGAGACCATGGGCGGGAAAGCTGTCGATCGCGGCTTGGAGTTTGCGGCGAACATCGTTGTTTGATTCGATGGGATGCTGTTCTTCCGGGTCGGCAACTGTATCGTAGAAGCGGCCGTCGCTGTAGAGCTTGAAGCGGCGGTTGTGGGCGTAGCGGATTTCCGGGTATGTGTACGGGGTGTCATACTTTCCGGCGAAGGGGCGGGGGAAGTAATAGGTGTAGATCCATTCACGAGGGTTGCCTTTTTTGCCGGTGAGCTGGGGCCAGAAGGAGCGGCCGTCGATTTGGAGGTCCTTGGGCAGTGGCGAGCCGATGGCTTCGGAAAGGGTGGGGAGAAAGTCTGTGAAATCGATCAGGTCATCGAGGACTTTTCCGCCGGTGAGGGTGCCGGGGCCGCGGACGATCAAGGGTACGTGGATGCCGGCATCGGTGGGTGCGCCTTTGTCGCCGCGGATGGTGCGCCCGTCGAAGCGGGAGTGGATCGTATGTTCAGTGCCGTTGTCAGCGGTGAAGAGGACAAGGGTGTTGTCGCTTAGGCCGAGACGATCGAGCGTGGCGAGGATGCGGCCGGTGGTTTTATCAGTGTAGGCGATCATGTCCTCAAAGTTGGACTGGGGGGCCTTGGAATTGCGGTCCTTCGAATCGGGTGTGGTGAGGAATGGCTCGTGAGGCAGGGGTGTGGCGAAGTAGGCAAAGAACGGGCGCTGACGGTGTTTTTCTATAAAGTCTTCGATGAATTGCGTGAAGATGTCCGGGCCGTAAGCGTCTTTGCCGGGGGCGAGGATCTTGCCATCGCATTCGATGGAGGGGTTCCAGTAGCGATCGCGTCCGGTTTTGCCGGTGTTCCACAGGCAGTAGGTGTCGAAGCCTGATTGGTCCGCGGGCACGCCAGGGGCGTCAGGGGTTCCTTGCATTTGCCATTTACCGGAGATGGCAGTGGCGTAGCCGGCATTTTTGAAGAGGTTGGCGAAGGTGTACTGGCCTGGCAGGAAGGCGCCGAAATCAGTATAGTTGCGGACGTTGCTCTTGCCGGTCATGAGGGCGGTGCGACTGGGTGTGCAGAGTGGGGTGGAGTAACAGTAGTTGAAGCTGACACCCTGTGCAGCGAGGCGAGTGAGGTTGGGCGTTGAATACTGTTTTGAGCCGTATGGCGCGAAGCATTCGCGGCCGGCATCGTCGGCCAGGATGAGTACGACGTTGGGCGGCCGGAATGCAGCGATGGCGCTGGTAATGGGGGCCATCGCGGCTGCGGTAAGGAATTGACGACGGGTGGTTTTCATTTTGGATGACTGGGTTGCAGGCTTGGGGGGCACAAAATAGTCAGCTTCATTGGCCTCATTCTTATCCTCAATTGCCAACGCCTCAAAACAGAATCTTCACCCCGATGAACACTCGCCGCTCGCCCTCACCGCTTTGCGTGCTGTTGATCGCTCCGAAAAGTGTACTTGTTGGCGAAATGTTCGGCGGGCTGAAGTTGGGATGATTCAGAGCGCCCTCTGCTTCCGCCCGCAGCTGCAGCCGCAGACCTTCCCGGATTCGGAAATTCTTGAATGCGCTCAGGTCCCAGATGTTGATCCCCGGTGCACGCGCCTGACTGATCCGCGACGGGAAGGTGCGCAGGTTGTTGGCGAGTTGTAGCCGGCTGTCCCGCTGGAACCCGCTAGTGTTGAACCAGCGCTGCACTGTATGCTGATCGGCCGGCAGCGCGATCTGATCGTAAGTGCCGGTGTAAATCACGTTGCCGAATGCCAGCGGCGGACCAATCTGCCAGGTGAAAATCGCCTGTGTTTGCCAACCGCCGATGGCCTGGTCCAGCCAGCCCGGTGTTCGCCGCGCCACCAGCTTGCCTTTCCCTATGGGCAGTTCCCATATGCCGCTGCCGTTGATACGGTGCGGCCGGTCCAGATTCGAAACTACGTGCTCAGGAATCTTGTCCGTGTCGTTACGGTAACTCACCGCCTCCATTGTCCGCGACCACGTGTAGTTTCCCTGCACCATGAAGCCATGGCCAAACCGCCGGTCGAGTTTCGTAGTAAATGCGTTGTACCACGAAGATCCGGCCGGCAACCCGGTCGTCAAATCGTTAAATTGCGGATACGGCCGAAGCAACTGGCTGCGTGTTGTGTTTGCCGCGGTAAAGTAAGTGGTCCCCTCGAACCCTGCGATGCCGCGGAACGGATTGGCCACATTCGCCGACATGAGGTCGATCACCGCCTGATCCCGCACCGGCGAAGTACTCAGGTATTGTTGCGGAACCGCATTGAACTGCGTGGAGACGCGTTGCCGCACGGATCGACTGGCCAGATAGCCCAATTCGAGCAGCGTGTTCTTGAATGGTTCCATCTGCAAATTCAGGCTCCATCTCTGGGTATAAGGCCGTCTCCCGTCGGTGGGAAAGAACCCCGGTGCCCGGCCAAGATAAGTCAACAGTCCGCCGGCGGAGCCCAGCGGTTTCTGCAGGCCGCCAGGCAGGGGATTCGAGATCGAAGCGACGTAAGTAACGCCGTTGTCGTTGCTGGGCACGACAGTCGTGCGCTGGCTGAAACCGGGTTGCTGCACATCGGTGTAGTCCGCGCCCAAAAGCCCGTAGAAGATGCCGTATCCGGTGCGCACCACCGTCCGCGGGGTAAGTTGATACGCCAGCCCGATACGAGGCATCACCGCTCCATAAGACATGTCGCGAATCCCGCGCTGGTTTCCGCCTATCCCCACGAACGTCAATCCTCCAAGCGTGCGGAACGCGTTCACCGGGACTTCCGCAATAGGCGCCTTGGCATAAGCTGCTTGAGCCTGGGCCTGGATGGGATTCGGCGTCGTGAAATTGAAATCCGCGGTGGAGCGGTTGAATCTCTCGGTCACCGGAGTCTCCATCTCCCACCGGACTCCCAGATTTAGAGTCAGTTTCTTCGCAACGCGCCAGTCGTCCTGGAGGAAGAACGAATAGAACTTGCTCGACTCCGCCTCTGAGGCGTTGAGGTCGACGAAGCCGCCCGACGGAATTCCGTACAGGAAGCTGGCCAGCCCCTGTCCGGCTGGAGCGGCGGTAGAGTTGTCGAGCGGGCCTTTGGTGTAGGTCTGATCGAAATTGAGCTGCGGAGACACATTGCCGTAAGTGGCGCTGTTGGTGTAGGTCAGCCGAAGATCAGCCCCCATGCGAAAGGTGTGCAGGCCCTTGGTGTAGCTAAGAGTGTTCAGCAGGCTGTGTGTATAATACGTTTGCTTGAAGCCGCTATCGTTGCCGAGTTGCAGCATTCCGTTGACGTTCAGTAACGGGAAGGAAACAGCCTGCGGGTCGAGCTGTGACACGAGTGACGAAGGAAGCCCGAAATCCTTCAGATCGTATCCAATGTTGGTGAATGACTGTAATTCCCGGAACCACGAGAAGCCGTAACGCGTATCCAGCACCCAATTCGGAGAAATCACCCACACATTGTCGAAAGCGGCGCCGTGCGACGGCCTGCTCCGAATGCGTCCGCGAACCGTGCTCCCGGGCACGAATTCATCGAACTGGCCGTCGAATTTCGTCTCCGAATAGCGGCCAAACATCCGATGTTTGTCGTTGACGTTGTGATCGATACGAATCACCGGCGCACGTTCCTTCTGGTCTTTCGGCACATTTACGTTGTAGTTGCTCTGCCCATCTGAGGTCCCCGGTGCATTTGGCAGCGGATAGAACTTCAGCAGATTGCGCGCAGTGGAATCCATGCGACTGGCCGGAATAATGTTTCCCGCCAGCGGTTGGCGCGAGAGGCGCGTGCCAGCGGGCGTAGTCGTGAACGGATCGTAGATCTGATACTGCGTTCCCAACTTGAGCAAGGCGGAGAAATCTCCGCTACGCTGCGCTGCGGTAGGTACGGACACAATATTGTTTACCGGCTGCGAGCGATCATGGGTCATGAGTCCGAACATCCAGAACGTGCGGTTCTTACCGTTATAGAGCTTCGGTATCAGCACCGGCCCACCCACTGCCAGGCTGCCGCGCCACCAGATGTCGATCGGACTCGTGGCCGAGAAAAAATTGCGCGACACCAGCGGACCTTTCGTCAGCCACGCCCCGAGTGCGCCGTGCAATTGGTTGGTGCCGCTTTTTAACGTGATGTTGATTGAGCCGCCGGTGGAGTGTCCAATCGACGCGTCGTAGCTGTTCGTCTCGATGCGCAGTTCCTGCACCATATCCTGCGGGGGCACGAAATTCGTGCGGCCACCGTACGCGTTGCTGGTGACGCCATCCAGATTGAAGTCGAAGCTGCCCAATCCGCCTCCTTCTACGCTGCCCGCCGACGCCTGATCGATGTTCCAGGGCCCACCCGCCGGCACGCTCGGCAACACCACGCCAGGCGCCATCGTGTATAGCCACGCCAGGCTGCCGCCGCGCAGCGGCAAATCCGCCGATTGACGTGAGGTGATCACTTGGCCCACGCTGCTTTCGTCGGTTTGGAGTACGGGGCTCTCCGAGGTCACCTCAACCGCCTCTGCTATGCTGCCGACTTCGAGCTTGATGTCAATCCTTAGTCGATCGCCTGCGCGCACTTCGAGCCCGGACTGCGCCCAGCGCTTGAATCCGGTGTGTTCCGCCGTAACGCGATAAGTTCCGGGATTGAGATACGGAATTTCGTAAGCGCCCTGCGCATTGCTGGAGCCGGCCGTGACAACCCCGGTCTCTATGTTGGAGGCTCTCACAATAACCTTTGGAACTACCGCGCCGGTGGAATCGGCAATCTGTCCCTCCACTAAGCCGCGCGGATTCTGTTGCGCCGTCAACGCAGAACTAACAAGCAATACGAGGACGAATGAACGCATATTGTTGCTGCTCCTTCGGCAGCGAACGATCTGGCATTTGGATTCTATCATGAGTCATCCCTCCATTGATCACAAATTGCACGCTTCGGCTCGGCCCAAAAATCACGGGACGTAGCCGGAAGGTTCAGTGCAAGCACGATCATGGCTCCAACTGAAAGAGTGGAAAGAACCGTTCCCAGAATCGGCAGGACGGTGGGATCGGGCGGACGGCGTTCCAGCGCCGGATCCAGCGGAAACTCCGGCAATGGTATTCCCTTTTCCATAGCCGCCATGTGCTCCCGATGAACCTTAAAAGCAGTTGAGTCTTTGTATTGCGGCAATCCGCTTCAGTTGTAAGATGTTGCGGGAATCCGAATGGTCACCCAATGGGTGAGTTCGTATTGCGGGTTGTATCGCCGGGGCAAACAGGGGACGGACAGCGAAATTCCGGCCAAAAACGCCGGAAATTCATGTCCGTCCCCAGTTTGCGGAGTCTGGCCATCCTCAGGAATGCATTGGCAAC
>CAIRSA010000038.1 GCA_903881085.1 uncultured Acidobacteriia bacterium
CGATTGATTGCGCTTGCCACTACTCCCATGGCGATCCTGGTGGGTTTTGACATGCTGACTGCTATTAGCTATTACACCGGGGGGCGTTTCGATTCTCCTTTGCTGCTATTGGAGCGTCAATACGATGGCATTGCGAACCTGATGCTGAATCTGTTCCTGGCGATGGTTCTTGGAGTATATTTCCACAGATCGCTTGAAGAGTTGCGCAGAGAGAAGGCGCGCATGGGACAGGAACTTGTAGCCGCGACAGAAATACAATCGCTGCTCCTGACCAGGTTTGAACGGGTCGCTGCCTCATGGGCGGCGGAAGCCGTGTATCTGCCTGCGAGCGAAGTGGGCGGCGATTTCTACAAGGTTATCGATCATGCGGATGGCTCGCGCATTCTGGTTGTTGGCGACGTGAGCGGCAAGGGCCTGAAAGCCGCAATGCTGGTATCGGTGGCCATCGGGATCCTGCGGAATGAGAAGTCGTCCTCGCCCGCAGCGATTCTGGCCGCCTTGAACGAAGGGCTCGCCGGACATACTGGTGGCGGTTTCGTCACGTGCTGCTGCACGAGGTTCGACGCAGATGGTACGGTGACGCTGGCCAATGCCGGTCATCCGCCGCCTTACTGCGACGGTCGCGAAATGTCGCTGGAGGCAGGACTCCCGCTAGGCGTTGCCGCTGGGATTACCTACTCTGAGACCGCAGCGCCCGGCGGCAGCTTCACGTTTGTTTCGGATGGCGTGGTGGAAGCCGCCAACGCGCAACAAGAGTTATTCGGCTTCGAACGGACGCGCGAAATCAGCGATCAGCCCGCGCAGAAGATTGCCGATGCCGCAAATGCGTGGGGACAGAATGACGACATCACCGTGGTGACAGTGCGGAGGGCTGGATGCTAGCTCGCTCAAGGCAAGGCGTCAATCAACTCATCCCAGCCCAAAGGGTACCCCATTGCGCGCTTCACTTCGACAATGCGACGAGTTGGCAGAATGGCGATTCGTTCGAGCAGTGCCTGTTTGCTTATCGTTCGAAGGTTATCGCAATTGACGGCGCAGAGTTTGGGCATTCCATCGGCGGCGGACAATGGAACCTCGATTTTTATGTTTCGAACAGTAGTCGTAATTTCAGCTGCCAAAAACTTATTCAGGAATAACTTTCGTCCCTGCTCAGCAGGAGCACTGGACGCCGGCCCGCGGGTTGCGGCAGTTCTGCCCACCAGATCTCAAACTGCCTCATGGCTTCCACTCTTCGCAATTTGACCAATCGTCAGCGTCATCGGCTGTATCAGGTTGGCGCAGGTATGCTTCTCGTATCTTCTCGTACTCGTGTTTACGAATCGCAGCCTTTACGGCCTGACGGATAAACTCAGCGCGCTGGCGCTTTGCAGCCGGTGCGATCTCATCCAGAGATTTGAAGGTCGCCTCGTCAAGTTGGATTAATATGGATGGAATGTGAGTTTCTCTATATCATTTTACTATATAGATTGACGGATTATTCTTGGATCCTGCCTTCTGTTGGCCGCCTTGCCGCTGCAAGCGCAGATGCTGCCTTGGGTCGACCTCTCCGGCGAGTGGCGCACCACTACCCCCGACAAGCCCGAGTTCAGCCGGCCGGATTTCGATGACTCCGCGTGGGGACCCGTTCAACTGCCCCTGACTGAGAGGCCTCCAAAGGGAGTGCGCTGGTATCGGCGTACAGCCTCAATTCCGGCGGATGCGGACAGGACGCAACTGGCGATCACCATTTGACCAGTGGGCGAGTATTACGAGCTGTATATCAACGGGGTGAAGATTCCTCCTGATCTCCTGGAATATGAGTTGAGCCAATTTCGACATGATCAGTGACCGCTCCCTGACGGTCGCGGTAGATTCCCAATGCCTCCGCGACCGTCAATGCGCTTTCAACTGGTCTGTGACTAAAAGTCAAGTCGCTAATTTTCAACATCGGCAGCTCACCGGAAATCGTGGTTCAGAACGTATGCTGGCCGACTTTGGGTTTAGTCACAGGTTGTTCAATCCGGCTCCGCCGGTGGCCGCGCTCTTGCGCCAAGGGAGCGGTTGTCCGGGCTCAATCCGAATTCCACGCAAAGCGAAAATCGCCGCATGACATCAGGATCTGCATTTCCCTCTTGCCGCCGGGGCGGCGCATTGGCAGAGGCAAAACTCTAACGGGATATAATTATTTTTTGGAACCCTCTCCACCCATTGAAATCACGGGCCTGCTGCACGCTTGGGCCGGCGGCGACCGGGCTGCGCTCGATAAGTTGACGCCGCTGGTTTATGACGAATTGCGCCGCCGGGCTCAGCGCTA
>CAIRSA010000039.1 GCA_903881085.1 uncultured Acidobacteriia bacterium
CCTCCTCTTCCTTAGCGGCTCAACTCCTTCGTCATCTCGTCGATCCCGTTCACCGTCAGGGGAAACATCCGTCCCTCCATCAGATCGTTCAGCATCGTGATCGATCGCACGTGGCCCCAGCTTTGTTTTGGCGTTGGGTTCAGCCACGCCGCCCGCCGGTAATGGCCCTTCAAGCGGTCCATCCAGACCGTGCCGGCTTCTTCGTTCCAGTGCTCGACCGATCCGCCGGCCATGGTGATCTCGTAAGGGCTCATGGCGCCGTCGCCGACGATGATCAATTTATAATCGGGCCCATAGGTCCGCAGCACCTGCCAGGTCGGAATGACTTCCTCATGCCGGCGGCGGTTGTTTTTCCATACCCGCTCGTACGGGCAATTGTGGAAATAGTAGTATTCCAGGTGTTTGAACTCGGTTCGCACCGCCGAAAAGAGTTCCTCCGTCAGCTTGACGTGGTCGTCCATCGATCCGCCGATGTCGAACAGCATCAGCACCTTCACGGTGTTGTGCCGCTCCGGCACCATCTTCAAGTCCAGCGAGCCCGCATTCTTTGCCGTCGCCAAAATTGTGTCCGGCAAATCCAGCTCGGTAGCCGCGCCCTGGCGCGCAAACCGCCGCAACCGGCGCAGGGCCAGCTTCATGCCGCGTGTACCCAGTTCGACGGTGTCGTCCAGATCCTTGAATTCGCGCTTGTCCCACACCTTCACGGCGGTGCGGTTGCGGGATTTGTCCTGGCCGATGCGAACACCTTCGGGGTTGGCGCCATAGGCACCGAACGGAGACGTCCCGGCGGTGCCAATCCACTTGGAACCGCCCTGGTGCCGGCTGTTCTGCTCCGCCAGCAGTTCCTGAAGGCGCTTCATCAGCGCGTCGAAGCCGCCCATCGCCTCGATCTTCGCCATTTCCTCGGGCGACAGCATCTTTTCGGCCAGCTTGCGCAGCCATTCCTCCGGCAGGTCCTGGACCTTTACGCCCTCCGGCGGTTCCAGCCCTTTGAAGCAGGCGCCAAAGACGCGGTCGAATTTATCCAGGTGCCGCTCGTCCTTCACCAGTGTGGCGCGGGCCAAATAGTAAAAATCTTCAATGCTGTATTCCGCGACCCCGGCTTTCATCGCCCCCATCAGGGTCAGATATTCCGTGATGGAGGCCGGCAGCCCCGCCGAACGCAGCCCGAGGACGAGGTGCGAGAACATCAGCCCCCCCGGCGCGCCAGAAACGCCAACCGCTCAAACAGATGCACGTCCTGCTCGTTTTTCAGAAGCGCGCCGTGCAATGGCGGAATGACCACGTGCTTTTCATTCGCGCGCAACGCTTCCGGCGGCAGGTCTTCCACCATCAGCAGCTTCAGCCAATCCAGCAATTCCGAGGTCGCCGGTTTTTTCTTCAGCCCTGGGACTTCGCGGACCTGGAAGAAGACGTTCAGCGCCTCCCGAGCCAAATCCTTGCGGATGTCGGGGTAGTGCGTCTGAACGATTTTTTCCATTGTTTCGCGGTCGGGAAACCGGATGTAATGGAAGAAGCAGCGGCGCAGGAACGCGTCCGGCAGCTCTTTCTCGTTGTTCGACGTAATGATCACGATAGGACGATGCCGCGCAGCCACCGTCTTGCGGGTTTCGTAGACAAAAAACTGCATGCGGTCGAGTTCCAGCAGCAGATCGTTGGGGAACTCGATGTCCGCTTTGTCGATTTCGTCGATCAGCACCAGCACCTGCTTTTCTGCCTCGAACGCATCCCACAATTTGCCGCGCACGATGTAGTTGCCAATATCGCGCACCCGCTCATCGCCGAGCTGCCCGTCGCGCAGGCGCGACACGGCGTCATATTCATAAAGGCCTTGCTGCGCTTTGGTGGTGGATTTGATGTGCCACTCGATCAGCGGCATGCCGAGGGATTGCGCGACCTCATGCGCCAGCACGGTCTTGCCGGTGCCGGGTTCGCCCTTCACCAGCAAGGGGCGTTGCAGGGTCACGGCGGCGTTCACCGCGACCTCCAGATCGCGGGAGGCAATGTATCGTTCGGTGCTCTTGAAACCGGCCACGCGGGGAGTCCTTGTCTAGCGTTCCCGGGATTGTCGGGGGAAAGCGCCACTCAGGCAAGAACCCGGCCGTTTGGCGCCTAGCCCATCTTATTCATTGCATGGCTGGGATTCTCGAACGGGCATGGTACAACCATCTGGAATCGCTTAGAGATTGGGTATCGACGCCACTCTCCAGCCCTGGACAGAATCTGCCATGCCCGCCGCCGATGACGATAGGCTTCTCCCGTTCACCCTGCCAAGTA
>CAIRSA010000040.1 GCA_903881085.1 uncultured Acidobacteriia bacterium
CCCAGTTTGCGCAGTCTCGCCACCCATCCGAATTTGCCGTCGACTGCTCTATTTAAGTTATTAACCGGTTCCAATCTCTGTCGCGCTCTTAACCTGTTCATTCCATTCATGATCCGCGTCACAGCGGCAGATGATTGGCCGGTTAATAGGGTTGAAAGGTAGCTATGACCATTACGTTGCGGCCCGAATGAAACCGGCGTACGAAGTCTCCGCCGAAGCTCAGCAGGATCTGTTTGAGATTTGGCGCCGAATCGCTGAGGACAGTGTCGACATGGCTGATCGGATCAATGCCGAATTCCATGCGAAATTCCTGGCGTTAGCTGAGACGCCACGCATGGGTCATTCAAGAAAAGACCTTACACTACGCCCCGTATTGTTTTTCCCTTTACACTCATTCCTATCGTCTATGCCCCAGATCAGGTTCCGCTTCATATCGTGAGGGTGGTCCGCGGGAAGTGAGACATCAATCGATTGCTTAGACAAATTCCTTAAGCGCACTTGCAGACGCCTCTCCGTTTGCACGCAGAACAAATGCCTCGCAGCTAGACAGTTACCGCAGCTTCGCAATCCCGATCGAACCCTTCGATTCCCAAGTCGCAATCACCGCGTCCGTACCCGCGATGTTCACAAACGCGCCATCTGCGGCCAGCGACTTTCCGCCAGTGGCTTTGATTGCCGCGCCCTCGGACCAAGCCGCGAACAACTCCCCGTGGGCCATCGTCGCCGAGGGATCCTTGCCCTTACCCAGTTCCACTTCCGGCTTACCAGTCGCCGCAAAGAACACCGCCCCGTCGCGACGCCACACGCTGCCACCGGTGAACACAGACCCGCCGTCCATCGGGCACGCATTCAATTTCCAGGTTCCCTGCCCCAATTTGTGAGCCTCGAATTTCGTAGCATCCGGCGCCGAAACCGCCTCCCACATGTCGCGCGAGCCATCCAGCCAATTACGGAACATCGCATGCAAACTGCCGTCCGCCGCAATCATCGCCGAAGGATGGCAGCATTCGCAGATATGTCCATCCGGCGATTCGTAAACCACCAGATTCTTGGACCACGTCACGCCAGCATCGCGCGACACAGCCCCATACAACCGCATGCCCTTCACACGCAGGTCCAACCACGCAGCAAACAGCACGCCGCCCGGCCCGGAAACCATCGCATGCAAGCCCTCGCGCGCGCTCGATTCCACATCGTTGATGCGCGCCGCCTTCGACCAGGTCTTGCCGCTATCCACCGACCGGAACGAAACCACGTCGCCATCCTTGCCCATGCCCTGCGCACCGGCGACAGCCGAAATCACCAGAGCCCCGCCGCTGAATGCTACCCGCGGACCGCGATGCCGCCCCAGCGACATCACTCCGCCCGAGCCCACCTTCACGGGCTTGCCAAACGTCTTGCCGCCGTCCGCTGAGGTGATGCAGAAGATGTCATTCCCCGCGCCGAAAGCGATCGCGGCGCGCGCGCCATCCACCGCCACCTGCGGCTGCTTGTAAGCAACGCCCGGTGTGTCGGGCGCGATATTCATCGCAAACGGCATCCCAAAAAACAATGCAAGCTGTATCATTTGGTCGTAGGAACCTCCACAGGATATCCGGCGCGCTGCCAGGCGTCAAAACCGCCGTCGAGCGGACGCACACGGGTAATGCCGACTTTCTTTAAGAGTAGCGCCGCACGGGCACTAGTATATTCGTTTGGTCAAGAACAGTAGAGGATCACATCGCGGTCGCGCGCGATCTCTCCGTGCCTCTTCTCCAGTTCGCTGCCGCGCATGGTGATTGCGCCCGGCACGGTCATCGTCTCTTCGATCTCGCGCGGATTGCGCATATCGACAATCACCATCTCCGCGCCATCAGTGATCGCAATAAAAAGCTCATCCGCCGAAATCCGAGCCACGCGCAACAGCTTCATAATGCGCCAGCGCTGATAATACTTGATCCCCAGATAAACCGCCAGGGCCCCGGCCAGGATCAGCAGGAAGTAAAAGCCCATCCGCGACCCCGCTTCCAGAATCGCTTCCAACTGGTGGCGGAAGAAGAAGCCTACCACCAGCATGGAACCGGCCCAAACCAGCGCACCCAACGCATCGAAGAGCAAAAAATGGCCCGCGCCCATGCCCGTCATTCCGGCCAGCGGCGGCGCCACCGTGCTTAGCCCCGGCACGAACTTTGCAAACAGCAGTGTATTCGAACCGTACTTCACAAACACGTCTTCGGTCTGCCGCACGCAAGAATCGGGCTCAATGGAAATGCGGCACAATACGCGAAGCACGCCGCGGCCTTTGCGCCGCCCGATGTCATACCAGATCGCATCGCTCAACACCGCGGCAAGCACGGACACCGCCAGCGCCATGCCGAACGAAAACTTTCCCAGGCCGGCCAGCGCGCCCATCGCCAGCAGCGCGGGCGCGGCGGGCACGGGCACGCCCAACTGCTCCGCCAATACCAGCGCGAAGAGCAGGGCGTAACCGTGACGGATTAAAAACTCAAACGTTGATGCCATTTCGTTATTTCGAGGGACCGCTCCCTTACGGTCGCGGCTCGGTGAAAGGCAGACGATTGCTCCCCGAGCCGCGACCGTAAGGGAGCGGTGATTTATACCAAATCGAACAAAAGGATTTCGGCTGCCCCAGGCGCAGTGATCGCTAGCGACGTCTCTTCCGAGATCGCAGCGCCATCCCCCTGCCCCAGTGTAACGCCATTCACCTCAATTGCGCCGGTCCCCACCTGAATCCACGCATGCCGACCGGGCGTCAACGTGTGCGTGGACGTTTCGCCGCCCGAAAAACGCGAGGCGTAGACCACAGCCGAAGGAAACTCCATTACCTTGGCCAAATTGCCCGGAGTCAACTGATCGGCAACCGACCGCTGGCCATAAATTGGCTCCTTGCCCTTGCGGTCTGGCACGATCCAGATCTGCATCAGGTGCGCCGGTTCGGCCTTCGAAGCATTAAACTCGCTATGCAGAATGCCGGTACCGGCGCTCATGTACTGAACGTCGCCGGGACGGATGATGCCGCCGTTGCCCAGGCTGTCGCGATGTTCCAGCGCGCCATCGAGCATCCACGAGACAATCTCCATATCGTGGTGAGGATGCATGTCAAAGCCGCCGCCCGGAGCGATGATGTCATCGTTAATCACCCGCAGTGAGCGGAAGCCCATGTGCTTGGGATCGTAATACTGGTTGAACGAGAATGTGAAGCGCGTATCCAGCCAACTATACTTAGCCCTGCCGCGTTCTTCGGAAGGCCGAATCGTAATCATAAATTTTGTCCTCTCCTAAATCGAAATGCATGGCCTGTTTGTTAGAATAAACCATGCGAATTGCTTTGTTATTGGCCGCCCTGGCCGGTGTGGGCTTCGCTGGCGACCTTAAAACGGTCCACTTCCAAAGTGCAGACCGCAAAACCAGGCTCACCGGCTACCTGTTTGAACCTGTTGGACCCGGGCCGCATGCCGCCATCGTTCTGCTGCATGGCCGTGCGGGCCCGTACTCTTCACTCGCAAAGGGCGTTTACACATCCGCCACATTGAGCAAGCGGCATAAATCCTGGGGCGCATACTGGGCCGATCGAGGCTACTTAGCGCTACTGGTTGACAGTTTCGGCCCGCGAGGCTACCCCGAAGGCTTCCAGAAAGGCAGCTACAAAGATCGTCCGCCGGAAGTCAGCGAGCAAACCGTTCGTCCATTGGATGCCTATGGCGCTCTGCGTTACCTGCGTGGACGGCGCGACGTGATCGCGAATCGCATCGGCGTCCAGGGCTGGTCGAATGGAGCGATGACTGTCTTGGCCACCATCAGCGATCAAGCTCCTGGAATCGAATCCCCCACTCCAGAGACCGGCTTCCGCGCCGCTCTGGCCGAGTATCCAGGCTGCGGCATGGATGCAGTGAAGGGCGAATACCGCTCTTATGCCCCGCTCCTGATGCTGTTAGCCGCTGAAGACGAAGAAGTTTCGCCCAAAATCTGCGAATCGTTCGCCAAGCGCGCTAAAGCTGCCGGAAGTCCACTCCAAACCTTCGTCTTCCCCGGCGCTGGGCACAACTATGACGATCCGGGGACGAAAAAGCAGTCGGTGCCAGCCAACCGCCGCGCCACGGAGGAAACGTACCGGCGGGCCGCAGCCTTCTTCGCCAAGCATCTGAGCCAGTAGATTTTTTCAACTGCCTTCCGTCCAGTCATGCCCAATAGATGCACAGCTGGACGGAAAAGATTCAGGGCAGCAACTTCGCCCCCCCAATCGGTGTTCTAATGTTCTTAATGATTCTGCGTCTTTTTATTAGCATGGTGGCAGTGTGCGCAGTCGGCCTCGCGCAGAACTGCACCTCGATGACACTTTCGCCCGCCTCGGCAAATGTTACGGCCAACGGGAGCAGCAGCTCTTTCACCGTTACGGTTGGCCCAGCCAACTGCGCCGTCACCGCAGTCAGCGACAGTGACTGGATCGCCATTTCCAACATCAACCGCGCGACGGCAACACAAGTTACAATTTCTTACACCGTTGCCCCGTACACGGGCACGAAGCCGCGCCCCCAGGGAAACATCATCGTTAACGGTGGACAAGGAAATTACGCAATCAATCAAGCCGGTATCACCTGTACCTATACGCTGAATCAGCAAAGTGCAAACATCAGCGGAGGGGGAGGCAGCGGGACATTCCAAGTCAACACAAACTCCGCCTGTACCTGGACTGCAGTAGCTGCCGACGCGTTCGTCACCATCAACAGCTTCGATGGCCTAGGAAATGGGAGCGTCTCCTACACAGTTGCCCCCAACCCCAACAACACGGAACGAACCTCAAGCATTAACGTAAACGGAACCATATTCAACATCACACAGTCCCCGGCTTGCAGCTTTACGGTTGCACCAGCCTTTGCCACAGTGATCGAGAAGGCCGCCACAGGAACCCTGGCCGTTACAGCAAATTCCAACACTTGCGCTCGAACGGCAGTGAGCGACGTTTCCTGGCTGACAATTTCGTTAGGCGCCAGCGGCACCGGCAATGGAACCGTCGGCTATGCGATACAAGCCAATACAACCCCCGCCACGCGAACCGGACACATCCAGGTGGTTGATGCAACCTTTACCGTCACGCAGAATGGCGCAAACTGCAACTACGCGATTTCACCCGGGTCGCAGAAATTCACTGCAGCGGGCGGCGCTGGATCATTCAATCTCACCACCACCTGCACCTGGACGGTCAGCGCGGCCGATCCTTGGGTCTTCTTCAACGGCACAGCTGCCGGCACAGGAAACGCATCCTTCAGCTTTACAGTCGGCTCGAACTCCACCGCCCTCACCCGCAATTCCTCGATCCTGGTTGGCACCGGACAGTTCTTCATTTCACAGACTGGGGCGGCGTGCAATATCACCCTCGGATCATCCTCGCAAGATGTGCCGGTGGCAGGCCTGGTCGGCTCAGTTACGGTTACGGCCCAGGATGGCTGTAATTGGACCTCCGTCAGCAATTCACCCTGGATCACGGTTAACGCAGGCGCCGCAGGCAGCGGCTCAGGCACGGTGGCATTCACGGCGGCGGCGAATACAACCAGCTCAGCTCGCAGCGGCAGCATCACCATCGGAAACAAGCTCTACACCATCACCCAAGCGGGCGCCACCTGCAGCTATGCTATCGATCCGATGAGCGCATCGATTCAATCCGGCTCCTTCAACGGCAATATCAACGTGACCACGGCATGCAGTTGGGCGGCAGTGGCCAGCGTGCCTTGGATGACCATCACCTCGGGAGCAACGGCGACCACGGGCGGCGGTACCGCCAGTTACTCTGTGGCGTCTAACGCATCGGCCCAGACAAGATCCGGCACCATTAAGATCGGCGACCAGACCTTCAGCCTGTCGCAGGCAGGCGCCACCTGTACGCTGACGCTCTCGCCCACCACCACCAGCCTCGATGGGCCAGCAACCTCCAGCCGCTTCGCTGTAAATGGCTCTACTACCGGCTGTACCTGGTCACCCACCAGCAATGCCCCGTGGATCACGATCAGCGGATTTTCCAGCGTCAACGGAAGTGGCGCCGTAGATCTCGCGGTCGACATGAATCCTGGCGTTACGCCTCGCACCGGAACTGTTACCCTCAGCGGCCTTACGTTTACGATCACACAGGCCGGCTCCGTGCCAATCATCACCGCAGCTGGTGTGCTGAACGCTGCCAGCTTCAAGGGTGGCGCAGTAGCACCGGGCGAGATCATCACAATATTTGGAACGCTGCTCGGCCCATCGACGCTTGCGACCCTGCAATTGAACAGCGCTAAAACAGGCATCACCAATAATTTGGGATCGACGCGAGTCCTGTTCGATGGCGTGCCCGCTCCGCTGGTTTATTCGTCAATCAAACAGACCAGCGCCATCGTCCCCTACGCCGTCGCAGGCAAGACAACCACTACCATGACCGTTGAGTACCTGGGTGTGGTCTCAAATGCGCTCACGCTCAACGTAGCCGCCGCCTCGCCCGCCATCTTTGCGTTGAATTCATCTGGAACTGGCCCAGGGGCGGTGCTCAATCAGGACTTCTCACTCAACACCTCGGCCAATGCCGCGGCGCGCAACAGCATTATCCAGATCTTCGCCACCGGCGAAGGCGCAACCAGGCCAACAGGTGTCGACGGGCAGTTGGCCGTCGCTCCGCTCGCCGCGCCCACGCAAACCGTCACGGTAACCATCGGCGGCATTAGCGCACCGCTAGTCTATAGTGGAGGCGCTCCAGGCCTGGTCGCAGGCGTGATTCAAATCAACGCCCGCGTGCCGGCAACGGCGCCTGTGGGTGCAGCGGTCCCGATCGTGGTTCGCGTCGGTACGATAGACAGCCCGGCAGGCGTCACCATCGCCGTCAAATAGATTGCGTATACTGAAGGTTGTAGAATGGGCCCGGGAAATTCAATCCGGTTGGGGACCGAAGCCTGCCTTCGGCTGCTGAACCAGTTCTCCGCCCGCATCAACACTTCCTTGGAATTGAGCGATGCCGAATCGGTCCATCAGCTACGCGTATCGATCCGCCGGCTGTCGCAAGCGTTGCGTTCGTTTGACGGATGCCTCGACGCCCATACCGCGGAAAAACTCAGACAACGGCTGAAGAAAACCATGCGCCTGGCGGGCGAGGTGCGCAATCTCGATATCGCCATGGAATGCCTGCACCGGTGGAAGATCCGCGACCAGGACAAACTGCTCGAACGCCGCGCCGCGGCCGCATGCGAACTGCAAGAGTCCCTGCGCCGGTGGGTGCAACGCGGCTGGATCGGCCGTTGCATCGAGCGGTTGAGCCGGCATCTGGACCATCCTGAAGAGGCCACAAGGGAGGGGCGTGCGCGCAATCTGTTGAGCAGCATGGCAGCCGATTTTTTCCTCCATGGACGGGCCGCCTCGGCGGTGGACTCGACAGCTCCCGAAATGCACGCGTTCCGCATCGCCGCCAAGAAATTCCGCTATACGATGGAGCTCTTCGTGCCCGATTACGGGCCTGTACTGAGCGCGCGAGTGGAAAAGGTACGCAAAGTGCAATCTATCCTCGGCGAGGTGAATGATTGCGAGACCATGCTCGGACTGCTTACCGGTGGCCGCGCTGTGAGCCGTCTACGCAAACGCCAGCGGCAGATGATCGGGGAATTCCGCCAGTTGTGGGAAGCCGAATGGGCTGATGCGGCGGTGATGCGGATGTGGGTTGATGATCTTGGCTTACTCAGCCAGCGCAAAGGGCCACAGCGGGAGCCTGCTTGCCGGCGGGCCAGCGGCCCCCAAAACAACCGCTCCCTCGCTGCCACAGCGCGATAAAAAGGGACAGGCGCATCCACCTTCGCTAAAGCTACGGCGGACAGGTCGCCTGTCCCTTTTTTGCGGACATGAAGACTACTTACTCTTGATTCGCTTGCAGGCTGTTTCGGCGCCCACCGGATTCACCGCCGCCGAACCTTCCTCGATGTGCTGGATCTTTCCATCCAGGTCCACCACAAAGGTCGCGCGATTCGACATTCCGTTGGCCACAATCAGCGTTCCATATTCCGCCGCCGTCTTGCGCATATCGTCGCTCAACAGCGGGAATTCCGCGCTCAACTCTTTAGCCCAATGGGCCAGCGTCGGTTGCTTATCGGTGCTGATTCCAAATACCTGCGTTTCCATACCTTCAAACGTTTTGATACCAGCCTGGTATCCTGTCATTTCCTTCGTTCAACCACCGGTAAATGCGGCCGGGAAGAACGCCAGGACAACCATTTTCTTGCCTTTGAATTCCGAAAGCGTGTAGAACTTGCCGTCGGAACCCCTTAATTTGAAGTCGGGAGCCATGTCGCCGACCTTGAGGTGCGTTTTTGGCGGGGCGGGTGCCTGCGCTTGCAAAGCAAGACCAGCCGCCATTGCCAGGAGTAGTAGCTTCATCTTGAAAAGATAGCAGGTTAACGGGGGAGTGTAAAGGCGGCCTATCGCGCTTCCACCTTCATCCCATACCGCGCGTCCGTGGGTAGGACGGGCGATTCGCCTGTCCAAATTCTAACTTTTCCGCGCTTCCACCGTCATCTTCGTCCCAAACCGCGCCCCCAAAGTAATCCGAGGCCGGGGGCCTGGCGGTTTTGCCGGCAGAGCATTATCTGCCGGTTTGTTTGTTGAACGGAATGATGGACTTCACCAGATTCTCGTTATCGAACGTGACGCCGACAAAGGCCACGCACATTTCATCCTCGGTACCCTCACCCCAGTTCACTAGCTTCAGCGGATTGCTGGGATTCTTCGGGTTGTTCGTCGTGTTGTCGTAGGTACACGTCAGCTTGATGGTGGAACCAGCCGGCAGTGCCATCGGTTCCGTCCAGTTATAGAAGCCCTGCCAGTTGAAATCCCAGTCGTCAATGTAGATCATCGGCGTTGTCGTCTTCTTGTCCAGGCTTTCGAGGTCGACACTGATCTTGCGCCCCAGCAAGTGCATATGCGGCGCAATGGTGATTGCCTTGGCATCGAAGAAGATTGGAATTTGGAAGCTGGTGGAACGGACCGCATTGGCATCGCCCGGTTGAATATTGAGCTTTTGCTGTAGGATCGGGAAAAACACCAACCGGCGCTCCACCGGAGCCTTCGCAAAATACAGCCCCACCTTAGTCTGATCCGGGCCCGGCTTGCCGCCAGGGTAGTAGTGAACCTGCATCACAACACGCGCCTGCGGAGGCAACGCCACCGCCACGCCATCTGGCAGTGCACGAACGCGCTGGCCAGGAACCCAGCCGCCAAGAATATTGCCCGCGGTAGTGGCTATGCCATCGCCAGCACTTCCAAAACAAGTGTAGCCGGGCTGGCCGTCCTTGCCGTCCAGTTTATCGGCATTCCCAGTTGTATCGATGTACAGAATCACGTGGTGCACAATCTGGCGATTGCCGGGCACAACCTGCACCGCGGAAATAAACTGATTGGTGTCGAAATCCGTAGGGATCACGAAGCAGCGGTAGAGATCCTTGGTCCGCGGCACATCGAAGACCTGCGGCATCTGGATCACCATGTCTGGATCGCCTAACTGCCAAGTCCCAGTGGGCGGGGTAATATCGGGGACAGCTGCCAGATCGCCAGTTGGCATGCCGCTGGAAATCCAGCTGAGCATGGTATTGCGCTCGGCGTCCGTCAGATTGAATGCATCCTTGAACGTGCCATGGCCGGCTACCGGCTTCCACGGAGGCATGATCTTCGCCTTCAGCACGCGCGCGATGTCCTCAGACCACGTGACCATATCGTCGTAGCCATTAATGGCAAACGGCGCCACGTCGCCATCGCGATGGCACTGCTGGCACTTCTGCTGAATGATCGGCACAACGTCGCCGGAAAAGGTCGGCTGCGCCAGGCCATTGGCCGCGAACGCAGCAAAACAGAACGCAATTGCCCCCAGTTGCATTTGTTTCATCTGGTAATTAGTCTCCCCTTTTCAACAATACCACTGCTTGGGCTTCGGCCGAGCGGCCCTCGCCCACGGGTCCAACCTTCTCCGACGTTTTGAACTTCACCGAAACACGGTCCAGCTCCAGGTTCAACGCCGAGGCAAGGTTTTCCCTCATGCTTAGACGATGATCCTTTAGCTTTGGTTTCTCCAGGATCACAGTGGAATCGACATTCACGATTTCGAAGCCCTTTTCAGCAGCCAGCGCCACGGCATGCTTCAGAAAAAGACTACTCGCCGCGCCTTTCCAACGCGGATCCGTATCCGGGAAATGCATGCCGATATCGCCCAGCGCGGCCGCACCCAGAATCGCATCGGTCACCGCATGTAGCAGAATGTCGGCGTCCGAATGGCCTTCCAGTCCAAATTCACAGGGAATAGTCACGCCACCAATGATTAATGGCCGGCCGGGACCCGTGCGATGATTATCCCAGCCAAGACCAGTGCGATACTCGCTCATGAAGCTTTGCGGCTCTCCTGCTCGCCGGCCAGAAATAGCCGCGCCAGTTCCATATCGGTCGGCTTGGTGATCTTAATATTGCGGTCGCTGCCCGGGACGACGCTTACTTCCACCTGCTCCAACCGCTCCACCAGGCTCGCCTCATCCGTGCCGTTGAAGCCATCGGCTTTGGCCTGCGCGAACGCTTTCTTAATCAAATCGAAGCGGAAAACCTGCGGCGTCTGCGCCAATACCAGCTTGTCGCGCGGAATCGTCGCGCGGATCTTGTTGCGGTGAACTTGCTTGACGGTATCCACCGGAACAATTCCCAGAATCGCCGCGCCTGTGGCAGTCGCTTCTTCGATCACGGCGCGGATCAACTCCTGATCGACGAATGGACGTACCGCGTCGTGCACGGCTACCAGGTCGGTATCTTCATCCAGTGCGGAGATGGCGTTTTCCACCGATTCATGGCGCGAATCGCCTCCAACAACCACTCGAATCGGTTTCTGCAATCCGTCGCTGTCGATCAGGTCCTTCGCCCACGCGACATCTTCCCCGCGCAGCGCCACCACAATCTCAGTCACAAGCGGACTCGCCGCGAACTTGCGGATCGTATGCAAAAGGATTGGAGCGCCATTGAGCAACATGAACTGCTTGCGGCTGGTGCCGGCTCTCTCTGGAGACGGGGTCCCGCCCATGCGGGTCCCAAGACCCGCCGCTGGTAGTATCACTGCAACTTTCATTTTGATCCTAGTTTGTATTCAACTTTACTGCGGCGAAACGGGTCCCGCCGGACTGGCCTGTTCCTTGTGGTGCCACTTTTCCTTATCGCCGCCAGGCTTATCGTGCACGACGTGCGAGCGCTCGTCGAATTTGCCAAAGATCATTTTACCGGCGGTGGTCTGCAAAACGCTAGTTACTGAGATATCGATGGTCTTGGAGATCATCTTCTTGGCATTATCGACAACCACCATGGTGCCATCGTCCAGATAAGCCACGCCCTGATTGTATTCCTTACCCTCTTTCAGGATGAACACACGCATCGCCTCGCCGGGCAGCACAATCGGCTTCAGCGCATTGGCCAGTTCGTTGATGTTCAAAACATGGACACCGTGTAACTGCGCCACTTTATTCAGATTGAAGTCATTGGTGACAATCTTGCAGTCGAAAACCTTGGCCAGTTCGATCAGCTTCATATCGACCTCGCGCACATTGGGGAAGTCCTCTTCCACAATCTGCACGTTAAGCTCGGCCATTTTTTGAATTTTTTGTAGGATGTCGAGCCCTCGACGTCCTCGTTGGCGCTTCATGGAGTCGGCTGAATCGGCCACCAGTTGCAGCTCTCGCAGAACGAATTGCGGGATCACTAGAGTGCCATCCAGGAAACCGGTCTCGGCGATGTCGGCGATGCGGCCATCGATGATCACGCTAGTATCGAGAATCTTGTGCGACTGACGCGGCGTCTTCTCGCCGCCAAACAATCCACCCAGCGCCGCAAGGTTGAGCATCTCGCCCTTGTTGCCGCCTACCACCAGGCCGATATAGGTCATCCATAGTAGAAGTCCCAGTTGAATGAATGGAACCGTGTCGATATTATTGGGGAGAGCTCGACCGATGACGAGCGACATGAGGAACGCGCCGAGGATTCCCAGCACGCTGCCGAAGGCAGAGCCGATCAGCCGTTTCAGGGTGATCTGTTTGACCCGGACCTCGAAGAACACGATGGCCCCGCCAATAACCGCCCCTGCGAGTGCAGCAAGAGGCGCATTCAATTGAAAAGGCTTTAGATAGAAGGCAGAAATGCTAAAAACAACGACAAAAATTGCTCTTATAATAAGAAGATCGTCCACAAGCCACCCCCCGGGATGGTTTCACTTTGATGAATGAAAAGAAAAATAATAGTCCTGCGCCTAGAGTATAGCACTCCTGGGAGACTGGTAGGGGGGCGGCGTCTTGATCTTGTGAAGGGCCTGTAAAAACTCGATTAAAGGGCTTTGGCCAACTCTTCCGCGAATGCACTCTGCGGCTGGTTGCCCATGGTTTTTCCGCCACGCTTATGTTTCTTGCCAGCGCGGCGAGGACGGTCGCCCATCGGCTGGGTGGCGCTAACGCCAGCATTCGTACCAGCAGTCGCATTCGCGCCTGAAGGTCCTCCTGCTGCCGCCTGGGGAGCACCGGCCGGCCCACGATTGGGAACGAATCCAGTGGTTCTGCCCTTAGGCGGTTGTGCCGGGTTCGCACGAAGCAGCTTGTCTTCGAGCGGGGCACGGTCAAAGCGGCGGATGATGGAATTCATCTCCTCCGCGTTAGGGGCTTCGATGAAAGCGAAGCCTTTAGATTCCTGGGTCTCAGGATTGCGAATTACCTTTACGGAATCAGCAACGAGATTTTCTTCAGTCAGCCACGACTTAATGTCGTCTGCTGTGACCCAGGTAGGAAGATTTCCGAGGAATACGGTGAAACTCATTCGGTGGTGTCTGTCACTCCGTTGTGGTGTTGTGGGGGACCGATAGATCCAGAGAGCAACTCAATACTAGCACACAAATCAATAGCAATCAATGTAATCGAAACGATTTTTAGGGAGTTTCCTTCGTTTCTTGCGGAACCCGGCGCGGCATTGTGCCTTCCGCGCCGGGCTGGTGCGGGCGGTTACGAAGGAAACTCCACCATCTTTGCCAACTGCACGGCCGGATTGGCCCGCAGTTGCGCCAAAACATCGTCGCTGACGCTCTGATCCGTGGCAACCACGGCTATCGCTATCAGCGGAGCGCCCTCCGACGCAGGCTGATCGGCACGTCCTAAGGAGAAATTCGCGATATTTACTTTATTTTCCCCTAGTACGGTGCCAACATGCCCAATCACTCCCGGAACGTCAATATTTTTCATGAATACGATGTGACCGGCCAGGCTGGCTTCGCACTGAATGCCGTCAACCAGCGTCAAACGCGGCTTACCAAGCACGACCGAACCTTCCACGGCCGTGGTACCGGCATCGGTTTCCAGTTCCAGCCGGATCGAATCCGCATGGCTATTCCGCTTGTCGTGCTGCTCCGCTACGCTTAACGCACGCTCACTGGCGATCCCCATGGCATTCACAAGATTCGCCCGATGAGACAGCGAACGGTTCAGCACGCCCGCCAATCCGGCGTTGCGCAGCAACGTGGTATTGAACTCCGCGATACGGCCCGAATAGATCAGCCGCACAGTGCTCGGGTGGCCGCTGGCGATATACGCCGCGAAGTTGCCCAGCCGCTCAGCCAGCGCCACGTACGGGCCGACAGTGCGGTACTGCTCGGCCGACATCGCCGGCATGTTCACCGCATTCAGAGCCACGCCATTGTTCAAATACTCGACCAGCTGTTCCGCGATGCGAACACCGACGATCTCCTGCGCCTCTTCCGTCGATCCGCCGATGTGCGGCGTGGCGATCAGGCCTTCCATCGCCAGCAGCGGATTATCGGCCGCTGGCGGTTCGGGATCGAACACGTCGAGCGCCGCCCCAGCCACTTTTTTCGACTGCATGGCCACCGTCAGCGCCGCGCCATCGATTAGCTCCCCGCGCGCACAGTTAATGATGCGCACGCCCGTCTTCATCTTCTCGAAGGCCGGCGCGTTCACCATGTGCTCGGTTTCCGGAGTGAGCGCCATGTGCAGCGTGATGTAATCGCTCTGGGCGTATAGCGCATCCAGGCTGACCAACTCCACATTCAGATCGGCCGCCGCCTGCGGGCTGACGAACGGATCGTGAGCAATGATGCGCATTTCGAATGGACGCGCACGCTTCACTACTTCACGCCCGATGCTACCGAAACCAACGATGCCCAGCGTCTTGCCGCGCACTTCGTTGCCCAGGAACTTCTTCTTTTCCCACTTGCCGGCCTTCGTGGACGCGCTGGCCTGTGGGATGGACCGCGCCATGCCCAACATCAGCGCAATGGTGTGCTCCGCCACGGAAATGGCATTGCCACCCGGCGTATTCATCACCAGCACGCCCGCTGCCGTGGAGGCCGGCAGGTCGACATTATCCACGCCCACTCCGGCACGCCCGATCACACGCAGCTTCGGTGCCTTCGCCAGCACTTCCGGCGTCACTTTCACTGCGCTGCGGACCAGCAGCGCATCGCAATCAATCAAATGGGCGGCATATTCCTTGGGCGACGAGATGACAACATCCCACCCGGGCTGCGCCTGCAAAAGTTCCACGCCCGCTTGCGCGAGCGGTTCAGCAACTAAGATTTTCATTGGCTTTACCTATTTTTCACCCTTGTACAGTGTCTGCACATCGGGTAAACGTAGTTCTTTGATCTGCATGATGTACGATGAATGTTTAGGATATCAAAAAATGGCTTTACTCGATCAGATTCAAAAAGACATGGTTACGGCCATGAAGGCGAAGGACGAAGCGCGCCTGAGCACGGTGCGCATGATCAAGACCGCGCTGAAGAAGCAGGAAGTGGATTCCATGAAGCCGCTGGACGAAGCGGCCGAACTGGCCATTCTCTCCACGCTGGTGAAGCAGCGCCGCGAATCCATCGACATGTTCCGTAACGGCGGCCGCACCGAACTGGCAGACAAAGAGGAAGCGGAACTGAAGCTCATCGAAGCCTACATGCCCGCCGCCCCAAGCGATGACGAGATCGACGCAGCAATCGCCGCCGCCATGGCCGAAACCGGCGCCACGACAGCCAAGCAGATGGGCCTGGTAATGAAGGCCGTGCAGGCCAAGCTCGCCGGCAAACGGATCGAAGGCAAGGTCCTCAGTGAAAAAGTAAAAGCCAAACTCGGGTAGTGTTCTGTGGCGCGGACACTTTTGTCTGCCGCGTCCCGATTCGTCGGGACGCATTTATGTAATATTCAAGCCGGCTGAAGTTTACGCTTGCCGCCGCTTCCCTTTTCCTTTTGCGGCACAAACCGGACTTCCACTCGCTGCTCCAAAGCCACGGCGATCCGTTGCAACATCGTCAGCGAATGTCCCTCATAATCGGAATCCTCGAGCCTTGCAATCACAGGCTGTTTCGACCCAATCAACGAAGCGAGTTGGCTCTGCGATAATCCGGCGTTCGTCCGCGCATCATAGATCATCTGCGCGACTTCTAAGTTCAGTTTGGCTTGTGCGATCCCGTCGTTCAATTCACTATCCGGCCCCGTGATCGACGCCAGGATCTTCAGTCCGTCCTTCGATTTGGACATGCTTCAAGCTTCCTCCATTGAAAATGTGTGCGCTTCCGGGTCATCTTCGAATCGCTCCCTGCGCCGGAGCGTCCGCAGAATATCCGCTTCCGGGACAGGGCCTTCTTTGATTAGCCCATGCGCAAGAACTGCAACGTTGCGCCCGTGAAAGAAATAGAGTATCCGGTAATTCACGGTTCCCTTTTTGAGGCGAAGTTCGTAAACGCCTTCCTTCAAGAAGTCGGCAAGCTGACGCCTCAATTCATGCCCCCGCTCAGCGAGCCGCTCGATAGCAGCTGCGCACTTTGCATATGCCAGCCGATCGGAATGGCGAAGATCCTTGAGCCAATCTCTCACAGGTACTACGCGCTCTTTCTCCTGGTAAAACAGAATCTCCGTGCGCGGCATCCGCCCGATCCTTACCTTATCACAATATTGTTATTGATCATCATTGAGCGGAACTTCACACTCCAGAAACGGAACGGTGAAGAATCCGAGAAACTCATCGCCCGTCTCGGCGCTCTTCCAGCAGGGCATCAAGAACGGAGCACCCTTCTACAGGTTTTCCGCGAGGCCAATCCCAGAATCCTTCGGGGACTTTCCCAGTTCCCAGCCGGATCACACCCTGCCGAGCCAACTGCTCCAGCCTGGCACGCTAGTCCTCCACCTCACCCGTGGCGGCAACCAACTTGGCGATCGGCTTCCCACGATCGGTAACGAGTACATCCTCACCGGACTTAACAGCGGCCAGACAATTTTCAAGCGAATCGCCGAGTTGCTGAACGGTAACGACTTTCATGTCCCTATCTTCACATAGCTGTTAAACTGGAACAATATGCATCCTCGCTACAAGAGCGAACCCTCAAACCCAAAGTTGGGCGCATAAATGCCCAGCCTCACCCGGGTCGCGCCGGAAATCCCCGTCGCTGACATGTCCGAAGCCCTCGACTACTACGAATCCAAACTAGGATTCGAAGTAGTCATGCAGATGCCCGACGGCGACTACGCCATCGTAGTCCGCGACGACGTCTCGCTCCACCTCTTCGAAGACCGCCCGCGCGACCTCTCCCCGGTCTCCTTCCAGATCTTCGTCGACGGACTCGACGAACTCTACTCCGAATTCGAAAGCCTCGGCGCCAAGATGGTCCAGTCCATCGTCCTCAAACCCTGGGGCAACCGCGATTTCCGCGTCGCCGATCCCAGCGGCAATGAACTGAAGTTCAGTGAACCCATGGGCGACGAGGACTGAAAACCGCCCGAGGTACGGCACAGGATACGGGTAACTACTCAGATTCCCGATATTAGTTCCTGACAAAGCAAAGGTCAACATTCCGAAGATTCATCCGATAAGCGGTTTAAGCCAGCACGCTGTGCCAAGCGCCGCTATCGAGCAAGCCGACCGGCCCGCTAAGGCTGCAATTGAAAGGATTTTCCCGACCATGCCGTCAAAACTTTCCATCAGCGCCAAACTTTATAGCTGCATCGGGGCCACCTTTGGCCTGACAACCATACTCGCCATCTATGGGTTGATGTCGAGCAAAAGCTTTGAAGCGCAATTTGAAACCGCTACCGCCAGAACAGTTGAGAAGCTGACCTTGGCCAAAGACATAGCTGAAACGGAAACAGCGATGGTGGGCGATCAACGTGGAATTACACTCTTTGCCTATGCCAATGACCGGGGCCAGATGAAGCGCATGGAAGATGCGTTTCATAAAGGGCACGACAAGCTTCAAAAATCCCTCGCCGCCCTACGCCCGCTTCTCGATGATGTAAAAGCGAAAAAGCTGGCTGCCGCCATCGCCGCCGATCTGGATGAATGGGATAAGCATGTAGGCAAATTGATTTCCGCCTCCGAAAACGGCAACCCCTCGGAAGCCAATCGCATCCGCCATGATGTGATCGCCCCCATCTACAACCGGATTGGCGCGGACGCTAAAAAATTGCAGGATATCCAGGCCGGAATCTTAAAGGGCAACAGGGAGGAAGTGAAAGCCAGCGCCGCCCTCCAAGAAATGATTTCTTTGCTCCTGATTGGCCTTTGCCTGGCAGTTGGCACACTCGCCATCTTCATCACCCGGAGCATAACCCGGCCCCTCACTATGGCCGTCAAGCACCTGGAAGAGATCGCCAACGGCGATCTTACGACTGATGCTCCGGCTGAGTTTATTGCCCGGGGTGATGAAATCGGCAAATTGGCCCGGGCCAAGCAAATGGTTATCGACAATCTGCGTAGCATCATAAGCAACCTCTCTGGAGATATTAAAACTCTCGCCGCCTCATCGGACCAGTTGACAGCGAACTCATTGCGCATGTCTGAGGGGGCCAATGAAGCTGCCGGCAAAGCCCACGCAGTCGCCACGGCTGCCGAGCAGTTGACCGCCAATACGGTGTCGGTGGCCGCCGGCATGGAACAGACCACCACCAACCTCGCCACTGTGGCCACAGCATCGGAACAGATGTCGGCAACGATCCTGGAAATTGCTCAGAACTCGGAAAAGGCCCGCGGCATCACCGAACATGCCAACCACCAGGCACAGACCATCAAGGAACAGATGGACCTGCTGGGCAAGGCAGCCATGGAAATTGGCAAGGTCACGGAAACAATCACCCAAATCTCCTCGCAAACCAATCTGCTCGCCTTAAACGCAACCATTGAAGCGGCCCGCGCGGGCGCCTCTGGCAAGGGCTTTGCCGTTGTCGCCACGGAAATCAAGCAATTGGCGCAGCAGACCGCTGCCGCAACGCACGACATCAAAGCCCGCATCGCCGGAGTCCAAACGTCGGCAGCAAGCGGCATCAACGAAATTAGCAAAGTGTCCCAGGTGATCCAGGAAGTCAGCGATCTGGTAAATTCCATCGCCTCGGCCATAGAAGAGCAGTCCACCGTCACCAGTGATATCTCCCGCACCATCGGCGAGGCCTCGACTGGCGTGCAGGATGCCAACAATCGCATCTCGCAAAGTTCGCAGGCAAATGCGGAAATCGCTCGCGAAATTTCCGGTGTAAATCGCGTTGCACGCGATATGGCCGATGACAGCAATCAGGTGAAATCAAGTGCAGCGGAACTATCACAGGTAGCTGGAAAGCTCCAAGCCGTCGTCTCCAAATTTCGTGCTTGAGCCAGTTTGAGCAGAAACCTTCCTACTCCCGGTTTGAACCTAATCACCCAGCCCGATAGAAGTTCCGGACGGGGGAAAACCAGGAAGACGAAATGGTTCACCCCAAACCGCCAGTTCCAGCCAGCCGCGAAGTTCAACGTCTGGACAGAATGAGGGCAGTCGTCGGGCACCCGAACCGCTGCCCTCACGTATTCTAAAGAAATGGAATTGATCTTCGAGATTCGTGATGCCGAAGAAGGTGGCTATTTCGCCAAGACTCTTGGCCACGCAATTTTCACCCAGGCCGAAACGTGGGAAGAACTTCGCACCAACGTCATGGAAGCGACTACGCTGCATTTTGAGGGCGACCCGGCAACTCCTGGCGTTCTTCAAATGCACTATAAAACAGGACTTTCTGCCAACGACTCCACAACACCAGAAGTGTAGCCAAGGGTAAGACAGGCGATTCGCCGGTCTGGCTCGCTTGCGAGCCCATTTTCAACACCTGCTACTCATCCCAGTCTAAGCTACAATATTACTTACCCCAATGGCCGATAAACTCCCGCTCGAAATCACTCCCCAGGACGTCAAAAAGAAACTCGACGCCGGCGAATCCGTCCGCCTCATCGACGTCCGCGAAATCAAGGAATTCAACCACTGCCGCATCGAAGGCGCGGAGCTGATTCCTATGAACACCATCCCTCAGAATCTCGCCGCCCTGACCGAGCAATCCCAAACCACGCCCTTGATCGTCTTCTGCCACCACGGCGGACGCAGCATGAACGTGGTAAATTGGTTGCGCCAGCAGGGCGTGGCAAACTGCCAGAATTTAACTGGTGGAATTGATCGTTGGAGCCTGCAAATCGACCCCAACGTGCCGCGATATTAGCCCCATCGCAATTTTAGAAAGGATTATTACTCAACTTACCCGCTATGGCAAACACACCTATTACTGTCGCGCACGGCGACGGCATCGGCCCCGAAATCATGGAGGCCACGCTTCACATTCTGAAAGAAGCAGGCGCCCGCATCGACATCGAAACCATTGAGATCGGCGAAAAGGTCTATCTGCGCGGCAACTCGGCCGGCATTGACCCAAGCTCGTGGGACTCGCTGCGCCGCACCAAGGTCTTCCTCAAGGCCCCCATCACCACCCCGCAAGGCGGCGGTTTCAAGAGCCTCAACGTCACCACCCGCAAGACCCTGGGCCTCTACGCCAACGTCCGTCCCTGCGTCGCCTATCATCCGTATGTCGACACGCTCCACCCGAAAATGGACGTCGTCATCGTGCGCGAAAACGAAGAGGATCTTTACGCCGGCATCGAACACCAGCAGACCGCTCAGGTCATGCAGTGCTTGAAGCTCATCAGCCGCGCCGGCTGCGAGCGCATTGTCCGTTACGCCTTCGAATACGCTGTTCGCAACAACCGCAAGAAGGTCACCTGCTTCACCAAAGACAACATCATGAAGCTCACCGACGGCCTGTTCCATAAGGCCTTCGATGAGATCGCCACCGAATATCCGGCCCTTGAAAACGAACATTGGATCGTCGACATCGGCGCCGCCAAGCTCGCCGATTCGCCCAACGCGTTTGACGTGATCGTCATGCCGAACCTCTATGGCGACATCCTCTCTGACGTTGCCGCGCAGATCGCCGGCTCCGTCGGCCTTGCAGGCTCGGCCAACATCGGCAGCAACTATGCCATGTTCGAAGCCATTCACGGCTCCGCGCCGCGCCGCGCTGGTCAGAACCTGGCCAACCCGTCCGGCTTGTTCCTCGGCTCCGTGATGATGCTCGTCCACATCGGCCAGGCAGACATCGCGCAACTCGTCCACAACGCCTGGCTGCGCACCATCGAAGATGGCATCCACACCTACGACATCTTTGCCGAAGGCGTCAGCAAGGAAAAGGTCGGCACCAGGGAATTCGCCCAAGCCATCGTCGCCCGCCTCGGCCAGAAGCCGCAGATCTTGAAAGAAGCGGCCTACCAGGAAGGTCCTCCGCAGAGTGGCGCTGGCGTCACTTCCAGCAAGGCCGCACCGAAGAAGGATACCGTCGGCGTCGACGTATTCCTCGATTGGCAGGGCCAGCCCAACGACCTCGGCGCTATGATGGAAAAGGTTGCCGGAGACCTGCAACTGATCACCATCAGCAGCCGCGGCGTCAAAGTCTATCCCGGCGGAAATCCGGAAACGATGACCGGCGATCACTGGATCTGCCGCTACGCCGACAAAGATGGCAAGCCTGTTTCGCACGCTCAGATCATCGGTCTGCTCGGCCGCGTGGCTGATGCAGGTCTCGATTTCATCAAGACCGAAAACCTCTGTAACTTCGACGGCAAAGCCGGTTACACGCTAAGCCAAGGCCAGTAAAAAAGAACAAGGGTGGACGGCCGCTCCCGGGACGGGCTACTCTGTCCCAAGCGCAGCGCGCGGACAGAGCGGTCCGTCCCACCAACCGGCATTTTCAATGAACCAACCCACCCCACTAGTAGGCGTAATCATGGGCAGCAAATCCGATTGGGAAAGCACCATGCAACACGCCGACGAAATCCTCACCCGATTCGACGTCCCCCACGAATGCCTCGTAGTCTCCGCCCACCGCACACCAGCGTGGATGGCTGAATACGCCGCTACCGCCGAACCCCGCGGCCTGGAAGTCATCATCGCCGGAGCCGGCGGCGCAGCCCACCTCCCCGGCATGGTAGCCGCGCAAACTTTGGTCCCCGTGCTCGGCGTACCCGTCGAAAGCCACGCCCTCAAAGGCATGGACTCGCTGCTCAGCATCGCCCAAATGCCCGGCGGCATCCCTGTCGGCACACTCGCCATAGGCAAAGCCGGAGCCATCAACGCAGCGTTGCTGGCCATCGCCATACTCTCCAACACCCGCCCTGAACTGCGCGCCAAACTCCGCGAATTCCGCGACCAACAGACCGCCAAAGTCCGCGAGGACAAACTTCCGTGAACCCCTGGCTCCGCTCCGATGGACGCATCTATCCCGGCGCGGCGATCGGCGTCTTAGGCAGCGGCCAACTCGGCCGCATGTTCGCTATCGCCGCCCGCCGCATGGGCTACCGCGTCCACACCTATTCGCCGGAATCGGACACGCCTACCGGCCAGGTCTCCGACGTTGAAATCAACGCGCCCTATGAAGACCTCGACAAAGTCCGCGCCTTCGCCCGCAACGTCAGCGCCGTAACATTCGAGTTCGAAAATGTTCCGGCCGACACAGCCGCCGCCTGCGCCGAATGCGCCCGCGTCCGCCCCGCAGGCGACGTGCTCCACACCACGCAGCATCGCCTGCGCGAAAAGACATTCCTGAAGAACTCCGGGCTGCCGCACACGCCATTTGAAGCCGTGCGCTCGCTCGCGGAGCTCGAAGCCGCGCTCGTCAAACTAGGTACGCCGGCCATATTAAAGACCGCTGGCTTCGGCTACGACGGCAAGGGCCAGATCCGCATTCAATCACCCGATGAAGCCGCAGCAGCCTGGACCAAACTCGCCACGCACGAAGCCGTGCTCGAAGCCTTCGTCGATTTCGCAATCGAAGTTTCCGTCGTCGCCGCGCGCGGCATGGATGGCGACTTCCGTCACTACGGCGTAGTCGAAAACGCCCACAGAAACCACATCCTTGACGTCACGCTTGCCCCGGCCCGCGTCACCCCCGCCATCGCCAAAGAAGCCGTCGATATCGCCCGCACCGTCTTCGAAAAACTGAACGTCATCGGCGTGCTCTGCGTGGAATTCTTCTTAACGAAATCCGGCAAGCTCATGATCAACGAACTCGCCCCGCGCCCGCACAACTCCGGCCACTTCAGTTTCGACGCTTGTCTCACCAGCCAGTTCGAACAACAACTGCGCGCCGTCTGCGGCTTCCCTCTCGGCGCAACCGATCTGCTACGCCCCGCCGCCATGGCCAACCTGCTCGGCGACCTTTGGGAACACGGCGAACCCAACTGGCAGGCCGCCCTCGCCGCCCCCGAGGTCAAGCTGCACCTGTACGGCAAACTTTCCGCGCGAAAAGGCCGTAAAATGGGCCATCTGACGGCATTGCACGAAGATCCTGAAACCGCCCGCCGCCTGGTCATCGAAGCACGCAACGCGCTCACCAACCCGCACGTCTAAGTCATCATGCGACGCGCAATGGCCGGTCTGCTCCTCGCCGCGTCGCTCGGCGCGCAAACACTCGATCAAACCCTGCGCGACTTCGCCAACCCACCGAAATCCGCACGCCCCTGGATCCGTTGGTGGTGGCCCGGCGGCGATGTCACCATCGATGAACTGAAACGCGAACTCGCGGCCATGGACGAGGCCGGCTTCGGCGGCGTCGAAATCTATCCGCTGCGCATCGGCCTCAAGCAGGATGTGCCCAACGACGTACAAACCCGCGTCAATGACTATGCAACGAAGAGCTTCTACACGAAGGTCCGCGCCGTTCTCGAAGAGGCAAAAGCACGCGGCATGCGCGTCGATCTCGCCCTCGGCTCCGGCTCTCCCATGGGCGGCGGCGAAGCCATCACCCCCGAACTCACTGCCCTCGATCTCCGCTCCTCGCACCGCACCGTCAACGGCCCCACGCAATTCCGCGAGAAGCTCTCGCTCCCGCCGCAAGAAATCAGTGCCGCTTCAAAGCTAGCCGCGCTAACCGGCGTCTCTCCCCTGCTCCCCAAAGAGTGGATCGCCCGCATCCAGGCCCGCACGCGCATCGTAGCCGTAGTGGCATCACAAGACAAAACCGCCGTCAACATCACCAGACAACTCCAGCCCGATGGCACCCTCGAATGGAACGTCCCCCCAGGCGACTGGCTGCTCTGGACCTTCGCCCAGCAGCCCTCCGACGCGCGCGTCATCGGAGCCGCCGGAGTCCCGCCGCAACTGGTGCTCGATCACATGAACCGCGCGGCCATCGAAGCCCACATCGCCCGCATTATGGGCCACGCGCCACCGGAATTCTACGGCACAACGCTGCGCGCCATCTTCTGCGACTCGCAACAAGTCGAAGCCACGCTCCCCTGGTCCGACAAGTTTCCCGAAGAGTTCCGCAAGCGCCGCCACAAAGAGATCGTCTTCCAGTTCCCCAACCCCGACTACCTGCAAACCGTCAGCGATCTATGGATCGAGCACTTCTTCACGCCAATGTCCGAATGGGCCCGCAAGCATCATCTGCTATCGCGCGTGCAAGCCCACGGCGCACCTGTAGACCTGCTCCGCGCCTACGGCTCCGCCGACATCCCCGAAACAGATCAACTCTACGCCGATGGCCGCATGGAGTTCCTCAAAGTGGCGTCATCAGCGGCCCATCTCTACAAGCGCCAGCTCGTCTCCGCCGAAGCCTTCGTCCACCGCAATCAGGCCTATGGCACCACGCCCACCACGCTGCTGCGCGACGTCAATAAGCTGATCGCCGCAGGCGTCAATCACATCGTCTATCACGGCTTCCCCTACGAATTAATGGACGGCCCCGAGCCCGGCTGGCACCCCTTCGCCCCGCCCATTGCCCTCTCCGATCATTTCAACCCGCACTTCAGAATCTGGCGCGAAGTGCCGCGCATGAACGAATACATCACCCGCCTGCAAGCCATCGCCCAAGCCGCCCGCCCCGTCATGCGCTACGCAATCCTCGGCCCGGCAGAAAATTTCCCGGAGATCCCCACGCGCGACTACGACTACATCAACGAAGAGATCCTCGCCAAATCCCGCATGGCCAACGGCCGCCTCACAACTCCATCGGGCGCGGACTACGACACACTCTTCCTGCCCGCCGAAGACCCCGCCCTGCGAAAGCGATTCAACGGCCTGAAAATCGAAATCGGCACGCCCCCGCCCGACGACGCCCCCGCGCGCTGGCGCATCGCCAACTCCGAGTTCCTGTTCTACTACAACGCCACGCTGAAGGACCGCCAATACACGCTCCCCACCAGTGGCCTGGAAGAATGGAACATCCAAACCGGCTTCGTCACCCCGCCCGCAAAATCGACGTTCGTGCTCGAAACTGGCGCCGCTCAACTCTACCGCCGCACCAGCTGGGTCTCCCCCATCGCCCGCCCTTAATCAACCACCCGCACACTACCCACGACCCCGTCCATGGGTAGGACAGCCGACCTGTCCGCCGTAGCTTTAGCGAAGGAGGATCCGCCTGTCCACTACTTAATTAGATTCTTACGTCTCAAATCGTAAACAGAAATACTTAAACAATTGGAACGAGCGTAACGATGTTACGTTGACGTTACGTTCGCTCGTAAGCCCCTGGAATTTCAAGGGAGAAGGCGTCGACTTCCAAACAAACAACGATTGGCGCCCATCCGC
>CAIRSA010000041.1 GCA_903881085.1 uncultured Acidobacteriia bacterium
CCCCAGGGGACAACGCGCAGCGTCGTCAAAACGTATCTCCGATGAGGTAAAATTCTACGCACAGGAAGCGGCTAAGGTGAGCGCCGATGAAGGGCTCGGCTTGGGGCTGGTACCTGTCCGCCCAGAGGATATATTAAGGCTTACCTTAGAAAGGCGCGGTGAGGGCGATGGAACAGAACAAGGAATATCCGACCGCAATGGCGCTCGTAATGGCCCGTTCGATGAAGCGGGTCGCGGGGAAGTACGGGGATCTTGGCTTGGCGAGGCGCGCGCGCGATCTCCAGAAGCAGGCGATGCAGGCGATCAAGAATCGGCAATCCGTGCTCAGCGACTCAGCATCGACGACCAGCGAAGGCTAGCTGGGGAGCCTGTAAGGTTAGCCGGCGGCAAGACTGGCGAACAATTCATTTTCCCTGGCACGGAACGGATATCGTCTGCAGAGTTGGCCAAGCGCCGCGCCGCGGAGCCATTGCGTCCCAAAGCGGCACAGCAGTCGATCGATGAGGGGCTGTTTGGTGGCCAGCAGTTCGACCTTGTCGATCAGGCTCGACAGGCGGCCGGTGAACCGGCCATTGACAATGGTTCCAAGGAACCCCAAATTGCGGGAACAGAGGCACCCAATGCAGCACGCTCAGGAACCGAAAGCCAAGGAATACGCGCAGGAGCACCTGCGGTTTCTCAAGGAGCACAGGCCGGACGTGCTCGCAGAGCTACGCCGGTCGGGCGACCTGAACAGCTATCTCTCTTCGGTGGGGGAGCAGGCGAGCGATCAGTTTTTGACGCTAATGATGCAATACAAAAACAGCCCGGAAGTGTCGAAGCTGCCGTACCAGGACCGAGCGATGTCGTTACAAAGCCGCCGGCACGAAGCGGACGAGATAGTGCGCCACGAACTGATACACCAGCCGTTAGAGGACTGAACGAGGCTGCGGTTAAGATCGCGCAGCGGTCCCGTTCTAACTATCGTATCACCGATGCCGACCAAATCGGCGTCGGCGGACCGAAGCAAAAGATCAACGACAACATCAATGCTATCCGGATCCTCAAACTCATTGAGGACGAAGGCCGCGATGCTACGTCCGGCGAAAAGGCGGCACTGGTCAAATATGTTGGCTGGGGCGCTTTCGCGCAGGATATGTTCGCGCCGAACCGCAAGGAGTGGAAACAGGAGCGCGATGCTTTCCGATCGCTGGTTTCCGATGAAGAGTTTAATGCCGCGAAAGGCTCGACGCTCAACGCGCATTACACGTCGCCTGACGTCGTCCGCGGCATGTGGGATGCCATCAACCATCTCGGCTACAAGGGCGGCATGGCGCTGGAACCGGCCGCCGGCATTGGCCATTTCCTCGGGCTAATCCCGGATAGCTTGGCGCCGAAGACGGCATGGACCGCTGTTGAGCTGGATCCGCTTACGGGGCGCATCGCGAAGGCCTTGTATGGCAACGCGGAAGTCAACGTGCACGGCTTCGAGGATTTGAAGCGGCCGTCGAACCATTACGACCTCGCCATCTCCAACGTGCCGTTCGGCAATTATAATATTTCCGAAAAGCCTTATGGCGCCTTTCCGATTCACGATTTCTTTTTTGTGAAGTCGCTCGATAAGGTTAGGCCCGGTGGCGTCGTTGCCTTTGTTACGTCGCGCTACAGCATGGACCGCGTCGACCCCGCCACCCGCCGAATGCTTTCCAATTCGGCCGATCTGGTCGGCGCCATCCGCTTGCCTGGCGGCAACAAGGGGGCTTTTGCCGGCAACGCTGGAACGGCGGTCACCACCGACATTATGTTCCTGCGGAAGAAGATTCCGGGCGAGGCGCCGTTCCCGGCAAAGCCGTGGATTGACCTGAAAGAGATTCAGACCCCGGACGGTCCTGCCAAGATCAACGAATACTTTGCCGATCATCCTGAAATGATGCTGGGCGAAATGCGGCTGCAGGGCACCATGTACCGGGATAACGAGCCGGTGCTGATCGGTGACGGCGGCCCGCTACAGGACAAAATCCTGGCTGCGGCACAGAACATGCCGAAGGGTGCGTTTGTGCAGCGGATGGCGCCTGCCACGGTTTCGGCGCCGGTCGTCCATGGCAACGATATTGCGACTGGCATTAAGGACGGCGCGTTCTTTATTGGTGAAGGCGGCAAGTTGTATCAGCGCCGCGAAGGCGCCGGCTTTGAGCATCCGCTCAGCGCCGATGATACCGACCGCGTCAGCCGTTTGGTCGGTATGCGCGATGTCATCAATGACCTGCTGACGACCCAACTCGCCGGCGGCGAGAATGCTCCCGCGCAGTCTGCGCATGCCCGCGCCAAGTTGCAGCAGGCATATGACGATTTCGTCGCCAAGCATGGTCCGATCAACAAAGAAGAGCGAACGGTTACGTCGCGCCTCAACAAGGCCGGCGAGCCGGTTATCATTACCAAATATCCGAACATCGCCAAGTTCATGGCGGACCCGGATGCTTGGAAGGTTGCTGCGATCGAGAACTATGATTCGGATACCGGGAAGGCGAAGCGCGCCGATATCCAAACGAAAGACGTCATCAATGCGCCGAAGGAACGAGAGATAAATGGCCCGTCGGATGCTGTGGCGACCTCACTCGACCAGACCGGCGGTATTGATCTCGACCACATCGCGCGATCGCTCAATCTCAATACCCAAGAGGAAGTCGTCCGTTCCTTGGGCGATATGGTCTATCAAAACCCGGATGGCCGGAAGTGGGAGACGTCCGACAATTACCTGTCCGGCAATGTCGTCAAGAAGCTTGAAGACGCCAAGGCCATAGCGCAGGAAGATCCGAGCTATCTGCGGAATGTTTCAGCGTTGGAAAAGGTGCAGCCGGAGCCGCTGACCGGAAACGACATTACCGCGCAGTTCGGTGCGCCTTGGATCCCGGCTGACGTCTACGAGTCCTTCTTAAAGGAGATCGGCGGATCTGGCGTTAGCGTTACCCAAGTCCCGGTCACCGGGGAATGGAAAGTTAAGGCCACCCTATATTCCCGCGATGCCCGCTCCAAGTACGGCACCGACCGCGTTGCCGTCGAAAAGGTTGTCGATGCTGCTTTGAACAATAAGCAGTTGACGGTGTGGGACGAGGACCATGACGGCAACAAGCACGTCAACGATAAGGCGACGACGGAAGCCAGGATCAAGACAGAGGCATTGAAGGAAGCCTTCACTGGCGATGCCGAGCACGGCCTTGACGGCTGGGTGTTTTCTGATCCGGAACGGTCGCAACTTCTCGAGGGCATCTACAACCGCACCTATAACAACCTTGTGCAGCGGAAGTTTGACGGTACCCACCTCACTCTGCCTGGCCTCAATCCTGATTTCTCGACGCGGCAGCACCGCAAGGATTCAATCTGGCGGATGATCCAGAGCGGCAACACGCTGCTGGCGCACGTTGTCGGTTCCGGAAAAACCGTCACGATGATCGCCGGCGGCATGGAGCAGAAGCGGCTGGGCCTAATCAGCAAGCCTGCCTACGTTATTCCGAACCATATGCTTGAGCAGTTTTCCCGCGAATTTATCCAGGCATACCCGGACGCCAAGATACTGGTGGCGCAGAAGGATGAGACGACACGCGAAAATCGGAAATCATTTTTGGCGAAGGTGGCGTCAAACGATTGGGACGGCGTCATCATCACGCATGATGCTTTCGGCCGTATCAACATGGGCCAAGAGTTTCGCAAGAAGTTCATCCAGGACCAACTGGACGAGCTCTCGCGCGTCATGTCGGCGGAGGCCGCCACGGAAGGCAAGAACTCTCCAACCGTGAAAAGCTTGGAGAAGTCGAAAAAGCGCCTCGAGGGGCGGCTTGCAAACCTGATGGCCGAAGAGCGTAAGGACAACGGAACCAGTTTCGAGGAATCCGGCATCGACTATCTGTATGTCGACGAAGCCCACAAGTTCAAAAACCTGTCCTTCATTACCAGGCTGCAACGTATCAAGGGATTGGCGCAGGGCGACAGTCAGCGCGCCGAAGACCTGTTCTTGAAGATACGGTACCTGGAGCAGAACAGGCCGGGACGATCGGCCACGTTTGCGACCGGTACGCCGGTATCGAATACGATGGCCGAATTGTGGACCATGCAGCGGTACCTGCAACTCGACAAGTTGAAGGAGCGCGGTCTCGACAGTTTCGATGCGTGGGCGTCGACCTTTGGCCGCGTCGTCAACAATATGGAATTGTCGGCCGACGGCCGCACCTTTAAGGAGGTGTCGTCGTTCTCCAAGTTTGTGAACGTGCCGGAATTGGTGTCGCTGTATTCCGAGATCGCGGATACCAAGACGGCGGAAATGCTGAACCTGCCGCGGCCGGAAGTGAAGACGCGCAGCGGCGCCCCGGGCATTGAGATCGTACAGGCCGATCCTTCCTCGCAGGAAGAGGCTCATATCCAGAAGCTGGTTGAGCTTGCGGAATCTCTCAAAGGCAAACGCCCCGTAAAGGGCGAGCCGAATATGCTTAGCGTGGTCACCGAAGGCCGGAAGGTGGCAACCGACGGCCGCCTGATCTCGTCGGATTTCGATTTCAACCCGCAGGGCAAGATTGCGAAGGCGGTCGATAATATCTCCCGCATTTACAAAGATGGCAATGCTGACCCGTCGGCGCCGAACAAGGTGCAGATGGTGTTCCTCGATATGGGTGTGCCGCAATCGAAGGGCGGCGCGAAGGTGCGTAAGGCTGCGAATATTGATGAGGATGTGGGGGCCGATCCGGCGCAAGCCACGGCGCCGCGTATGGATCTCTATGCAGATATCAAAAAGCGGCTGGTTGAATCCGGCATTCCGGCGAATGAGATCGCGGCAATCCACGATGCGACGGACGACGCCAAAAAGGCAAAGCTGTTCCAGAAGGTACGGCAAGGTCAGGTTCGCGTCATCCTTGGCTCGTCCGAGAAGATGGGCGTCGGCACCAACGTGCAGGACCGCTTGATCGCGATGCACCACTTGGATGCGCCGTGGAAGCCGTCGGACGTCGAACAGCGCGACGGCCGTATCGTGCGCCAGGGCAACAAGAACGATGCTGTGCAAATCTACCGCTATGTGACCAAGCGGTCGTTCGACGCCTTTATGTGGCAGAAGCTCGACACCAAATCGAAGTTTATCGGTCAAGTGCTGTCCGGTGCCAAGGGTTCGCGGCACGCAGAGGATATCGACAATCCGTTGCCGGAAGCGGCTGAGATGAAGGCCGCGGCATCCGGAGACCCCCGCATTATTGAGCATGCCGAGCTCGATCGGCAGGTTAGGGCTTTGACGGCGCAGAGGCGTTCGTTTGAGGCGACGAAGTCGCGGGCGACGTGGGAGGCAGGGACCGCCAAGACCAGGATCGAGCACTACGAAAAGGTGCTTCCTGACGCGAAGGCGGATGCCGAAATGGCGACCGATGTCAGCGGCGACAAGTTTGCGGTCGAACTAGGCGGGACGCAATTCACCGATCGGAAGTCGGCCGGCGAGACCATCCTGAAGCAGTTGCTGGCGATCGACCCCCGCACCTTCTACGCGCCGAAGGTTATCAATATCGGCAAGATGTCCGGCTTTGATATGAACGTGGAGATCCGCGGGCGGTGGGACGGCGACGGCTCTGTTCTGTCGGCAACGCCATCGCTCAAAGGAAAGACGGGCTACGCCGCGATCAACGATACCATCATTAACCCGCAGACCGATCCGAGCGGGTTAATCCGCCGTTACGAGAACATTCTGTCCGGCGTCCGGCAAAAGCCGGCGCAGCTCGAGCGCGAACTCGACAACGAAAAGAACTCGGTTAAGAGCCTGGAAAAGACCTTGGCGCAGAACTGGCCGAAGGAAAATGATTACCGGGACGCGATTGCGAAACTGGATGATCTGACGAAGTCGTTGAAGACGCCTGCTGATAAAGGTTCGCCGGAGGCTCTTTTGGCAGCGGCGAATGACCTGACAAAGGAATGGCAACAGCGCGTTGGCGACGACATCAAGGTCGTGCTGGGCGGATCGCTAGTATCCAAGACCTACGTTCAGCACGGCAAGGAGTTGCCGGATCTGGACGTTCGCTTCCTGACGAAAGACCCGGAGCGCGATTGGCCGCGTGTTGCGGAAGCAACCGGCCTTAAATTCCGCAAGGCTAGGATGCTTGACGATTACCCGAATGGGCAATCGAAGGGCGTTCTGGTCGAAGGACCGGTTACGCGCAACGGCATCACATTCGATGTTGAGGCGGCGGTACGGTCGCCGGACTATGTCGGCTGGGCACGCTTCTATCCGGAGGTGATGACGCCGCGCGAGATTGAAGCCTACCGCAAGGAAAAGGCCGACTTAAAGAGCAGTGGCGACAAGGACGCATACAAGGCCCTGAAACTTAGGGTGTTGGATGAGGTTAAGAAGCGCGTCAATGATTGGGGCCTTCTGTCTGGCGATGCGGAAGTTAAGGCGCAGCGTCCGCAGCAGCAGACCGATACGCCGGAGTTCAAGCGCTGGTTCGGTGACAGCAAGGTTGTGGATGCTAACGGTAAACCGCTGCGTGTTTATCACGCCACTGACGCATATGATTTCAACGTCTTTGAAAGGACGGAAGATTTTGGCTTCCATTTTGGAGATAAAAACGCCGCTCACGAACGGTTGAAGCATACACGGGATGCTGGTCCGGAGGACATCACTTACGAGAATGCGCGTATTATTCCGGTGTATTTGTCGATAGAGAAGCCTTACCGGATGCCTGACCTGAATGACTGGGGTGCCAAGGAAATCCTAGATCTGTTCGAAAAGACCGGCATTCTTACTGCGAAACAAGTCGACGATGTCAAACTTGGTACCGAAATTGGTCGTGAGTTTGTCAGTAAAGCCCTACGCGCTAAAGGTTACGATGGCATCGTTTATGCCAATGAGACAGAAGGACGTCGCACAGATCAATCTTCCCGGTCTGATAGTTGGATTGCGTTGCGGCCGGAACAGATCAAATCCGCCACCGGCAACCGTGGTACCTTCGATCCGAACAACCAAGATATCAGAGAGCGCCGCGGTTGGGATGCTGCCGAAGGCCGAGACCTTGGGCCGAAGCCTGGAGAGAAGGTCGTTCCGATCGGCCGCAAGACCGAAGCGCATATTAAGCCGACCGACAAATACACTGCGGCAGAACAAAAGATTGCGGATGCCGTGCAGGAAATTGGCGACCGTATGGCACCGCAGGCCACGATGGCTGGCGCCTCGGCGCTACGCCAGCATGGAAGCCCGATCTGGGGGGCTTTCGTCAACAGCAAGGCGTTCCCGCACCTCATCGCATGGTCGCTGGAACAGCGTGACGCCGGCAAGATCGCCGGTACCGTTCGGCATGAAATCATCCACCACCTCCGCGACGCCGGCCTAATCCGTCCCAACGAATGGGCGGCACTTAGCGATGCTGCTGTAAAGGATGGATGGCTCAGCAAGCACCGTATCAACGACCGCTATCCAGACCTGTCGCTCGACCATAGGATTGAGGAAGCTGTAGCGGAACAATTCGCTAAGTGGCGGACCGAGCGCTCGATCGAAAAGCCCGGTTTAATCCGTGACGCTTTCCAGCG
>CAIRSA010000042.1 GCA_903881085.1 uncultured Acidobacteriia bacterium
CGTGGATTCTTCGCGCGAGATCTGGGATTCGGTGGTACGCTGCATCCTTGCGCGCTATTTCGAGGAAGACGTTCATTTCTCGCCCTCGGCGGCGCGTAAGGTGCCTCGTTTCCTCCTCAACGACCTGACCCGCTATTGGCGGACCATCGGTGTCGATTACGCCGCCAAGCATTTGGAACAGGACGGACACAAATGGGCAATACGGAACGCCAAGCTGCGGTTCAGCCGGAAGCTGCTTTACGCTGCGGGTTTGGCATTCTGTTTTGCCTGTCACTTGGACCCTCCAGCCAGTCGCCGTGACGCCCAACCGGATCTTTTCAGTTTATTCGAACTGGAGGAGCCTGAGCCCGCAAGTACCGCCCCGTTCATCGCTTCCGCGGTCGCCTTTGCAGGAACTCCTCCACTGGAATTCTTGGCTGCTTTCGTGGATGCTTTCGTCTCCGATGCGGGGAAACGGCAGACCATCAGCCGCCGCCTGTTCGGCACCTATAATGCCTGGCTGGCTTTGCTCGGTGATGACGAGAGACGGAAGCGTCTTGAGTCTCTAAGTCACGATCAAGCCGCCACCGATGATGTTTTTCAGGAAGTTCGCAGAATGGGCTCGGAGTTTTCAAAAGGCCTCCAACTGCTTTTCTTCAACCGGGACAGTGATCCCGATCCAATCGCTAAACTCAGCCTCGAATATGTCGCATTCTGATAGATTTCTGCAATCCCTCGGATTTTCCACCGGCGCTCTTGAGCGTGGAGACTACACCTCCGCCGTATCGTGGATGGTACTGCATCATATCCGTGCGGTCGAGCTTTCGGCGTTGCGGTTTGAGGAACTAGAGCCCCTGGTGATGGGATTGGACGAGCTTCCGCTGGACCAATTCGACTATGTTTCATTTCACGCGCCAAGTTCTTTTGCCAGAGAACAGGAAACACGGGTCATTGACCTCTTGAAGCCTGTTCAACGGCGGGGATGGAACATTATCGTTCATCCTGATGTAATCTACACCCCAAGGCTTTGGTCATGTCTGGGCGAGCAATTGCTGATCGAGAACATGGATCGCCGGAAAGCCATTGGGCGGACGGCTGGCGAATTGAAATTGATTTTCAAGAGTCTCCCGAATGCCCGCCTGTGTCTCGATGTTGCGCACGCGCGTCAGCTCGATACTACGCTTTTTGTACTTTGGGATATTCTTCGGTCTTTTGTCGGGCGTGTTGCTGAGATTCACATCAGCGAGTTGGATTCCCGATGCAGACATCAGCCGATGTCCCGCGGGGCTGTCACGGATTACCAACAGATGATCGGGCGAGGGCTTCGCATGGCGCCGGTGATCGTAGAATCCATGCTGTACGGAGAGCGGAGATCGGAACGGATGAATGAAATTTACCTGGCTCAGGAAGCTCTTGAGGAGGATGACGCGCAGTCACGTGTATAGAATTGCATCTATTGGCTCACCTCAAACTTGCTTCCCAGATAGACGCCTAGGAACCGATGACTCTCTACAAATACCTCACCGTCGAGAAGGCTGATGAGTGGCTGATCAGAGAGAATTCAATTCTTCTGACACCGCCGAATCGATCGAGTGGTCGAGCGCAGTTGCTATTGGTATGGAATGTGGTCGCATCAGCGCAATACCCAGAGGTGGAAGGGCTACCTTGAAATTGATCTTGATCCAGCCGACGATGCCCAAGCCCGAAGCTTGTTGACCTCAACTCCAACCACAGGAACCCCATGAATCGCCAAGAACGCAACTATCTGCTAGCGGAACGAACCATGTTGCAACGCATGATCGCCGACACACCTCCAGAGGATGTGATCGATCTTGGCAGCATGAGCGCCCGGCTGGAAATCGTGAACAGCGAACTTGCAGAATCGCCAGAGGACACCCGGCTGCCAGCTCGGGCACGATTAACATTCCGCGGCAGGCCAGTGGTCGGCAGCTACGGGATTTTTGCAGAGTTCGGCATGGAGGCGACCAAAGCATTCACTGATGCGGTGGCCGCAGTGGCTGCATCTTTTTCGGCACCCTTGCAGGCCATGGGGCCGATCCCGAACCGCTCACAGAATCAGCTTTTGATCACGAGCACCGCCACGGGTTCGTTTGGCTTTGAATTGGAAGAACACGGCTCGGAGCAACTGACATTGGAGGACAACTCTGTTCTGGCGACGGCCATCGAACAAACCCGGCAATTGCTCGAAGGCAGCGCTGGCAGCGATGATGAACTTGCCGACGCCGCTTCCGAAATTGATCCCCGTGCGGTCGCAGCAATTCGCTCGTTTCTGGAAAAACTGGCAAGTAGCGAAGCGGTCTGCGCGGTGGATACGAACGAAGGTCGTTTTGCGTTCAGTGATGTCGGCCAAGTGCGCACGGCCGCAGCGCGTCTGGCGGTGGAGTATCTAGTCGAAGAAGAAATCCCCGTAACAGGTGAGTTTCAAGGAGCTCTGCCCAAGCGCCGCACGTTCGAGTTTGTCCGGGCTAACGACGGTGAGGTTCTCGCGGGCAAGATCGCACCGACAATCCAGCATCCCGATGTGATCAACTCGCATCTTCACCAGAGAATCGAGATTCAGTTGGTGCGGACCAGAGTCGGCTCCGGGAGGCCGCGTTACCTGCTTAAGAATCTTCCTGCATGGACGGATAGTGAAGAAAAAGCTCTGTTGAGATGAAAAGCGTCGCCACTACTGCCCATAAGCCATGACCTTCAACTCCTCCGCCTACAACGTCCGGCTGGCCGGATCGAATGGAAAGATGCTTCGGGCAAGACGTTGAAAATCCTTCAAGAGGCGGAAGCCGAGCAAGCACCATGAAGCCCGAGACCAATCCCGGCGGCACCCTGTCAAAAACGGCCAACTGGGCCTGACGCATGCGTCACGCCTGCCCGACCCAGAGGCGGGTGAATGCCAATTAGTTCTGGGAAGTTGCCGCCTATATTGATTAAGGCTGGTCGTATCCCCCCTAATTTTACTAAAATCGTTCGTTGCTGCCATGACTTCCGTTCCCATTGCCAAACTCAGCCTCGAATATGTCGCATTCTGATCGATCCACCCAATTTCTCGGGTTTTCCACAGGCGCTCTTGAGCGTGGAGACTACAGCTCCGCCGTTTCGTGGATGGTGAAGCACGAAGTCCGCACGGACTTGCAACATCCCCACTGGATGAGCCGTAAAGAGGTTCGGCAGGCGGAATTCCTTGTGCATCAATCACTTCCTTTGTCTTGTATCCGGCTGATCGGCACCTATAATCAGCGAACCAAGGCAGCCGTGGAGGA
>CAIRSA010000043.1 GCA_903881085.1 uncultured Acidobacteriia bacterium
CGACGCGTCGCATTTGGGGTCTGACACCTTTTTTCGGCCGCATTTGCCGAAAATGGGCTGTCTGACCCCAATTGCCCTCCACCGCAATGCCCCAATGAATCGCTGACCAAATCGGAAGCTCGCCTCATCAACGCAATGTAAGCGACATTGGATTGGTAATCTGCGGCCGAATGGCATTCGGCCTTCGCCCGCCCTACTACCATTTGGTAGGTGCTATTCTGTAGTTACATCCAAGACGCGATACGAATGGGACGAAAACAAGAATCAATCGAACCTATCTAAACATGGTTTTGATTTTGAGACAGGTCAGCAGGTTTTCAATGATCCAAGAAAGAGCAGTTGAACGCATCTGGAAAAGCTATCTCTAACATTTAGCATCGGTTGCACACAACGTGCTCGTCAGCTGCCGGGTGACTCGCATTGCGGGCACACTGGGGACAGCCCGCATGTTTCCGGCAAAAGACGCCGGAAACAGGTAGGCTGTCCCCAGTTTGCGCAGTCTCGCCACCCATCCGAATTTGCCGTCGACTGCTCTATTTATGATGAAGGACTGCATTATCGCAGAAGTGCATTCATAGACAGGCGGGGCGTCGGCCATAGTGCGGATCACGGTAAGCGGAGGCCAACTTGCGAACATTAGCTTCGCTGGAGAGTATCGAACCTCGTTTACGAGGCAGAGTTAGGCTTGTAAACTTCCGATAAATCTTTACAATTCCTTTGGAGGAAATATCCATTCGGATCAAGAAGTGAGTCTGTGGGAATGCTTGAGCGCCAATGAAGGCCAGCGCGCTTCCGCTAGCGCTCCGCAGAACATCTTCATGGTATAGTACGCAATAGTACAGTACTATGCGGGATTTTCCGGTTGAATTTGCCGGTTGCATTTAGATGGGTGCGAGAATCTCTGTAACTAAAGGGGAAGCATCACTATTGGCCGAATATGGTCATAAGAGTGCGTGCATCGCATCGGACAATCAGGAGGAATCAAAATGTCAGGAATGAAATGGTTTTTGACCGCTATTTTGCTGGCGGGCAGCGCAATGCCACCGCTTTGCGCAACGCCAAGTATTGTGCTGACGCCGGTGTTAGGGAACCTGTCAGGAAGGGCCGGAGAGGTTGTCGGATGGGGATTCAGCATCACCAACGATGTGAATTATATAGAGTTCAATAGCGCACAATTTTGCGTAAACCCGATAGGCCTGCCCGCCTGCACATTGCCATCCACCGGTTTGTTTACAGACATCATTGCCGGCTTTAACGACATTATTGTGGGGCCTACCGGAGGAACGGTTCCAACGACTGTAGCGCAGGTCTTCGACGCTGTTGCCAATACGGGCGTCGGCAGCTTCCAATTCAGTCTTGGCGCGCTACCGGGACAGAGCGACATTGGCATGCTGGTACTGAGTTATACCATAACGGATCTGGACCCGAATGACCCTTTGGCCTCGAATCTTGGAAAGGGAGTGCTTCTGGCCAATGCCAGTGTCTCAGTGGTTCCGGAGCCTGCATCCTTTGCCCTGGTGGGGATTGCGCTGGCAGGCCTGGCGGGATTGCGCCGCTCGCAGACGGCCATCAGGCATAAAGATCGTGGGAGGAATAGCCGATATACCTGTGAAAGGGGAAACGATGCATAAGTTCCAAACATGTCTTCTGCTAGTCAGCGCTGTGCTTTGCAAGTCCCAATTGGATGCGCAAAACAATATTTTGAACAATGGCGGGTTCGAGCAGGGCTTAATGTGTTACGGAAACTGGATTTGGAGCTCGACGGGCCAGGAGTACGTGGGAGACTACCGATTCGCGCTGTCCAGCGATTCCCACTCGGGCGCGTATTCCGCGCAAATTGCCTGCCCAAGCACCACTGCAGACTGCTTCAAGGCGGCCATTCGTAGCAACTATATGCCGACACCCCCAAACCAGAATTACCTGCTAACCTTTTACGCTAAATGCCCAGCGAATCAATACGCGGCTATTTATGTTCCGGGAACAGCTTCTGGCGATTTTGGTCAATGGATGACGTGCAATGGCAATTGGGTCAAGCAACAGGCTACATTTCAGACAGCAAGCACCGCAACGAACTTCTGGTTTGCCTTCTATAGCTATTGGACTTCTTCGCTGTTGGTAGACGACGTGGTGCTAACCTACGCGGATGGATCATCGCCGGCGCCAAGCAATCTGTACCCAGGCACACGCAGTGTAAAGATTTCCGGCCAACAGGTAAAGGTTGATGGGGCTCCTTTTTTGTCGCTCGGCTTTTATGACGTCCCATACGCCGACCTCGCCCAGGTAGCAGCTACCGGAGCCAATACGATCAACGGCTTAGGCAATTACAATTCGGGTAACTGCTACAATACGGGCCAGCCTTCTTACCTCGATCGAGCATATCAACTGGGGCTGAACTTCATTCCTGACTCTTCGACAACAGCCCGGCTGGGCCTAACACCACCGCTCGCCTCCGCCGTCCAGAATAACGCGCATCTGGCGAACATCGCGTGGGGTTTGGCAGATGAACCAGATCAGGCCAATGTCGCCTGGTATTCCGTTCCGCCTTCGACGTTTCTCACCGAAGCTACTACCGCACGCGCCTCAACCAGTTTGCCTGTGACGGCCGATTTTCAGCGTGCAGCCTGGAGTGTCACGAGCGATGTGGCTCCATATAATGGGTCAGCCGACATATGGATGGCCGAACCATATGGTGCGGACTTCAGCGCAATTAATCACGCCGTCAACATGTTCAATTCGATTCAACCTCGCCCCATCTGGCTGGCGCAGGATAGCATTTCGGCGAATCTGATTGTGCCGAAAGCATATTGGGCGATCATCGCTGGAGCAACCGGAATCCATTACTTCAACTGGGACTCGTTTAAGGCCGACCCGCTACTGGTGGCAGGCGCGACCCAGGTGTTCAATGAGTTGAAGGGCTTGCAGAATGCAATCTTCGGTGGTGTCATGGATAGTTATGTGACTGCACCTTCGGGAGTTGCCTCGATGTCACGCTTTGATTCGAAGACTGGCACGTCGTACATTTTGGCCGCCAATAGCAGCACATCCACTGTGCAGGGGAACTTCATGGTCCAGGGCCTCACGGCGGGACAGGTCGTGAACGTTGTCAATGAGGGCCGCACCATTACCGCCGCCGCCGGCTACTTTACCGACAGCTTTACCGGAGTAGCGAGGCACGTGTACGCGATTCAGCCCGCTAACACAAGCCTTACCGCGTCCATTGGCACTAAGACCGGTACGGCCACGGCACGCACGTGGCAGGTAAGCGTCTTCAATACCGGCCTGGGCGCCGCTAACGCCGCCCAGATCAAGGGCTTGACCTTCGCGCAAACGGGCGGCAAAGCCTGCACGCCGGCTGTAACCAGCACACTCCCTCTAGCGCTTGGCAGTATTACGCCATCGCAAAGTGCTGCCGGAAGTGTCGCCATCAATTTTAACGGGTGCGATAGCACGTCGAAGTTTACGGTGAATGTATCGCTGACGGCAAACAACGGTGCTACTAGCGGAACCGTCGTCTCGAACAATCAGCGGCAGTGATCCGCTGGAGAATGTGGCAACTGGATCACCCAGACAGTGAAAAGGAATGCACGCGGACGAGGGAAGTGCCGTAAGTTCAGACAGGCAAACCAGAGGCATTCAATGGGCAAGACTACGTTCCGGTAGCGGTGATGCATGACGAAACCTGAAAGGGTGAATCCCGAGCCCGTGCCTCGATTCCGGGCTGAAGGATCAAGTGCTGAGTCGAAGCCGCTTGTGGCCGAGTTGTTCGCGAAGTACCCGGTTCTCCTCACGAAGGTAATCAATCACCCTGGAAATAGCTGTTGCCCGTAAATCCTGCGGAAATGCAGGACTATGCAAACCAGGGACTGCCTCGGTTTTCCGGCGATTTTTGCCGGAAAATGGCTGGCTGTCCTGGTTTGCCCCACGCGACACTGCCCGCAACGTGCTCGTCACCCGCCGGGTGACGAGCACGTTGCGTACAACCCATGCCAAATTCTGGAGATACCTTTTCCAGTTGCGTTCCACTGCTCTTTCTCGGATCACCTGAAGTTGGTATTGATTCACCCAGCCGGCGACCGTCACCAAGAGAATTTGGAATGGGTCCAGGAGTGTCGACATCGTTCCGATTCATTATCGCTGATGCCGATGAAACGGCGAGATTCATTGCAGATTCAAACAGATCGTATCTCCGGACCAAACAAGTTTGCGTCAATTGGGTGATGCTGGCTTTGTTGACGCCGCCAAAGCACACTTCAACTCAGGCCGCATCGGCAGGTTGTGGGCATATTGGGACATTTTGTGCGCAGCGCCGGTGGACAAGGTGCCCTTGGCAACTTCCAGATCACAAACTCCGAAATCTAGGTAAAATAACTTACCTCAATATTACTTCCGGCATATCGTTGGGAAGGATTTGAGCGGCTACTGGTCATTCGAACTCGGTTCGCACCATCCAACGGTACTGCCTGGCAGTACGAGAGTCCTATGATTCGGCCTGAAATCTGTGCGGAACAAGTTGTCTAGTACCTGGATTGTGTTCGTAACCCCATCCCTTTTAGATACATAGCGTTGCGGGGAGCACGGAAGTGGCGGCCGAAGTGCTTTAGAGAAGATGATCGCAAGTCATAGGAGACAGTACATGTTCAGCGTTCTCAGCAGTATCTTCGTTCTCATCACCGCATCCGCTGCAGCCTTCGGAGCGCACCCCAAGGTCGCACGCGACCTTGAGAACCGCAAGCCCGATTCGTCGGTAGATGTGATCATCCAATACTTGCAAACGCCCACCGCCGCTCACCATCGGAAAGTCACCAGCAAGGGAGGCACCCACAAACAGGATCTTTCCTTAATCAACAGCGGCCTTTATTCCGTGCCGCTCAAAGAACTCAGTGCGCTGGCCAATGATCCGGACGTGCTCCACATCTTCCCGGACCGTGCCATCCATCCGACTATGGACCTGGCCGGCCCCGCGGTCGGGGCCGATATCGCGCGGCAGGGCGGTTGGAATGGCCAAGGCATCGCCATTGCGGTAGTCGATAGCGGCATTTCCTACCACTACGACCTGAGCGGCTCCAACATCTTCGACAACCGTATTGTTTACCAGGAAAACTTCGTTGTGGGCGACACCGACACGGCGGATATCTACGGGCACGGCACCGATGTGTCTGGAATTCTTGCGGGCAACGGCTGGTGGTCCAGCGGCAGCAAGGCGAAGGTCACGTTCCGCGGTATCGCCGAGAAAGCCAAGCTGATCAACCTTCGTGTGTTGAATAATTCCGGCGTCGGCACGGATTCCGCCGTAATCGCAGCCATCGCCCGCGCCATCCAACTGAAGAGTACCTACAACATCCGCGTCCTCAATCTTTCCGTTGGCCGTCCAGTCATGGAGTCCTACAAGACCGATCCCCTCTGTCAGGCTGTCGAACGTGCCTGGAATGCCGGCATCGTGGTCGTGGTGGCGGCAGGAAACAATGGCCGCGACAATTCCCAGGGGACGCAGGGGTACGGAACAATCAACTCGCCCGCCAATGATCCGTATGTAATTACCGTCGGGGCCATGAAAACGAACGGGACGCCCGGCAAGAGCGACGACACGGTGGCCAGTTACTCCTCCAAAGGTCCCACATTGATCGACCACATCGCCAAGCCCGACATCGTGGCGCCGGGCAACCGAATCGCGTCGATTCTTAGCGGCAACAGTTATCTGGTCAAGGGCTTCCCGGCCAATATCGTTCCGTGGTCCTATTACACCACCAGCTCAACCCAGTCGGGGTCTCTGGCCTACTTCCGCCAGAGCGGCACCAGCATGGCCGCCCCGGTTGTCAGCGGCGCGGCTGCACTTTTATTACAGAAGGATCCAACCCTTACTCCCGACCAGGTGAAAGCGCGTTTGATGCGAACATCCTCAAAGATTTTTCCCTCTATGAGCACGGCTGTCGATCCGGTGACCGGGAATAGTTACACCAGCCAGTACGATTTATTCACCATTGGGGCAGGTTACCTCGATGTTTGGGCCGCTCTGAACGATACTGTAATGGTTCACAATCTTCCCGCGCGTAGCGGGCGGTTTTTCTCACATTAATTCCGGCCTCAACCGGCCACATCGTGACCCACCCGGTGGGCCG
>CAIRSA010000044.1 GCA_903881085.1 uncultured Acidobacteriia bacterium
AACTCTGATATTCGTCCATCGGGAATTCTCCTTTTCGTGTGAGTGGTCGCTCACGTATCGGAGTTTCCCGATGGACTCCCGAAAATGTCAAACTGCTGATGCCTCCCCGGCAGAGCCGGGGGATCTCCTTTTGTTAATTAGTAATTGGACAGGCGAATCGCCTGTCCTACCCACGGACGGGTAATGTTTTCAAGGGTAGGAGGCGCTGAAGGCCTAGTGGGTCATAGCGTAAACCACGTAATTTACGCCGATGCGGAAGCCCAGAGCGGAATATTTTTCGGGATAGCGGGGATCGTCGGCCCATTCCCAGGAGTCGCCGATGTCGGAGTTGAACGAGATGGCAACCATCACGCGGCCGTGGTCGTCGTAGATGCCGAGCCAGTGATCCTTTTCGCCGTCGGCGCGGTAGGTGCGGCCGCTGCGCAGAGACCATTGGCCGGCGATCTGATAGCGCTGGTCCAGATCGTACACGGTATGGAAGATCGCGTCGGGGTTTTCTATCTCCACCACTTCGCGGTCTGGGAAGACCAGCTTCATGCTTTCATCGAAACGCGCATACTCTTCGCTGCCCCAGAAATCATCGAGCATCAGGAACCCGCCTCGCAGCAGGTATTCGCGGAGTTTAGCGGCTTGTTGCGGGGTCAGTTGCCAGTCGCCCATTTCGCCGGCGCAGAGCCAAGGGTAGTCGAAAACATCGTCGCCATCGTCCAGATTGACAGGCTGTTCCACGGAGCGCGCATTTAAGCGGGTGAGCCTGCGCAGGGCCTGTACAAAGTGGCGGTCGGCGCGGGGATAATCCTGCGTCCAACTGGTGCCACCTTCGCGCCAATCGAGCTTACCGCCACGGCGCATTGCGTAGCGGGTGAACATGGCGTTGGGATGTTGCGGATACATCAGACGGGCGAAGATCCACTCGGACTTTACCTGAAAATCGGCCGGTAGTTCGACGTCGTCGTAGGGCTCCATGCTGGGGTAGACACGAAACGGACGCTGCCAGGCATGCATGGACACAACAGCAGCAACCAGGACTCCCAGACACGATAGTGCGGCCCGGGCAGTCATGGTTTAGCTCAATCTTCGAGTGCGCCGTTGTCTGCTTTCACATCCAGCAGATGGAGGTCGGGATCGAAGTTTTTCTTGCCTGGATAGAAGGATCCGATCAAGCGCTGACGGATATAGGGCATGTCTTCGGAATTGGCCAGGATCACGGCATGGCCACCAAAGCCGGCCCCGGTGAGACGGGCACCCGGGGCACCGGCGCGGCGTGCGCATTCCACCAGGTGATCCATCTCAGGACAGCTGACCTGGAGGTTATCGCGCAGGGAGGCGTGGCTTTCATTCATGGCATTGGCAAAGGCATGGAGATTGTTCTTTTCCATCGCATCCACCGCCGTTCGAACACGGTTAGCCTCGCCAACTACGTGAGTGAAGCTGCGGCGCTCAGCGCCGTCGGGAATTGTCATTCTGACGATTTCCTTCGCGGTATGCTTCGCAAAGAGCTCGGCGTAGGAGGGAAAGCCCACCTTGGCGAGAGCGCGTTCACCCGCGGTGCGGCGGCTATTATACTTCTCACGCAAAGCGGCGGATTTTTCGGCAGCCTTCAACGAAGGCGCAGCGAGGAAAGACCAGCCTTCAGGGATTTGAATGTGGCGGATTTGCAGCGGATTCCAACTTATTTCCAGGGCGCATCCCCGGCGTCCTGCAAGCGCGGCGGCGTGGTCCATACCTCCGCCGCGGGTGCCAACGAACTGCTCGCCTTCCGGCAGGATCTCCATCAGTACTTCGAACGAAGCATGAATGCGGTTGGCTCGCAGCAGTGCGAGGGTAAACGCAGTTATCAATGCCGATGAGGACGAGAGCCCGCCTGCAACGGGAATGTCGCCCATCACCAACGCGTCAATGCCCTGCAGAACTCCGCAGCGGGCGCCAATTGCGTTCGCGGCCGCTAGAAGGTAGTTGCCCCAATCGCCGGGTGCGAGCGAAGTGAGCTCGGTGGTCCAGTCAAAATCGCGAGGCTCAAAGCGATTTGAGTCATTGCGCACACAGATGCGCGAATCTGTGCGCGTGCGAAATGCGATACGGATTTTCTTGTTGATGGCGACGGGAAGCACGGGCAGCCCATGATAGTCAATATGTTCACCGATCAGATTTACTCGTCCGGGCGCTTCGACATAGCCTTCCGGTTCCCCTCCCGGGAAGTAAGTGTGGAACTGGACTTCTAAATATCGCCGATGTGTTGACATGGGTTAGAGTGTCTTCTCATTCTACGGCGAATTGGACCTTAAGAAAAGGCGTACTAAATATGCGACAGTCCTATTCAGGCCCTTGGTTACGGAGCAATGGCGATATCCACTTGATCGTGAAACGCATCGCCTGTGTCAATCGCCAGCGGAATGGAGGAGCCAATCGGGGCGAGCGTTGGAATTGTGACGTTCAATTGGTAAAGACCGGCGAAGAAGGGGGCGAGTCCTTTGAATAGCAGGGAGGCCTGTTGACCGCCGATATAGACGGTCAAATTGGAAGTTACCAGGCGCAGCGGGCTTGCGGGCGCGGCTACGCCATCGGCAACGGTAGGATTGACCGCACCGAGGCCGGTCATATACAGCAGAATCGTCTCGCCGCGTTTCGCCGGCTTCGCCGCGTTGACCAGGGTGTAGTCGGCGTGCAGTATCGCGCCTGGCCCCGTGCCTCCGGAGGGAATGGTGAAGATTCCGGGAGATGTCTTGCCGAGCGGTACATCGATCGACGAGGACTTTGTACCGTTATTGTTTACTACGATGGATGCGGTCGCCCCGGTTGTCGAATAGGGTACAAGCACGTTCAGCTGATTGGGACTTACCACATAGACGGGGGCAGCTACGTTGTTGATCAGCACCTGCACGCCGCCAAGCGAGGTGGGAAATGGCAGCGTTGTGGTGGAGGCGGTTGTATTGGCAAGACCGCTGCCAAAAATGGTGATGAATTCGCCGGGAGAGATCGGATTGCCGAAGGGCGAGAAGCCCGCGGCGTTGACTATACCTTGCGGGTTCACAAACACTCCCGTGCCGGTGATGGGAGTGGCTTTGATTCCAACAAACAGTTCGTAGTTTCCAGAGCCGGTGAGAGTCACGCCGTTGCCCAGAAAGTTGGCGGCATTGATGCCAAGGGCGACGCGGCTGGTTTCCAAAGTCCCCGACCCGTCGGTGCTCAATTGGTAATTATTGGCCGCTGTTACATCGATCACACCTTCCAACTGGCGCGCCCTGCGGCTCCAGACCAACTTGCCTTGTCCTGCGGAATTGGCGGTTCCCGCATAGGTAGCCGGGCGCAGGGAATCAAACTTCAGGCCAGCGCCGAAATAGAGATTGCTCCAAGTGGAATTGGTGGCCGCCGCTGCCAGGATCTTATTTGCGATGAGCATGTCATGGCCGCCAGCGGAGGTTGAGCCTCCGATGAAGAGGCTACTATCGGCTGCCACGTAGATAGTCTTGGTGCCGCTCACTAACTGCGATGTCGCCGGGCCGGAGGTGGACAGCGGAAAAGCGACCGAGCCGGTGCCATCGGCTGCAACGGCGTAGGTCGCTGAGACGACGGTTTGCGTGATGGGCGCGTCTCCCAAGTTCATTGCCCTGCCCTGGATTGCCACATTCCCAAAGCCGCCTGTACCTGCGGCATTTAGTTGGAAGGTGGTGTTGCGCATATTGGTTGTCGTGGCGCCTGGGAATTCGAGAGTCGAGGCCCAATAAGTTCCCGTGAACGAAGTAATTGGATATGGCGCGGTTGGGGCCAGAACGGCGACGAACAGGTCGTACACACCACCGCCTGTTTCCGTGCTGGAACCGATGAGCGCACCAACGGCAACACCAGCGTTAATGGTAGCGTTTGCCTTTTGGGGATTCGAGATGGCGACGAACCCGTTGGACTTTACCGTATATGTACCCGATCCGCTCGACGCCGCCGGGGCCACCGAGCCGACCAGTTGCGATCCGGCATAGGTATAACCACCTTTACCGTCGAAGGTGAGAGATCCGTAAAAAGTGCGGGCATCTGTGATGGCTCCGTTGTTATCCGTAGTCAACATAAGGTGTCTGGCGTAGTATTTTCCGCTTAACACCTTACTATCCAAACCTTGTGCCAATAACCCGTTAGACGTTAGTAATGCAAGTAGAACTGCTTGCCGATAGTGCATCATGGTTCCTATTCTAACCAGCGGCGCGAAAAAAACCACTTAAATCTTTTTAATGAAAACTTCGCGGCGTGGGGAGGGTTTCATTTCCTGTGCCCGGAGAAATGAGATGGGGGACGAAATGAGCTGGCAAATGCAAAAACGATTTTTGATCTTGGCGATGGCGGTTGGCGCAGCGGCTGGAATGATGGCTCAGGACCCGGCCGCGTTCAACGCGGACCCGAACTGCTCGTTCTTCGACAGTGCACGGGACAAAGCGGCAAAGGGCGGTCCAAACGGTTTCTTTTTCACCAGCACGAATCTATCGGCCGTTACCAATGAGGTTACTTACAAGCTGGCGCCGGAGTTTGTGCCCGGGGGCACGCGGACTGACACAACGCAGCAACTGGACAAGCTAGGGACGATCGACCGCTACATCTTCAAGGCGATTCAGGACGCGGGCGTGGTGCCGGCGGAACGCACTACGGACGCGGAATACATTCGCCGCGTGACGCTCGATCTGACGGGCCGTATTCCGGATGCGGCGCGAGTCGTGGCATTTCTTGCTGACACACGGCCCAACAAGCGTTCGTTGCTGGTGGACGAGTTGTTGGCCAAACCGGAGTGGGTGGACAAATGGACCATGTTCTATGGCGATCTGTTCAGGAACGTTTCAAGCAACAACCAGATAAAGCGATACCCCGAAGGCACGCAGGCCTTTTACAATTGGATCAAAGCGTCGCTGGCAAACAACAAGCCCTATAACCAAATGGCTACAGAATTGATAACAGCCACAGGGACCAACAACTACCGGCAGGGTGAAATCAATTTTGTGGTTGGCGGCGTGGTCACGGGTGGTCCGCAGCAGGACATTTGGGACAGTCAGACGGTTCTTACCGTTTCCACGTTCCTGGGAATCTCGCACATCAATTGCCTTTTGTGCCACAACGGTCGCGGCCACTTGGACACGTTGAGCCTGTGGGGCTCGAGTACGACCCGCGCCCAGGCATGGCAGATGTCGAGCTTCTTTTCCCACACGGACGACATTCGGACATCGGTGGATCCTGTGGCCGGGGGTACGCCAATTTATTGGGGGCTCGCGGACAATACCAAATACACGTTGGATTACATCCTCAACACTACGACTGGAAACCGGCCGACGCGTAGTGGAAATACGCGCGTGGCGCCGATGTACCTTTTCAGCGGGCGCGGCCCTCAACCCGGAGAGAATTATCGTGCGGCGTTTGCGCGAGAGGTCACGGGCGATGTCCAATTCTCCCGCGCGGCGGTCAATTACTTATGGGAGCAGTTCTTCAGCAAGGGAATTGTCAGCCCGAGCGACGCTTTCGATCCAGCCCGGCTCGACCCGGACAATCCGCCTTCCGCAGACAGCGGCTGGACATTGCAGCCCACCAACGCCCGGTTGTTGAACGCGCTGGCACAAGATTTCATCGCTTCCAAATATGATTTGAAGGCGATCATGAAGGAGATTGTCACCTCTGAGACCTACATGCTTTCCGCTCGCTACAACGGAGCCTGGAATCCGCAGTGGGAGAATTTGTTTGCGCGGAAGTTCGTGCGCCGGTTGTGGGCCGAAGAGATCCATGATGGAATTGCCCAGGCGAGCGGCCTGCTTCCGAGCTATGACTTGACCAAATTGGGCTACAGTGGAGCGCCGGTCCAATATGCGATGCAGCTACCGGAAACGATTCGTACACCCGATGGGGGCAGTGTAGCGAATTTCCTGGATGGATTTTTGCGTGGAAATCGGGATGATGAGGACCGCCGTTCAGAAGGGTCGATTGCACAGGCTTTGGATCTGATGAACGACCCGTTTGTGATGAATCGGATCTCAGGCTCGGGCAACGCGAACCTGTTGCTGGTAAAGAATATCAATTTGCCAAATGATCAGCTGGTGAACACATTGTTTTTGGCCGTACTGTCGCGATATCCAACCGACGCAGAGAAGGCGGCGAGTATCGCGCAATTGACGACATCGACTCGAACGCTGGCTGCGGAAGATCTATTGTGGAGCCTCTTCAACAAAGTTGACTTCACGTTCAATTATTAACGAGGGGAGCAGAACATCATGATTTTCGGAGAAGACAAACACAAGAACTTCCTGGAACGGAAGCCTCACACACACCGCTCCTTTTCGCAGGGCCCTCACTTCAGCAGACGCCAGTTTTTTGAACTGGCGGGCGCTGGGATCACAGCATCCTATCTGGTGGGGAACGTCGAGGCGGATGAAGTTTCCACGGTAAACGCGACGCCACAAAACAAGGCGAAGAACGTCATATTTATCCTCATGACGGGCGCACCCAGCCACACTGACACGTTCGACCTGAAGATGGTGAACGGCGTGACGCCCACGAAGTTCGCGCCGGCCGTGCTGAATGGTATGAACTGGCCCACGGGCCTGTTGCCGAAGATCGGTAATCAGTTAAAGAATATCTGCGTAGTACGAACGCTGCATTCATGGGCGTTGGTGCATGCGCTGGGACAGACCTGGACACAGATCGGACGAAATCCAGCGGCTGCGCTGGGTGATGTGTCTCCGAATATCGGTTCCGTAGTCGCATACGAAAAGCAAAAAGAGCGGACTGTAAATCAGGTGTTCCCTTCGTTCATTGCACTCAACGCCACTGGATGCGCGGGGCCGGGGTATTTCGACGCAACGTATGCGCCGTTCAAGACCAATCCAGCGTCGACAGGGCTGATCAATACCACCAATATCAACGGGCAGGCCAGGCTCGATGCGCGGCTCAAATTTCTGCACAGCATCGATGACCCGCTGCGCATCAGCTCGCCCCTGGGCAAGGATCCGCAGGATTATGACGCATTCTATTCAGCGGCGCGCGGCATGATGTACAACAGCACCGTGAGTGGCGCGTTTTCCTATTCCAGTGCGGACAGCATCAAGTATGGCAACTCGAGCTTTGGCAATGCCTGTCTGGTGGCGAAGCAAGTGATTGCTTCCAATCAGGGTACCCGCTATATCCAGATAAATTACGGCAACTGGGACATGCACCAGGATATCTATGGCGAGCAGGACCCGAAGAGCAACAATTTATTCACGGTGGCGCCCGCTTTCGACAATGGCGTCGGGGCTTTGCTGGCTGACCTGGAAGCGAACGGCATGCTGCAAAACACGCTGGTGGTAATGGCGGGTGAATTCGGACGCACGGTAGGCGCGTTGTCAGGCGCGGGCGGACGCGACCATTTCAATCAGCAATTTGTGGCCTTCGCCGGCGCCGGGGTGAAGGGTGGGCGACCGCTTGGATCAACCAATGCCGGCGGCAGCGACGTTGTTGACTTCGGCTGGAAGTACAATCGGTATGTGCGGCCGGAAGATGTCGAAGCGACTATTTACTCGGCGATGGGGATTGATTGGACCAAACAGTTGGACACGCCGTTTGGCCGGACGTTTGAGTACGTGCCTTCGGCTTCGGCAGGGGTTTATGCGCCTATTGACGAGTTGTGGGGCTAGGTTCGATACAAGGTGTGACAATATGAGCGATGCGGGGTACAAACCCGTACTCGTTGGTCCCCAGCCATTCTCGTTTGAGAATCTTCTGCGCTACATCGACCGGGCGCCAGCCGAAGAGACGGATCGGTTTGTTGAAGCTATCTATGCAGACCGCAAGCAGGCGGCGGGCAGATTGGCAATCCAATACCACTCGTTCTTCGTAGTCAGGAGCCGTGGCGAATTTGTCTTGACGTGTTTCCCGCTGGTTATGCACAAGAAATTTGGCCACGGATCCACACGGATGGACACGGATAAAAACTGGATTCCAAAATATGGTTGATGCCTCTTTGCCAGTTGATCAAAGGACCGCTGTAGCTGGGTTGTTCGAGGCAAGTAGTAATACTGACATTTGAAAACCACGCTAGCGTGATCAGCCTCTATTATAAAAGCGAGGGGCGAGTGCCACTCGGCGAGCAGAATGCCATTCCGCCCCACAACTGGTTCTAGTCCTTGTCAATATTTCCAAACTCCAGCCACTCCATTCGATGGAGATCCGGCACCTACCTGCGGACCCAGATGGAGACTCTGCTATCGGGGCTGGAGGCCCCGCCCACAGTGATTACGATGGGCGTCAGAAGCGGTAAGGGCGGGTCAGATATTACCAACCCGACAGGCACTTTTGTCTCGCAGAACAGCAGTCCAGACCATGCGTAGGGCACTCCGCCGCAGTAGACAAGAGTAGCGGGTTGGCCACCGATGGTGACTTTCATTTCCGCCTTAGGCTTGGAAAGCGGCCCGAATTCGATGCGGCCATCAATGCCGGTGGGATCGGTCTGCCCGCCGCCCGTCCAGTAGACCGACACAGTCGAGTCCTCGGCCGCGGGGTTGTCTTTCGAGTTCAGGGTGTAATCGGCGTTGTAGGCCAAAGCCATACCAGTGGTGGAGCCGTCCTGCGTAAAGATGCCGGGCGATGTAGCGGCAACCTCCACCTTGACAGTTTGTGACTGGACGCCCTGGTACTCCAGCCGCACTTGGGCGCTGCCCTTACCCTCCAAATCGAATGGCGCCACTGCAGCCACCTGGCCGGAAGTCACGGAAAGGATCGGCGCCTGTGTGCCATCGAAGAACAGCCGGACGTTGCTCAACGTAGAAGCGACCTTGCCCGTGCTGTCGAGCTGCATGCGTGCTGCGCTGGCGAGGTTTATCCCTGTGGTGTAAACCATGATCATTTCCCCTGGAGCGACGGGGCCAGGGTCGCCGGTCGCGGCGTTGACGATGCCGCCATCCTTGATGGCCACAGCGCCGCCTGAGGATAGAACGAGACTGATGTTATCCACATAAGAGTGGACGCCGAAATTTCCGTTGGTGGTGGCAAAGGCCAGGGTGACTTGCAGCGCCCGTGTGCCCACCGGAACCTTCCCATCGGTCGAGCGAGGCAGGAAGACGGCCTTATTACCGCGATCGGCGGGCGTGATGGGCCCCAGCAGGGGTGCGGTGCTAATGACCTTTCCACTATCGTTCAGAAATTCCAGCTTCACGCTGGAGGTATCCGGACTGGTGTCAAAACCACCGATGAGCGCCGCCAGGCTGAAGCTGACGCCTCCGGCATCGACACGGTCTTTGGCGAGCGTGACGTCGATCGTCTGGAAGCCGCTGCCGCTTCTGGCGCCAACGCCGGCACGAAGGTTGAACATCCAGGTACCGAGCACCGCGGCAGGCGGGTCGACGAATTTGATTGCATTGACCTTGATCGGCACCAGATCGGCCCCGTTCCAGCCGGGCGCGTCGGTGTCGGCAGTCTGATCTTCGGCGTCACTGTTCACCACAAGATTGGCGCCGAAGATGGGTTGCAACGAGACGGTGAAGACAATGTTGTCGGCTGTGGCGCTGTTGAAACTGACCGGCTTACCCGTCAGGTCCAGCAGCATCTGCACTGAGCGGGTATTGGGAAGCACAAACCCGCTGCCGTTCCGCCAGTGCATGGCATTGGTGTCTTCTTCAGCCAGCGCCGGGGCATCCACCGAATATTGCAGCAGCGTTTTGCCTGCCGCATCCAGAAACGTGACGGTCACATTTGCCGGAGCCATAATCACGCTGCCACCATTGGAGAGCCAGGCCCCCAAATAGAAACGCACGCGGCCGGCATCGATCTCAGTCGCGCCGGAGGAAAGGTCGATGGTCTGTTTCGCTGTTGCAGTGCCGCCGTTAGGGCCGCCGGCAAAATGCTGCTTACCGGGGTTCTTCATCCAGCGGCTGTCGGCCGCTCCCATGGTGTACAGACACTGCTGGAAATTGCCGGTCGTCGTCCAGCCGGGGATGTTCTTGAGTGGTGCAGCCGTTTTCAAGCTCGCGCCGGTGCCAGTCTCGGCATCGCCGTTCACAACCAGATTCTTGTCCCACAGTTGTGCCTCTACCGGCGTGACAACCGTCAGCAGTGCGAAAAAAGTAAGCAGGTAGCCGAACTTACGCATTGAACTCACCCTCCCAATGTGCAATCGCCAGCTTTCATTCAAGATATAAAGATCCGTAGATCCTTAGAATAACACTCTGGACACACATGTCAAGGGCAGGAATTGCCGGGCGTACTGGACAGGCAGATACATGCCTGCGGTGACAGCGACGCCGGTAGAAACGCTACCGATGGGGAGGGTGACCGCTGTGATCATAGCTGTCGAGGGCCAAACGGACGGTGTTTCGGGCGCGTCGCGCTCTCTGCATTACGCAGCTTGGAATACAATAAATAATGCCAAGCAAACCGGTTTCCCGCCGCGATTGGATGAAGCTTGCGCCCGCACTGGGCGCGGCAGCGGCGAACGCACAGAACCCGTCCGATGCCACGCAGCCACGGATTGACAAAGCCACACTCGCCAGCTCATTGAAGCTGGCTGGACTGACCTTCACCGATGCGCAGCTCGACATGATGCTGCCCAACATCAACAACAATCTGCGCAGCTACGAAGCGTTGCGGACTGTTGAGATCCCGCTCGACACGGAGCCGGCGATCCGTTTTCAGCCTCTGCTGCCTGGACGAAAAGCGCCATCCGGACCGTCGCGATTCCAACCTACTTCGGTAGCCCCTATGTCGCGGCCGAAGAATCTGGAGGACCTGGCGTTCCTTCCCGTCACTCAACTTTCGCGGTTGATTGCGTCGCAGAGCGTGACGCCGATCGAGCTGACGCGCATGTACCTGGAGCGGCTGAAGCGGCATTCGCCGGTGTTGAACTGCACCATCACGTTTACCGAAGATCTGGCGATGGAGCAGGCCACGCGCGCCACCAAGGAGATAAAAGCCGGAAAGTACAAAGGCCCACTGCATGGCATTCCGTGGGGCGCGAAGGACTTGTTTGCCACCAAGGGCATCCGCACCACATGGGGCGCGGAGCCGTTTCAAAATCAGGTGTTCGACTACAACGCGACCGTTGTGGACCGGCTGGAGAAGGCGGGCGCTGTGCTGATCGCCAAGCTTTCCATGGGTGCCCTGGCGATGGGCGGATTGTGGTTCGGCGGCATGACCAAGACGCCCTGGGATAGGGAGCAGACTTCCAGCGGATCGTCGGCCGGGTCGGCATCCGCAACTTCGGCAGGGTTGGTGGGCTTCGCGTTGGGCACGGAAACACTGGGCTCGATTGTTTCGCCGTCTACTCGCTGCGGGGTGGCCGGCTTGCGGCCGACTTACGGACGCGTGAGCCGGGCCGGTGCAATGGGGCTCAGCTGGACTATGGACAAGGTGGGGCCGATCTGCCGCATGGCCGAAGACTGCATTCTGGTGTTGAATTCTATTCGCGGAGCGGATAATAAGGACCTCACCGTGGTGGATGCCCCGCTGCATTGGGAGCCGGCAAAACCGCTCAGCCAGCTGAAGATTGGCATTCTTCAAAAGGATTTCGCGCAAGCAGGAAAAGATCAGAAGCCGTTGTTCGATGCCGCGGTGGAGCAGTTGAAGAAGGCCGGCGCGAAGCTGGAGCCGGCGGAGCTACCGTCGATGCCGCTGGGTGCGATCCGGTTGGTTCTTTCCGCGGAAGCGGCAGCCGCCTTTGACGACCTGACCCGCACCGGCGGAGTGGATCAACTAAAAGGACAGGCGCGCGGCGACTGGCCGAATTCGTTCCGGGCGTCGCGCACCATCACCGCCGTGGAGTATCTGCGCGCCCAGCGTGCGCGCACGCTGCTGATGAGGAAAATGGACGAGCTGATGTCGAAGTTCGACGTGCTGGTTTCGCCTACAGGAAGCGAGAGTCTCACACTCACCAATCTGACCGGGCATCCGCAGATGGTTGTGCCTTGCGGCTTCGTGGGGAAAGCACCGCAAGGTTTACTGTTCACGGGCCGGTTGTATGAAGAGGGCTCAGTAGTGCGGGTTGCCTACGCCTACGAACAGGCTGCAAGGTGGTATACTAAAAAACCTCAATTGTCATAGAGGATCGAATGGGGAATCTGACAGAATACAAGAGGCTGAATTTACGGAAAGCCTGCACCTTCCAATTCTGCGGCAGGGCAACGCCTGAGCCGCCTGGAGAGGAATGGCCTTTTTCCGAGGACGGCGCAATGGCGCTGGTTTGCGAGCTGAATCTGACCAGCGCCCCGGTGGCGCCGGAGCTTATGCAGGGCCTGGCAACCATCCGGTTGTTCGTTAATCTTGAGGCCGGCGACTGGGGCGAAGCAAACGGCATGGACTGGGTGTTGCGTGCATATAGGGTCCAGCCAATAGACGCTTTGGCCGGCAGCCGTTGGAAGGCAGTCGACGACTACCCTTCCCTGGACGCACCTGGACGCACGCTACCGGAAGGATTCGATGACGCAGAGGTCGAGGTTGAAAGCATACAGCGCAGCAAAATCGGTGGTTGGCCAAGCAACATTGAATCTCCGCAATGGTGGGAGATGGAAGATCACCCGGCCGTGCCGCAGTATTGCTTCCAGGTAGTAAGCGATGAAAAAACGGGATTGGAATTTGGAGAGGGCGGAATCTTGTACCTTGCTAGAGGGACAGCGCCGGGATATGCGAATGAATGGTTCCTTGATTGGCAGAGTTATTGATCGCGCATTTGCACGTGGGCTATTGGCGGCACTCGCCATAGGGTTCGGGTGCGCGCAGGAACCGCCGGCCATCAAGCAGGATCCACTGTTGGATGACGGGTCGATGCCGACGTTCGGCGTGACAACGGTCAGTTCCTCAGGGCTCCATGGACAGATCTATTTCATTCGCGAAGGCTCAGTGGGACTTCCGAATTTCAAGAAGATGAAGCCGGTGGGCTCTATCTACACCAATTCCCTGCACGTTCCGCCTCGGGATTTTCTGGAGGGTTTTCCAGGCATTACCGACCGGTTGGAGTGGTTCGCAATCGATTACACTGGCCGGTTTTGGATTGAACAGGCCGGCAAATACAAATTCGCGCTGGTCTCGGACGATGGCTCTAAACTCTACATCGATAACAAGACGGTTATCGACAACGATGGACTGCACAGCACGCTTGCGCTCTATGGTGCGGTGAAGTTGGAGAGAGGGATACACAACATTCGCGTCTCGTATTATCAGGGCCCGGGAAACGCGATAGCGTTGGTACTGGCGGTGATGCGTCCGGATCAGAAAGATTACTTTGTATTCGATATGAGGAATTTCCGGCCGCCGAAGGACTTGCTGGAGCCGGCGGCGGAAGGGAAACCTTAGCGGGCGTTCGCAGGGGTGCGGGTGGAATAGCTGCGGAAGGCCGATTACCAATCCAATGCTACTCGTTTTTATTGGCCACGCGATATAGGCGGTAGGTCGCATCGTCAGTTCCATCCGTGTCGATCCGAGTGGATCAGTGGCGAATTTGTTTTGATGTTTTTCCTGCTGGTAATGCATAGGAACTTTAGCCACGGATCCACTCGGATGGACACGGATAAGACACGGAACTCCGGGTATAGTTTCAGGGACTGTGCTGATTTCGCGGGAACTGACCACGAAAAGCGAGTGGCACTGGGTTACTAATCTGCCCACATCGGCTGAAGAGTGTCACCAGGTTGTAGAGACTCGGCAGTTGAGAACAGGATCAGAGGGGGTCCCCTGTTCTCAACCCGCGCGACTTTAGGAGGGCTGGGCGAACTTAGTTATTGCTTTTCCGGCGGCGGAAGAAAACGAGTGGGAAAGCCATTGCAGAGAAAGTGAGCGCGATTCCGAGGGCAGCCATTTGTAGTGCTTTCATTTTAGCCGAGAAAAAGCAGTTGAACGCATCTGGAAAAGCTATCTCCAACAATTAGCATCGGTTGCGTACAACGTGCTCGTCACCTGCTGGGTGACTCGCATTGCGGGCGGTATCTCGTGGGGCAAACCGGGGACAGCCCGCATGATTCCGGCAATAGACGCCGGAAACATGTAGGCAG
>CAIRSA010000045.1 GCA_903881085.1 uncultured Acidobacteriia bacterium
GCGTAAAGGCCCTGACCGTCGAAGAACTCCGCAGGATGCACGAGGGGGTGCTGGCGCGCTACGGTTTACGACCGTCCGAATACACAGCCTGGAAGGCGGTTCATGGGCATTGACGGACGCGGGTTCGATTCCGGGTTTGGCCACCAAACACCCTTCCAGAGAAGTCCGAAGAAGTCCAAAGCGTGTTGAAAGATCAGGACTTTCATAGGGAAATCGCGCCAGGGTGTTCCGGCCTGGTTTGTTGACATCTGGGGGTAACCGGGGGTAACTTTGGGGGTAACTCGCTCCACCCGACAAGGTGTTACCCCCAGAAATGGCGCTCACCGCCACCTCCATCAAGAACGCGCGCGCCGTCGACAAGCCACTGAAGCTGTTCGACGGCGGTGGGCTGTACCTGCTGGTCAATCCCAACGGCTCGCGCTGGTGGCGGTTCAAGTACCGGTACCTCGGCAAGGAAAAGCTGTTGTCGTTCGGGACCTACCCGGATATTTCGCTCAAGGACGCGCGCGATCGGCGCGACGAAGCCCGCAAGCAGCTCGCGGCCGGCATCGATCCGGGTGAACATCGCAAGGCGATGAAGACGACGCTCGCCTTCCGCGGCGAGAACAGCTTCGAAATCGTCGCGCGGGAGTGGTTTGCGAAATATTCGCCGAACTGGGCGGCGGGCCACTCCGACAAGATCATCCGGCGGCTGGAGCGCGACATCTTTCCGTGGCTCGGCGGCCGGCCTATCGCCGAAATCACCGCGCCTGATCTGCTCGCCACATTGCGCCGTATCGAAAGCCGCGGCGCCATCGAAACCGCGCACCGCGCGCAGCAGAACTGCAGCCAAGTGTTTCGCTACGCCGTCGCTACGGGCCGAGCGGAACGCGATTCGACCGCCGACCTGCGCGGCGCGCTCACGCCCGTGAAAGAGCGCCACCATGCCTCGATCACCGATCCCAAGCGGGTCGGCGAGCTGATGCGTGCGATCGACGGCTACCGCGGGTCGTTCATCACCAAATGCGCGCTGCGCTTGGCGCCGCTCGTGTTCGTGCGGCCGGGCGAGCTTCGCAAAGCCGAGTGGGTGGAGTTCGACCTGGACGGCGCCGAATGGCGTATTCCCGCCGCGCGCATGAAGGCGCGCGAGCAGCATATCGTGCCGCTCGCCAAACAAGCGGTCGCGATACTTCAAGATCTGCACGCGCTCACCGGCGACAAGCAGCACGTCTTTCCCGGCGTACGGACCAACGGCCGTGCGATGAGCGAAAACACCGTCAACGCAGCGCTGCGTCGCCTGGGGTACGCGAAGGACGAGATGACCGGCCACGGCTTTCGCAGCATGGCGTCCACGCTGCTGAACGAGCAAGGCTGGCACCGCGACGCAATCGAACGCCAGCTTGCGCACGCCGAGCGCAACAACGTGCGCGCCGCCTACAACTTTGCCGAACACCTGCCAGAGCGCCGCAAGATGATGCAGGCATGGGCGGATTATCTGGACAAGCTGGCGCTCGGCGCCAAGGTCTTGCCGGGCCGGTTCAAGAAAGTCGCTGGCTGAGCGTTTCCTGCTCCTGAGCCCGCAGTTCGAGTTCGGCATGCGTGCAGCGGCCTGTCAGCAGTGCTGACACCCCGGGTGCCTCGCGCCGGCGGAACTGCTTCCGCCTGCGGTTCGGATCTCATCTTTATCTATTTCCCGTTCCTTCTCGTTCGCATTCTCCTTCGCTGTCCTCTTGTTCCGATATCTTCCTGCTGGTGTGTGCTGCTTTTCCGGTCAGTGTTTCTGTCCGTCCCGAACGCTTTGCGTGTCGGGATCTACAAGGGACTCGGGACACCACTCCCGATTTGTGCAGAGTTTTCTGTAACTTGCCACGGCTGCACCCGTTCTTGGCGTCGATGGCGCTTTCCTGTTGGAAGCCGGCCATCGAGATGAGCCGTTGACCCAGGGCTCGGAGGGGCGCCCGCTGTTGTCGTTTCGGGGCGCGGCATTGCACTGAGCCCGCGGGGAGCGGGCGTGAGGACGGACCGCGTTGCGCGGTCGAGGATGACGACGGGTCAGGGAGCCCGTCACGTGGGGTCGTCACTTGCGCCAGCCACCGAAAACTCCTTGTCGGCTGGGGCATTGCGCGCATCGTCACTACCGGCGACGCCCGTAGTGACGATGCGGCTGGCGCAGATCATTGGCGCAGTAAAACGAGAGAACCTTGGCGCAGCGAACCCGGCGGAAGTCGCCCTGGCGGCGCATGGCAACTGACAGATATCTCCGGCCTTGCGGCCACCGGCTTTCTGGAGATCAGGCCGGTTTCGGGCGCTCCTGCGAGCGGGCGATGCGCTGACGGGCATCACTCGGGCTGAAGGAGCCACCTGTGTAATCGCAAGTATGACCGATGCGCCATCGGAGAGTTCCTGGGACCATGCGCCTGCGAATCGTAACCCGGCGTTAGCAATGCTAACGACTGCTTCCAAACGCAGACGACATGCCGGAAGAATTTCCCGTTCGGTCATTACGATTGACGTAACGGCTACGCGGGGACTATGCTGCCCCAATCACCATCTGCTTCGAACGGCCGAACCGCTCACCCGGCCCGGCCGGCGTCGAGATCGTGGACTACACCCAAGGGAACAAGGCATGGCACGTACCGCTATCCATCCAGGCCAACACCTCGCCGAGCAACTCAAGGAACTCGGCATGAGCGCGGCCGAGCTCGGCCGGCGCCTCAAGGTGCCGACCAACCGGATCACCGGAATCTTGAACGGCCAGCGCGCGGTCACCGGTGACAGCGCCCTGCGGCTGGCGCATTTCTTTGGCACTAGTCCGGAGTTCTGGCTGAACCTGCAGAAACTGTACGAGTTGCGGCTGGCTGAAGCGAAAGCGGGCGCGGCGATCCGGCGGCTGCCTCGACTGCGGGAAGGCGAGAAATCCGAGCCGCGCAGAAAAATCAGTCCGGTGCAGCCCGAATGAGGCTACGGCACATGACCCCAGGCATCGTCGCCAATCCATTAGGATTTTCCATTGCCCGCGTCGGCGGCCACTCGGCGCGCTCGATGATGTTTCTGGAGATGCGCGCCCTTGTTCGCGCCATGCCGCTCGATGTATCCAAGGCCGATTTCACCAGGGCGATCGTTGAGGAGAACGCGTTACATAAGCCTACGCAAAGCAGCCGCAAGAAAAGCCATCGTCATTTGGTCGAACTCTACGGCATGGACCCGTCGCAAGTCCTGTTCCGAGTTCTCTGGGAATTCGGCCACGCGGATCTGGATTCCCTGCCCCAGCTTTGCTTGGTGTGCGCCTATTCCCGTGACCTCCAGTTGCGCCACAGCTTTGAGCTGGTCAGGCGACTGTGCCTCGGCGAGGTTCTCAGTCGGTTGGCAATGGAGCAGCACCTCGAAGCGGGATTTCCCGGCCGATTCAGCCCCGCCATGAAGAAGTCGATGGCGCAGAACGTGAACACGACTTGGACGTTTGGCGGCCACCTCGTCGGAAGGGCGAAAAAGACCAGGTGCCTTCCCGCGCCCCGCCCATTTTCCGCAGCCTACGCGATGTTCGCGGGCTATCTCACCGGCCTACGCGGTGAGCGGCTGCTGGATTCCCCCTACGCGGCGTTGGTCGGATCGAGCCGCCCGCAATTGCAGGCAGCGCTTTCCCTCGCCGCGGCGCGCGGGCTGCTGACGTTGAAGCAGGCCGCCGGTGTCGTGGAATTTGATTTTTCGCGACTTCTAACTCCGGCAGAACAGGCGCTAAGTCATGAACCGCATTGACCAGCTCGTTGCGAACTACCGCAGCCACATCCAGATGCCGCTTCGGCCAGGGCTGGCGGCCTCCCAGCGTGTTTGGTTCGCGGTCTATCCCGCCGCAGAAGAAAGAAGACTGGTCAATCGCATCGACGAATTTGAAATGTTGACGAAAGAGGCAGGGCACCCCTGGGTCCGCGTCGATCTCAAAGGGCGGTTGGCTACATGGCTCGCGTCGGTCGATGAGAACGAGAGGGCAGAATGGTTCAAGAATCCGGGGGACATCGAGCTATACGCGAAGACGGAATGGAAAGAACTTCTCACGGAATTCTTTAACGAGGCTGTTGCAAACGCCGCGGAGCCGGAACGTACGGTTTTCGCGCTGACCGGTTTGATGGACCTCTACGATTTTCTGCACGTTTCAGAATTGGTTGCGGCTCTTGAGGCAAGTTTCACAGGCTACCTGCTTGTCTTTTTTCCTGGCGAGAAGGAAGGCAACACCTACCGTTTTCTTGATGCCCGTACTGGCTGGAATTACTTAGCGGTCCCCATATTGTCCGAAAAATGAGATCGCAGGGAGATACCAAAATGAAGACGAAAGAGATATTCCTCAAGGACCCGCTAGCGTGGAAGCTGGTCAACGAAGGCGTCTCCAGCAACAACACAGAAGACCTCGACACGCTGCGATTCGAACTCGAGTCCTTCGTCTGCGAGGGCGAGTACCTCAACGGCATGCGCCGCATTCTTCAAGGCTATCGCGATAGCTTCAATAGCCCCGAGCAAAAGGCAGCCTGGATCAGCGGCTTCTACGGCAGTGGTAAATCGCACCTCGCCAAGGTCCTGCGATACCTATGGACCAACTTTGCATTTCCCGACGGGGCAACCGCTCGTGCGATTGCTCACCTTCCCGAAGAGATCAAGGACCTGCTCACCGAGATTTCGACTCTCGGCAAACGTCATGACGGCCTGCACATGGCGGGCGGCACCCTCAAAGCGGGGGCGGGTAGCGTGCGCCTGCGCGTGATGAGCTTGTTTTTCAAGTCGGTCGGGCTGCCCGAGGGGTATCCCTACGCCAAATTTCTTATTCACCTGAAAAGGGATGGCAAGTTCGGCGCGTTCAAGAAAGCCGTCGAGGACCAGGGCAAGGACTTCAACAAGGAGCTCGGGCGCCTCTACACCTCTGGCGCGGTAGCGAAGGCGTATGTCGCCTGCTACGACCACCTGAAAGATGCCTCAAAGGTGGGCGACCTGCTCCGCGCTGACTATCCCAATGTCGGGGACGTCAGCATCGACGAGATGTGCAGCGTCATCCGCGAAGCCATTTCGCCGAAGGGCAAACTGCCCTGCACGCTCCTCGTGCTTGATGAGATCCAGCAGTTCATCGGCCAGGATGCGCAGACCGCCCTCGATGTCCAGGAAGTCACCGAGGCGCTAAGCAAGGAGATGGACGGGCGCCTGATGATTGTCGGGACCGGCCAGAGCGCCCTCAGTGATATGCCGAACCTGCAGCGCCTGATGGGGCGCTTCACGATCAAGGTTCACCTCAAAGACAATGATGTCGAAAAGGTCGTGCGCACCGTCGTGTTGCAGAAGCGCGAAGACAAAAAGCCCGACATCAAGCAGTTGATTGCCAAGAACGAGGGCGAGATTACCCGCCAACTCAAAGCTACCAAGCTCGCCACGCAATCAGAAGACGGCAGTGCATATCTCCCGGATTTTCCGCTATTGCCCGTGCGGCGGCGCTTCTGGGAGCGCGTGCTCCACTCGGTGGACTCGACCGGCACGGCCGCCCAGATGCGCACCCAGCTGCGCGTCGTCCACGAAGCTTGCCGCACGTATGCCAATGCCGAGCTGGGCGCGGTCGTCCCGGGCGATTTCCTATACGACCAGATCGCCAACGACCTTGTCAGCACGGGGGAGATGCAGAAGCGGTTCCAGGAAATCATCGAACAGCAAAAGACCAAGCCCGATGGCGTTTTGCGCAGCCGCATTTGCGCACTGGCGTTCTTGATCAACAAGCTGCCACGCGAGCATGGCACCGACCTCGGTGTGCGTGCCGAACCGGAACACATGGCCGACTTGCTCAGCGAGGATCTCGTCACTGGCAGCACGCAACTGCGGCAGCAGCTTCCCGGATTGCTCGCGGTTTTGGAGCAGGACGGCGTCCTCATGAAGGTGGACAGCGAGTATCGCCTTCAAACCACTGAAGGGGCCGCTTGGGAAGCGGAATACCGCAAACGCCGTGCGGCCGCGCTGAATGACCAGCCGCTGATCGCCTCGCGCCTGGCCCAGTTTCTCGATAAGGCGTTAATGGATGCGCTCGGCAACCCGTCCGTGCTACACGGGGACGCCAAGGAACGCCGCAAGGTCGTCATCCATCACGGTGAGACAAAACCGCCGGCAACCGATGCGATCACCCTTTGGGTGCGGGATGGATTCTCGGCACCGGAAGCGTCTGCACTGGCCGACATCCGCAAACTCAGCACCGACGACCCCACCCTGCACTTGTTTCTCCCGAAGCTCCATGCCGACGAACTCAAGAGCGCCATCGCGTCCGCGCAGGCGGCCGAAGAAACGCTGCACTTCAAAGGCAACCCTACATCGCAAGAGGGCAGGGAGTGCCGCCAGTCGATGGTGACCAAGCAAGGCGCCGAGGAATTGCGCATCAGCGAACTGATTGCTCAGATCCTCGGCGCGCCGCGGCTTTTCCTGTCCGGAGGGCAGGAACAGTCGTTTATCACCCTCAACGATGGGGTGGAGGAAGCGGCCAAGCAAGTTCTCAATCGCCTCTACCCCAAGTTCCACGAGGGGGATTCCGCGAAGTGGCCCCAGGTCTACAAGAAGGCCAAGGACGGCTCGCCTAGCGCACTGGAGCAAGTAGGCTTCAAAGGCGAGCCGCAAAACCACCCGGTGGCCGCGGCGATCATCGCGTACATGGGATCGAGCAAGACCGGCCTGGAAATCCGGAAGAATTTCAATGCCTCGCCCTACGGCTGGCCCCAGGATGCAATCGACGCGGTTCTGACTACGCTGCTCGTGAGCAATCATCTCAGCGCCCGGGTCAATGGCAACCCGCTGTCGCTGGCCGAAGTGGATGTCAAGAAGCTCGGGCAAGCCGCGTTTCGCACCGAGAGCCCGGTCCTAACGGCTATCCAAAAGCTCGCCATTCGCAAGCTCTTCCAGGAAGCCGGACTTGCCAAGATTACGCCAGGCGGCGAATCGGGCGACGCGGTTCGGTTTGTGGAGCATGCCAAATCGATTGCCGCGCAGGCTGGCGGTGAGGCGCCAGCGCCGATGCCACCTGCCGCGCCGGAAATCACTGCGCTTGACTCGCTTTCCGGAAACGAGCTTCTCATGGCGTTGCACGATCAGCGGGAAGCGTTGCTGAAGAAGATCAAAGGCTGGCAAGACACCGGCAAAGAAGTCGCCAAGCGCCTTCCCGCGTTCGGCCTGACGGAGAAGCTCGTATCTCATGCGACGACCCTGGCTGAGCAGACCGCATGGTCAGCTACTCTCACTTCTATCCGGGCGAACCGCTCGCTACTGGATGACCCCGACCCGGTCTCGCACGTTCTTAAAGCCGCGGCGAATTCCCTGCGTGCAGGGCTAACCAGCGCGCATAAGGCCCATGCAGCCATGTATGCCGCCCAGTCCGCGCGCATCGCCAGTCAAGCGGCCTGGACAAAGCTCGATGAGGCAAAGCGCCAAGCCTTGCTCGCCAATGCCGGAGCACTCGAAAAGGCCGTTCCCGCAATGGGCTCAGATGAACAGATTCTCTCTGCCCTCCAATCTTGTTCATTAGCCAATTGGCAGGCACAGACCGACGCTTTACCCGCCCAGTTCGACAAAGCGCTTTCCGCCGCGATCATCGAGGCCGAACCCAAGGCCCGGCGGATTGCGCTCGCCGCCGCCACGATTCACAACCAAGGCGAACTCGACGCCTGGTTGGCTGGATCGAAAACGGCGATCGAAGCCGCGCTGAAACACGGCCCGGTCATTCTTTGAAGGGGTCACGCGATATGCCTACATCCCTTTCCAAGGATCACCGCAAGCAGCTTGAAAAGGTTACGGCTGCAGCTCGCATTCTTTCCGAGTCGGCCTGTCGGGCCGCGTTGGAGAACCTCGCGGTGCACGAGAAAGAGTACCGCTCCCATATGGACACCGGGCAAAGGGCTCTGCGCAATCGCCTTCGCGAGCGAGGGCGCGCCATTGGAGATGTTCGCGACCGGCGCACCAACACTCAGGAAATCCGGCATCTCTACGAATTGGCGGCATACGAGCACTGGCATCGCCTGCTGTTCACTCGATTTCTCACGGAGAACCATCTTCTTATCACGGACGAGGCCAATGGCTTTGTTCCCGTCACGCTGGAGGAATGCGAGGAACTTGCGTCAGAACTCGGTGCCCGGGATGGCCTGGACCTCGCGTGCCGATTCGCCAGCCTCACCTTACCCGGCGTGTTTCGGCGCGACGACCCGGTGCTTGATCTGCCCGTCGCGGTCAATGACCAGGTAGAACTGCGCAAACTGCTCGCTAGCCTTCCAAGGGAATGCTTCCTCGCCGATGATGCGCTGGGCTGGACCTATCAATTCTGGCAGTCCCAGCGCAAAGACGAGGTCAATGACTCGGGCAAGAAGATCGGTGCCGACGAACTTGCTCCGGTAACACAGCTTTTCACCGAAGACTACATGGTGGAGTTTCTCCTCGATAACACGCTTGGCGCGTGGTGGGCGGGAAAGCTTGGACCCATCAAAGCCTCCAGCGAAGATGAGGCGCGCGCTCACGCGGCACTCGGCGCGAAAGGCGACTTGCCCGCGGTCTCGTGGACCTATTTGCGACTTACGCAAGACGAGACAACCAAGACCTGGAGGCCTGCCGCAGGAATTTTTGAGGGGTGGCCTAAGGCAGCCCGATCTATCCGTTTCCTTGACCCGTGCATGGGCAGTGGGCACTTCTTGGTATTCGCTCTACCTTTGCTCGCTCGCCTTCGGATGGAGGAAGAAAAGCTCGCCGCGCGAGAGGCGGTAGTTGCGGCAATTAAGGACAACATTTACGGGCTTGAGCTTGATGAACGATGCACGCAGATTGCCGCGTTCAATGTCGCGCTAACGGGATGGAAACTCGCTGGCTATCAGCAGTTGCCGCCTCCGCATCTTGCCTGTTCCGGTCTTGCGCCACGCGCCACCGAAAGCGAGTGGGTAGCACTGGCTGGAGGCGATGACCGATTACAACGTGGCATGGCGCGACTCTACGCGCTGTTCAAGGACGCGCCAGTCCTCGGCAGCCTTATCAATCCTCGCGTAACGGGCGGCGATTTGGTGGAAGCGGAGTTTCATGAGCTTCAACCGTTACTGGAGCAGGCGCTGGCACGTGAAGTCAAGGACGACACAGCTCTTGAACTAGCTGTGACCGCGCGCGGACTGGCCAAGGCGGCGGAAATTCTCGCAGGCCAGTTCACGTTGCTCGCGACCAACGTACCCTTTCTCACGGGGATCAAGTACAGCGAGCGTCTTAGATCCTTCATCTTAGAGAATTTCGAGGTTGGGAAGGCAAACTTGGCTACGGCAATGGCAATTCGGTTGTTCTCACTGGGCGGTAAAGTGGGAACATCCGCATATGTGTGTCCCCAGAGTTGGATGTATCTCAAGGGGTATTCTGACTATCGTTTGTCTGTATTGGAAAACAAAAGACCGCGCATCGTCGCGCGGTTGGGCGATAACTCCTTTCAGAGTCCGAGTGCGAACGGTGAGCCAGTTAGCCTTTGTGTCTTTTCAAATGCTCCCAGCGCAAGCAGTTCTATTCTGGCGTTCGACGTCTCGGCACACAAGACTCCAAACAGTAAGGCAATAGAGATCAGAACCGCGAGCCCCATCGTGCTGGCGATCGATGATCAGATTGCAAATCCAATGCACGTCATCTCGTTTGCGAAATTGGAATCGCACGGGAAGGTGGGTGATGTTGCCAATGCCTTTTGTGGTGTAAGCACCAGCGACTCGCCTAGCTATATTCGAAAATTTTGGGAGATACATCCCCTTCCTGACCGGGCAGCGAAATGGGAATTCCACCATTCGACAATGTCAGATACGGCGCTCTACGCTGGGATGGAGCATGTCATTTTATGGGAATTGGAATCGGGTCGCCTCGCACAACTTGCAGAATCGGTTAAGCACCTTAACCACAATGCGCAGAATTGGCGGCGTGGTAAGCCCAATTGGGGACGACAGGGAGTGGTTGTTAGTCAGATGGGCGAATTGGTAACTTCAATCTATTTGGGAAACATTTACGATAATAACTGCACAGCAATCGTTCCCACGGATCAGACGTTAGTTCCAGCCCTCTGGGCCTATTGCTCCAGCGGAAACCTAGCCAAGAGCGTGCGGCGGATAAACCAAAAGCGTAGCGTCGAGGTCGGAACCTTCCTCGCTGCGAGCTTCGACCTGGCACACTGGCAGAAGGTGGCGGCGGCTGAATATCCACAAGGATTGCCCAAGCCGTTTTCGAAAGACCCGACGCAGTGGTTATTCAACGGTCATCCCAAAGACGCCGACCAACCCTTGCACGTGGCAGTTGCGCGCCTACTCGGTTACCAATGGCCCCGTCAGACTGGTTCAAGTTTTCCCGATTGCCCTGCGCTCAAGCCAGATGGTTTGGATAAGCTGGCTGATGATGAAGGCATAGTCTGCCTCCCTCCACTTAGCCGCAAGCAACCTGCTGCCTCACGACTGAGGCAGCTCCTCACATCTGCGCTCGGCACCTTTGACGAGCGCGCGCTTATTGCTGCGGCCGGTCTTAAGGGCGGCAAGTCAAAGACTCTCGAAGAATGGCTGCGGGATGAGTTCTTTGAACAGCACGCCAAACTCTTCCACGACCGCCCGTTCGTTTGGCACATGTGGGACGGCCGTCCCGATGGTTTTCACGCCTTGGTCAACTATCACAAACTCGACAACGCGACGCTGCAAAAGCTGACCTACAGCCATCTCGGCGATTGGGTTCGACAGCAAGATGAGGACGCAAAGGCCGATAGGCCTGGCGCCGCAGCACGTCTCGGCGCGGCGAGAGTCCTCCAAACCAAACTCGCCGCAATTCTGGAAGGCGAAGCACCCTTCGACATCTTTGTCCGCTGGAAGCCAATCAATGAGCAAGCGCAAGGCTGGCACCCCGATCTGAATGATGGCGTGCGCCAGAACATTCGCCCCTTTCTCCTGGCCGGCGATGTCGGGAAGAAGGGCGCGGGGGTTTTCCGCACTGTTCCGCTCGATCTCAAAGACAAGGACCGCGGCTCGGAGCCTCAGCGCGCAAAGAAGGACTACCCCTGGTTCTGGTGTGAAAAGGAGCCGGGCACTGACCCTGTTGGCGGCAAGGAGTTCGTAGGTACACGGTGGAACAACGTCCACCTCACACTCGCGCGTAAGCGGCAGGGCAAGGCATGACCGTTCTCGCCGCTATTGCTCAGGCGCTTCGAAACGCGGCCACGTACAACAAGCATGAGTTGGCGGCTCCGCGGGTGGTCCTGTGGCCCGACGAAGATCGGCTCTGGACTGAGTGCATCGCGCCGCTGCGGGCGAGTCTTCCTGCCCTGTGGTCTCTGGGCGATTTCGCGGCTGGTGAACTGACCGGTCCGGCGGCCTGGTTGCGCTACCAGTTGGAAACGTACGTCGGAGAAGCCGTGCCAGTGATTTACCTCCCGGGAATCGGGCGTGCGGCTTTTCGCAGCGCCGATGAATGTCCGAACCAAGCAAAACATTTGTTCGCGTTGCCATTTCAGGGCCAGTTCTGGACGCAGAAGAACGGGAAGGACTGGACGCCGTTTGCTTTCCTATCGAGCGCGGAAGGCGGCCTGGGGCTCGATGTCGCGGGCGATTTTGAGACCAAGAAGGCGATCCAGGAATGTCTACTGAAATTGCTGGACGTCGAGGTGGCTGCGCTGCGCGGCGGAAAGCTGGAAGCGGCAGATTTTCGTGCCATCGTCACTAAAGACCCCGCGCGAACGCTGTTACGGTGGATGGGCGATCCGAAAAGAATCAAGGAGGAGCTGGAGAAGTCCGGATCGGAGTGGAACAGTTTTCGCGCAGTTTGCCGCGACGCTTATCAGTTCGAGCCCGAAAAGGACGGCGCCATTACCGCGGCTGAAAAGCTGATCGTTGGCAAAGGCGACTGGCCCCAGGTCTGGTCGCGCTACAAGGAGGCGCCGCGCGCCTACCACGGCGTGAAGGAACTGCTGGAGTCGGTCACACCGATGAGCCTTTTTGAGCCGGCGAGCGAATACAGGCCAACCTTAAACCGGGACGAGGAAAAGCGCCTGGAAGCAGACCTCCTCGCCTTGACTTCCGTCTCGACAAAGGACGCCTTGGCGAAAATCATTGCTCTGGCCGACGAACACGCACCACGTTCGACCTGGGTCTGGGCGACATTAGGCGAATCGCCGTTGGCGATGGCCATCGGCCACCTGCGATTGCTCGCGGAAGTCGCGCAAGGCTCTGGCAACCCTGCTACCTGGGAGGCGCTGGCGGATTACTACTCCACGGTTGGCTGGCAAGCTGATCGCAGTGTCTTGAAAGCCCTGGACGCAGCGCGGTCCACAGCCGCTACCAAGGCGGTGACCGCAGCGATTCGAGCCGTCTACCTCCCTTGGTTGGAAAAACTTGCCGCGCTAGTCCAGGCGCTGGCCGCGACGTATCCCACGGCAGGACCGCTTGCCTGCCGGACGCTGGCAGCCGAAGAGGGAACTGTCTATCTCTTCGCCGACGGTCTGCGCGTCGATCTCGCGAAGAGTCTCGAACAAAGGCTCCGCACCTCCGGCCTAGGCGCCGAAGTGACGTTCGGCGTGGACTGGTCGGCACTCCCAACGGTCACGGCCACTGCGAAACCCGCCTGGAAACCCTTGGCCGAGAAGCTCGGCGGGCCGTTGGAAGGCACCGGGTTTCAGTCCAAGGAACAAAGCAATGGCAAGGCGCTCGCGCATGCTCGCTTCAAGCAGCTGGTGGCGGAAATAGGGATCGTTTTTCTCGAACCGGGTGAGTTGGGCTTGCCCGCCGGCTGCGCCTGGACCGAATTTGGCTCGGTGGACACGTATGGACACGAGCAAGGCGCCAAAGTGGCGTGGCGAGTGGAAGAGGAACTCGCCGCTTTACAGCAACGGATTGCCGAACTGCTGCAGGCCGGTTGGGGGAAGGTGAAAGTGGTCACAGACCACGGCTGGCTGATGGTTCCCGGTGGTCTTCCCAAGTCGGAATTGCCGAAGCATCTAGCGGCCTCACGCTGGAGCCGCTGCGCCATTCCCGAACCAGGTGCGCAGCACGGATATCCGATGACCTCATGGTTCTGGGACTCCGCGGAGGTTGTGGTGCTGGCTCCTGGTGTGTCGTGTTTCGTTGCCGGCATGGAGTATGCGCACGGCGGTCTCACATTGCAGGAGGCGCTGATTCCATCCCTCACGGTGAGCGCCAAGCAGGCGGGTGGCGCGAAGTCTATTGCCGTGCAGGAATTGAAGTGGTCGGGTCTGCGACTGAATCTAGTGTTGACCGGTGCTCAGGGTTTCATGATCGACGTGCGCAGCAAAGTCGCGGATGGAGCTACGACTTTTGTGACGAGCACGGTAACGTGCATGGGGGATGGCCAGAGGACTAGCTTACTTATTTCAGACGACGGTGCACTGGGCTCGGCAGCGTTCCTCGTGGCCGTCGATCAAAACGGCCAGCCAGTTTTCAAGTATCCGGTCGTCATAGGAGAAAACTAAGATGCAACTCGACGCACTGGACCAGATTGCGGCCAAGGCATTTGAGGGATACCTTGTTCGCAAGGATCTCGTCCGTCAGTTCAAGGGGCAGTATCCGGTGCCCACCTACGTAGCCGAGTTTCTTCTCGGACGATATTGCGCCAGCATAGACGAGGCGGAAATTCAGGAAGGCCTCGCCATCGTGCAGCGGCAATTGGCCAGCCGGACGGTGCGGGCTGGCGAAGAGGAGCTTTTCAAGGCCCGCGCGAAAGAACAGGGCCGAGTGAAACTCATCGATCTGGTCAAGGCTCGACTGGATGTTAAGAACGACTGTTTCCTGGCCGAGCTTCCCAGCGTGCGGCTCAACGATGTGCGCATCAATGATGATTTGGTCCACACCCATGACCGGATGCTCACCGGCGGCTTTTATGCCGAGGTGGACCTTGCCTACGACCCGAGTATCGCCGAAGAGAAGAACGGCAGGCCTTTCGGTATCGAGTTTCTTCGCGAGATTCAGCTATCGAAGCGCGACGTGCTGGAGACTCTTTGCAAAGGCAGGGCTCTCTTTACGTTCAAGGAATGGCGGGACGTGCTGATTCGCAGCGTAGGACTTGAACCGACCGTGCTTGGGGACCGCACCTGCGATGTAATGCTGCTGCGCATGGTCCCGTTCGTTGAGAATAATTACAACGCCGTAGAGCTTGGTCCGCGCGGAACAGGCAAGAGCCACCTTTACCAACAGGTGTCTCCCTACGCGCATCTCGTTTCCGGCGGCAAGGCCACGGTAGCAAAGATGTTCGTCAACAACGCTAATGGCCAGCGCGGCTTGGTCTGCCAATACGATGTAGTCTGCTTCGATGAAGTGTCCGGCATCTCCTTCGACCAGAAGGACGGCGTCAATATCATGAAGGGCTACATGGAGTCGGGAGAATTTAGCCGCGGGAAAGAAAGTATTCGTGGGTTTGGCGGCATGGTCATGGTTGGAAACTTCGAAGTCGATGTCGAGCATCAACAGCGCCTCGGGCACCTGTTTGGGCCTCTGCCCCCTGAGATGCGCGATGACACGGCCTTCATGGATCGGATCCACTCTTACATTCCAGGCTGGGGCGTGCCGAAAGTGAGCCGCGACCAGCTAACCGATCACTTCGGCTTGGTCAGCGATTTCCTGTCGTCGTGCTGGAATCATCTGCGCGCTCAGAGCCGCGTCAATAAGCTGCAAGGGCGCATCCAGCTTGGAGGCGCCTTGAGCGGTCGCGATACAACCGCCGTGCAAAAAACGATGAGTGGCCTCCTTAAGTTAATGTTCCCCGACCCCGACACGGACATTCCGGACGACGCGATCGAATGGGCCGCCAAGCTCGCGCTGGAATGCCGGCGACGTGTAAAGGAGCAGCAAAAGCGCATCGGCGCCGCCGAGTACCGGAATACGCATTTCAGCTTCACCATGCTGCCCGACGGCATCGAGCAATTCGTCTCGACGCCTGAGCTCCACAGTGAGAACAGCATTGGGAGCGACCCGCTCCCGGCCGGGCAAGTGTGGGCGCTGTCTCCCGGTGGATCGGATGAAAATCCCGGACTTTTCCGCATCGAGGTGACCGGGGGGCCGGGAAGTGGGCTCAAGATTCTCAATCAGAGCCCACCGGGGCCGCTCAAGGAGAGCGTGCGTTGCGCGGAACAGAATCTCTATGCAAGATCCAAGGAACTGGTTGGTGACCGTGATCCGCGAGCCCACGAGTTCACAATCCAATTCCGCGCCTTTGATGCTTGCAAGAGTGCCGCCGCCACCGGTGTCCCCATCCTGCTTGCCATGAGTTCCGCCCTAGTTGAGCGCAGCCTCGAAGGCGGCCTTGTCATCGTTGGCGGACTCAATCTCGGCGGATCGGTCGAGCCCATTTACAACGCCGTAAGCATCATCGAACTCGCGGCGGACAAGGGCGCGCAGAAGGTACTGATGCCCGTGTCATCGCGCAAGCAGCTTTTCGATTTGCCCGACGACTTGGCCACCAAGGTGACTGTCGTGTATTACGCGGATGCAAAGGATGCATTGCTCAAGGCGCTCAGCGAATAGTGCTGAATCAATTGAATTGATGAAGCCGCCCGAGAAGTTTTCTATCGCCTGAAACCGGATGCCTGGTAAATGACATTAACAGCGATAAATTCCTGGCCCGAACTTCAGTTGAAGGAGCTTTTCTACGCCTACCGCAAAGCGAAGGCTGACTGCTTTTTTGAACGTTCGATTTACATAGCGCGGCAGTTCGTCGATTACGAAGATCAATTGCCTGCAAACCTGGCGACGCTTCTGGCCCGCCTGCAAGCGGGCGAAGCAAAAGCACTGTTGACAGAGCATATTGGGCAGCCACGGCTTGCAGCGAAAAAGCTTGGGCTCGAAGCCAAGAAAGGGGCAAGAGTCGCAGATGGCCATGGTTTCTTTTCCGACACTGCGCGAGCCTTTAAACATCTGTGTGACACGCACGATCTAACACCGGAGTTCCGGCTTGTCGGTGACTTCCCGGTAGAAATGCATGTGCTCTCGGCACTGTGGATTAATCTGGTCGGCCATAAATTCGATGCAGCGCTCTCCAAGTCCGCCTATGGTTCGCGATTGCGACGTTATCGGCCGGAACCCGGAGCGCCTGACAATACCGTCGGCAACTATCACACCGAAGCCATTGGTTCGTTTCAGCCTTACTTCGGGCCATACAAGCGCTGGCGCGGGCAGGGACTAAAGGCAATTCGCGACGAGCTTCAGGCAGATCGTCAAGTAATTGCGATTTCGATGGATCTGACGAGTTACTACCATCAGATAGACCCGGCATTCATTGTGGATAAGCGCTTCTTAGAATCGGCTGAGATCAAGCTAACCGCTTGGGAGCATGAGTTCACAGGTGCTTTCGCCGAGGCGCTGGCAGTGTGGTCAGCCGCTGTAGTTGAAAAACTGGTCGCGATTGGTATCGACGCTGCCAAAGCCAAGGTCGGTGGCCTGCCAATTGGCCTATCTATATCTCGCGTGCTCTCTAACGCATTGCTTGTGGGTTTAGATCGAGATATTGAACAGGGTTTGGCGCCAGTTTATTACGGCAGGTATGTGGATGACCTTTTCCTTGTCTTGCGCGACCCGGGCAACATCGAAAATAGTCACCAGTTGCTGCGTTTCCTGGCGGCGCGGACCAAATGCTTTCCAGCCAAGGGGAAAGGCAAGAAAGCAAATGAGATATACCTGACGTTGCCAGGTGAGTTTCAAGGCAAGACTACGCTATTGCTGCAACAGACCAAGCAGAAGGCATTTTTCTTGAAAGGGCAAGGCGGACTCGATCTGCTCGACAATATTGAAAAGCAGATTCGCAGCGTATCAAGTGAACGCCGGCTGATGCCGTCTCCAGACAGGCTAGAGACAATGGCCTCCGCGCAAGTCCTTACCGCGGCGGGCCATCCTTCCGAAGAAGCTGACACGCTGCGCCGGGCTGACGGCTTGGTAGTGCGTCGCCTGGGATGGGCAATTCAGTTACGGGCCGTTGAAACTCTTTCTCGCGATCTTCGCCAGAATGACTGGAAAGAAGAGAGAGGAAAGTTCTATCAGTTTGCGCATAGCCATATCCTTAGGCCAGACAGAATTCTTGATCACGTCGACTACCTACCACGCCTGCTCTCACTTGCAGTCGCGCTCATGGATTGGGCAGAAGCGCGGAAGCTGGTCGATGGCACGCTCGATTCCCTGCGCATACTTGAGAAGAGCACTGAATCGAGTCCAATCAAGGTCAATGGGCACGACGCGTCAAAGGCGAATCCGGACTTGTGGGTGGATGTCCGGAAAAGAGTTGGGGAGGTGGCAGCTGATACGGTGGCCCGCTCAATACGCTGGGGACAACGTGATGGCGGACCGCGACATTTGAGCGAAACGGCAGTGCAGTTGTGTGAATTCCTTGGCCTTAGCTCGGATGAGGAATCGATTCATGACCTATCTCGCAAGTTCCGGGAAAGCGATTGGGCCAAGGTTTCGTACAAGGACCACATTCGGAGAGATGCGAAGCGACAACGGCCAAGCGTTGAACAGGAAAGCGCGGTACATGGCTTGTATTCACATGAAAATGATTTGCGTGAATTCCTCGCTAGGTCAGCCGCTGGAAACGGATCGAGTTCGTCGCGCGTTAATCCGCGATGCCAAATCGACAGGGAACAAAGGAATAGCGCTTCGCTGTTTCCCTATCTGTTTCCGACACGCCCTTACTCCACACAGGAAGTTTCACTGTTTCTCCCGGAAGCATGCGTATTTGCTACAGAGGAAGGGTCCAATCCAGCACGGGAATGGGCCCGCTATGTCCGGGCTGCGCGCGGGATTTGGGTTTGGGATTCCTTAGTCAGCGAACAAGGCGCTCAAGAATCGGAGGTACCGGACTCCGACACAAAAGAGCAGCGCAAGAAAATCGCCTTCTTGGGTGCATCCAAGAAGGGACGAAAAGTTCGGCTCGGCATCAGTAGTTTAGAAACAACTGACGAGAGCTTTAGCGCCAGTGCTAGTGGACGGTCAGATATTTCCAGAGAACGCTACCAACGCATTGAGCGATTAGTAAATCTAGCGGTTACTGCGTATCCCAAACCAACGCACTTGCTGTTGCCTGAGCTTTCTCTACCCGAGCGCTGGGTAGATACCGTATCGCGCTTATTGCGCGACGCTGGTATTAGCCTCATCGCCGGATTGGACTATCACCACCACCATGACAAGGAACAGCATATTCACAGTGAGGCCGTGCTGGTATTGGAAGACGACCGGCTCGGCTTCCCGGCTTATGTGGAAATTCGCCAGCCGAAGTCACTACCGGCGCCGGCGGAAGATATGAGGCTGCGTAAGGACTTCGGACGAATCTGGTTGCCAGCACTCGAGGACGAAAAAAAGCCTGTGTATGTGCATGGTGGGTTCGCCATAGGAGTACTCGTGTGCTCGGAGTTGCAGAACGTGGAGCACCGGTTGCGATTTCAAGGGGACGTTGATTGCATGATGGTTTTAGCCTGGAATCAAGACCTGGAAACTTTTTCCGCGCTGGTGGAATCGGCCAGTCTTGACGTTCACGCCCATATTGCGCTCGTCAATAATCGCAAATATGGCGATAGCCGAGTACGGACACCGGCCAAAGAGAACCATGCTCGTGATCTATGCCGCATTCGTGGCGGTCAGAACGAGCATGTTGTGGTAGTTGATCTTGACATTGAAGAGCTTCGGGCGTTTCAGAGTCGGGCAACGCGTTGGCCAAGCGATGACGATCCATTCAAGCCAGTTCCAGAGGGATATCAAATTGCTACATACCGCAAAACAATTCCTACCTGAGTTTCGGGCCGAGAAATCTCTCCGGCGCTATATCTCGGCGAGGGTTGCCTTGCGCGACACAGAATGTATTCATCTTGGCGACTGAATCGCTGCCCGCCTTCGCCCGTTATATCGGCATCGACTATTCGGGCGCCGAAACGCCGAACTCAAGCCTCAAGGGCCTGCGCGTCTATCAGGCGGATCGAGCTTCGACCCTCGAGGAAGTGGCCCCACCGCCCAGTCCGCGCAGATACTGGACGCGGCGCGGGATCGCGGAATGGCTGGCAGCGTGTCTGAGGGAAGACGTGCCGACGCTGGTCGGCATCGACCACGGATTCTCGTTTCCGCTTCGGTATTTCGAAGTTCACCACCTGGCGCCCGATTGGCCGACCTTCCTCGAAGATTTCCAGCGGCACTGGCCCACCGATGAGGACAACCTCTATGTCGATTTCGTCCGCGATGGCCTGCATGGCAAAGGTGCTGACCGCATCGGTAGTGCCCGTTGGCGCCGCTTGACGGAGGAGCGCGCCGGGTCGGCCAAGTCGGTGTTCCACTTCGATGTGCCGGGATCGGTCGCCAAGTCCACGCACGCTGGAATTCCGTGGCTGCTGTATCTGCGACGGCAATTGGGCGAGCGGGTGCACTTCTGGCCGTTTGACGGATGGCAGATTCCGGAGGGCCGGTCCGCCGTGGTCGAGGTCTACCCCGCCCTGTGGAAACACGCCTACGCCGTGAACGGGCGAACCGTCGACCAGCATGATGCCTACTCGGCTGCCGCGTGGTTGCGCCAGGCTGATCTCGACGGTCAGCTTGCAAGGTTTCTCAACCCGGAGCTGACGGGTTCGCAGCGCACCGTTGCCGGCGTCGAAGGCTGGATTCTGGGCGTTGCGTGACGGCCGAACAGCCTGATCGCCGATTCGTAACGTTTCGGAGGCCTCAATTCGGCGCAGCGGTACAGCGAGCCCCCGCAGAAACATACATTGCACAGGTCGAAGTGGCGCCGCTGATGTGGTGATCGCCAGCCCGGTTACCCACCGCCCGATCCGCGCGTGCCAGAGAGGGGCCACACGCATCGGACCGTGGATAACCGAGAATCTCGCAGCATTGACAGTCGCGCGTGTTCCAGTGCCAGGCCCGCAATCATTCCGGCTGTCAATGGGTTTTCGAGGCCTCATCGAGGCTCCGATTCGGGCCCACAAATGCCGCGTGGCGTGGAAGGATGTTGCCGTCTTCCACTACCAGCCGCGAGGTGACGAACATGGCGCAGAGTATCCAGCGGGAGCTTGCATTTCTCCGACGCAAACAGGTCGAGACACGCACAGGGCTTTCGCGCAGCACGATTTATCAGTACATCAAGGACGGCGTTTTCCCGAAGCCGGTGCCGCTTGGGCCGCGCGCGGTCGGGTGGCTCGAATCGGACGTGAGCGATTGGATCGCCGCTCGGGTGAAGATCGCCCGGGACGGCGGCCGGCAGGCGGCGTGACGACGCGCATGCATGGCTGCCGACGCAATTGCAATGGCCGGGCGGCCGCGCCTGGCGACGGGCCCCGCGACCGCCGAGGTCATTGACCGGTTTCGGGCGGCGCTCGCCGCGCGCGACATCGTTCCGCCCGAGCGCGTCATCGCTGACGGCAGCATTCACCGCTGCGATGCCGCGGGGAAGAATGGCAAGGGCGACGCGGCCTACCTGCTCTACCTGGACGGCATTCCGGCCGGCGGGCTGGAAAACTGGCGCGACGGCAAGGGTTGGGAATCCTGGCGCTTCGACATCGGGCGTGCGCTGACGCCGGCAGAGCTCGATGCTCTGCGCAGGAAGGCGGAGGCCGCCAGTGCTCGGCGGACGAAGGAAGCGGCCAGACGCCATGGCGCAGCCCGTGAAGTTGCCGCGCGCATCTGGCACGCCGCGCGGCCGGCGGGCGATGAACATCGGTACCTGGTGCGCAAAGGGGTCGCTGCGAACGGGTTGCGCGTGTTCAAGGGCGCGCTGGTCGTGCCGATCGGCGACGCGGCCGGCGAGTTGCACGGTCTGCAATTCATCGGCGCAAGCGGAACGAAGCGATTCTTGAAGGGCGGGCGCGTCGCCGGCCTGTACTTCCTGA
>CAIRSA010000046.1 GCA_903881085.1 uncultured Acidobacteriia bacterium
CGGTACCTCGGCAAGGAAAAGCTGTTGTCGTTCGGGACCTACCCGGATATTTCGCTCAAGGACGCGCGCGATCGGCGCGACGAAGCCCGCAAGCAGCTCGCGGCCGACATCGATCCGGGCGAGCATCGCAAGGCGATGAAGACGACGCTCGCCGTCCGCGGCGAGAACAGCTTCGAAATCGTCGCGCGTGAATGGTTTGCGAAATATTCGCCGAACTGGGCGGCAGGCCACTCCGACAAGATCATCCGGCGGCTGGAGCGCGACGTTTTTCCGTGGCTTGGCGGCCGGCCGATCGCCGAACTCACCGCGCCTGAGCTGCTCGCCGCATTGCGTCGCATCGAGAGCCGCGGCGCCATCGAAACCGCGCACCGCGCGCAGCAGAATTGCAGCCAGGTATTTCGCTACGCCGTCGCCACGGGCCGTGCGGAGCGCGATCCGACCGCCGACCTGCGCGGCGCGCTCACGCCCGTGAAAGAGCGGCACCATGCCTCGATCACCGATCCAAAGCGGGTCGGCGAGCTGATGCGCGCGATTGACGGCTACCGCGGGTCGTTCGTCACCAAATGCGCGCTGCGCCTGGCGCCGCTCGTCTTCGTGCGGCCGGGCGAGCTTCGCAAAGCCGAGTGGGTTGAGTTCGATCTGGACGGCGCCGAATGGCGCATTCCGGCCGCGCGCATGAAAGCGCGCGAGCAACATATTGTGCCGCTTTCCAAACAGGCGGTCGCGATACTTCAGGAGCTGCACGGGCTCACCGGAGAGAAGGAGCATGTCTTTCCCGGCGTGCGGACCAACGGCCGCGCAATGAGCGAGAACACCGTCAATGCCGCGCTGCGCCGCTTGGGGTACGCGAAGGACGAGATGACCGGCCACGGCTTTCGCAGCATGGCGTCCACGCTGCTGAACGAGCAGGGCTGGCACCGCGATGCAATCGAGCGCCAGCTCGCGCACGCCGAACGCAACAACGTGCGCGCCGCCTACAACTTTGCCGAGCACCTGCCAGAGCGCCGCAAGATGATGCAGGCATGGGCGGATTATCTGGACAAGCTCGCGCTCGGCGCCAAGGTCTTGCCCGGCCGGTTCAGGAAGGTCGCCGGCTGAGCGCTTCCTGCGGTTGAGCCCGCAAATCGGGTTCGGAATCCGTGCGGCGGCCTGTCATCAGTGCTTACACACTGAGCCTTGCGCCGGCCGGGCCGCTTCCCCCGGCTGTCCGGATCTCTTGTCGATCTGTTTCCCGTTTCTTCTCGTTCGTTCTCTGCTTGGCTGTCCTCTTGTTCTGATGCCTTGCTGCTGGTGTGTGCTGCCTGTCCGGTCAGTGTTTCTGTGCGTCCCGAACGCTGAGCGTGTCGGGATCTACGAGGCACTCGGGACACCACTCCCGATTTGTGCAGAGCTTTCCGTTGCTTGCCACGGCTGCACCCGTTCTTGGCGTCGATGGCGCTTTCCTGTTGGAAGCCGGCCCATCGAGATGAGCCATTGACCCAGGGCTCGGAGGGGCGCCCGCAATTGTCGTTTCGCGGCGCGGCTTTGCACTGAGCCCGCGGGGAGCGGGCGTGAGGACGGATCACATTGCGCGATCCAGAGGATGACGACGGGTCAGGGAGCCCGTCACGTGGGGTCGTCACGTGCGCCAGCCACCAATAACTCCTTGATGGCTGAGGCATTGCGCGCATCGTCACTACCGGCGAAGCCCGTAGTGACGATGCGACTGGCGCAGACCATTGCTGCAGTAAAACGAGGGAACCTTGGCGCAGCGAACCCGGCGGAAATCGCCCGGGCGCCGCATGGCAACTGACAGATATCTCCGGCCTCGCGGCCACCGGCTTTCTGGAGATCAGGCCAGTTTCGGGCGCTCTTGCGAGCGGGCGATGCGCTGACGGGCATCACGCGGGCTGAAGGAGCCACCTGTGTAATTACACATCTGACCGATGCGCCATTGAAGAGTTCCCGGGCCATGCGCCTGCGAACCGCGACCGGGTGTTAGCCATGCTAACGGCAACATCGAAACGCAAACGACGTGCTGGAAAAATTTCCCATTCCGGTCATTACGATTGACGTAACGGCTAAGCGGGGACTATGCTGCCCCAATCACCATCTGCTTCGAACGGCCGAACCGCTCACCCGGCCCGGCCGGCGTCGAGATCGTGGACTACACCCAAGGGAACAAGGCATGGCACGCACCGCTATCCATCCAGGCCAACACCTCGCCGAACAGCTGAAGGAACTCGGCATGAGCGCGGCCGAGCTCGGCCGGCGACTAAAGGTGCCGACCAACCGGATCACCGGAATCCTGAACGGCCAGCGCGCGGTCACTGGTGACAGCGCCCTGCGGTTGGCGCATTTCTTCGGCACCACTCCTGAGTTCTGGCTGAACTTGCAGAAACTGTACGAGCTGCGGCTGGCGGAAGCGAAAGCGGGCGCCACCATTCGGCGCTTGCCCCGGCTCCAGGAAAACGAGAAATCCTCGCTGCGCAGAAGTCAGTCCGGTGCGGCCTGAATGAGGCCCTGGCATATGGCTCCCCCGATTTTCGCCAATTCACGCTTCGAACTCTCCGACTGGGGCGCTGTGCGATCGTGCGGCGCGTTCAGCAATGAAAGTACGGCTTTCCGCCAAGGGGCAACGGCAACTTGGACAGGTCGCAGTCCCGGCTACGTAACCTGGCGCCCACAGGCATGGCTAATGTCATGGTTACCGAGCTCGATGTCGCCCGAACGGTCCTGCAATTGCAGTCGCGTGGGGATGATCAATGACCGCTGAAGCCAAAGGCCGCGACCTTTTCATAGTCGACAACAGCGTCTCCGGCTGGACGGGGCTGCGCTATCTGGAAGAGTGGTGCGGCATAGCCAAGTCCTTCGACATCGCCACAGGTTACTTCGAGATTGGCGCTTTGCTTGCCCTGGACGGCAAGTGGCAGCCGCTCGAAAAAATTCGAATCCTGTTGGGCGCGGAGATGACCAACCGCACTCGTCAAGCCATGCTTCAGGCCGTAAGAGCACGCGCTGTCCAAATGCTGGATGCCAGCATTGAGGCCGATAAGGGTGCCAATCCGTTCCTGCACGGGGTGCCGGCCATTCTCGAAGCGCTGCGTTCGCGCCAGATAGAGTGCCGCGTCTACGACAAGGATAAATTCCACGCAAAGGCCTATATCACCCACGCGAAGCTGGAAGTGGTGGGCTCTCAGGCGCTGGTCGGCTCAAGCAACTTCACTTCACCGGGCCTGACAAAAAATATCGAGTTAAACATTCAAGTGCAGAGCGCGCGCGAAGTCGCGCAGCTCCAGGAATGGTTTGAGATCCACTGGAATGAGGCAAGCGAGGTCACCGACAACGTCATTGAAACCATCTCCCGCCAGATCCAGCTTTACACCCCGTTTGACATCTACACCAAGGCGCTGCAGGAATTCTTCCGCGGGCACGAACTCACTGAGACCGAGTGGGAAGACACCCGGTCGAAGATGTTCTCGAAGATCGACCGCTATCAAAAGGAAGCCTATTGGACGCTGTTGAAGATAGCGCGGCAGTACGGGGGCGCTTTCCTCTGTGATGGTGTTGGTCTGGGGAAAACCTTCGTGGGACTGATGTTGATCGAGCGGCTTGTGCTCCACGAAGGCAAGCGCGTGGTGCTTTTTGCCCCAAAGTCTGCGAAGGAAAGTGTCTGGGACCCCCACCTCGGGGAGTGGCTGCCGCACATCAGCGGTGTGGGCGGCGACTTCAGCAATCTCGCGGTTTTCAGCCACACCGACCTCAACCGAAAAGGCGATTTTCCGGAGCGATTCCAGCGCATAGCGGCCCTCGCCGACGTGGTCATCATTGATGAGGCGCATCACTTCCGGAACCCGGGCAGAAAAGGGGAACCGGACGACGGCATCGACCCGTCCCGCTACTACCAGATGTTCGATCTCCTTGATGCGTCTGTGCGCCCGAAATCCCTGTTTCTGCTGACGGCGACGCCCATCAACAACCGGCTCAGCGATTTCCGTCACATGGCCGAGCTATTTACGCGAGGTGACGAAAAGTACTTTGCCCGTACCCTGGGTGTGAACAATCTGCGCGCCCACTTCAACAATATGGAAAAGGCGCTGCGGCAGGCCGTTGGTCACGACGTAACCGATGTCTCGGAAGTCATCGCCGATGCGCAGGACCTCTTGGTGAAAGACCAGATCTTCGGTGAACTGGTCGTCCAGCGAAGCCGAGCCTATGCTCGGGAAAGCCAGATCCGCGAGACGGGCAAGGCCGCCGCCTTTCCCGTGCGGCGAGCGCCGCAAGTCGCGGAGTATTCCATCCGGAAGACTTATGGCCGGCTGCTCGACATGTTCGAGAATGCGTTCACGCGCAAGAATCCACTGTTCACGCTGCCGATGTACTACCCGCTAGCCTGGTACAAGGGCGACGACAAGACCATTGACCCGTTCGAGCAGAACCGCCAGAAGCAGGTGGTAGGCCTCATCCGGACCAATTTTCTCAAGCGCTTTGAAAGCTCTGTTGTCGCGTTTGAAATGTCATGCGACCGATTACTGAAAAAACTTCTGGCGTTTCTGGAAATTCATTCCGAGTCGCCTACTGAAAAGAAACGCCTGGAGCGTTGGAAGACCGAGAACCTGGAGATTCTCGGTTACGCATCAAAACGCCAGCACGATTTTTTTGAGGACCCCGGCGAAGAGGGCGAAGAGGAAGACATTGTTCCTCAGGAAATGCTCGATGCCGTCGAGCGGCTTGACCGCAAGCAGTTCGACGTAGGCGCGATGATGACGGAAACCTATCATGACCTCGATCAGATCATCCATTTCCTTGAAGAAGCCAAGAAGTTCCAGGTCAAGCACGACGACAAGCTGCAAAAGTTGATTCGCCTGCTCAATACCAAGGAGATGGCGGGCCAGAAAGTGCTCATCTTCACCGAATTTGCAGACACAGCCCGCTACGTCAAGCAGCAACTGACCGCCCAGGGAATCGAAGGAGTCGGGCAGATCGACAGCGCAACCAAAATGAAGCGGGCGGATGTGATTCAGGCGTTCTCCCCCTACTACAACGGGCTTTCCTCCAAGCAGCTCGCCGAAAAAGGGCGGGACGAAATCCGTGTTCTGATCGCCACCGACGTGCTGTCCGAAGGCTTGAACCTGCAGGACGCCTCCCGGATGATCAACTACGACATACATTGGAATCCAGTGCGCCTGATGCAGCGGATCGGGCGTGTGGACCGGCGCATGAACCCCGAGGTCGAAAAACGTCTGATTACGGATCATCCGGAAATCGAGTCCTCCCGCGGCAAGGTGAGTTTCTGGAACTTCCTGCCCCCGGACGAGTTGAACGCCATCCTCACGCTGTACACCAAGGTCACGCAAAAAACCTTGCTGATTTCGAAGACCCTGGGCATCGAGGGACGCAAGCTCCTTCATCCAGAAGACCTGTATGACGACCTGAAAGTCCTTAACGGCTTCGAGAAGGACTACGAAGGCACGCGCACGGCCATTGAGGACATGCACCTTGAATACCAGGCCCTGCTGGAGAGCATTCCGCAGCTCGACGACCACCTCAAACGCCTGCCCGGCGCGATTTTCAGTGGCCGCCACAAAGTGGCCAAGGGCGCCCGCGGCGTCTTTTTCTGCTATTCCCTCCCAGCCCTCGACCGGCAACTGAATGAGTTTACCGAGGCAGCCGGCACCGCCCGGTGGTATTTGTACGATCTTGAGCGCGAGACCATTCTCGAAGAGCCGGGCGCAATCGTATTCAGCATACGGTCAAAGCCGGACACGCCGAGGAAATGCGCGACAGAGGAAAAGACCCTCATCGAGATTCGCACCAAGATCGAAAAGCACATCAAGAACAACTATTTGAAGCGAATCGACGCACCCGTGGGCGTGAAGCCGTCGCTCAAGTGCTGGATGGAACTCAACGAGGGCTGATCAAATGGCGACCGATCACCGCGCCGCGCTGGCGAACATCAAGACGTTCCCTCAGCTCATCGCATACTTGCGCGACGAGATGGGCTGGCCCATTGCACGCGATTCGTTCGAGGACGTGGACGATCTGTTTTACGACTTCACCGCCGACGAGCTCGGTATCGACCCGAAGACCGCCGCCAAGATCACCGAGATCAAGCGCCTGAAGCCGCTCTCGACGCGCCAACCGTGGGGCATCTTCTTTGTCAAGTTCGAGCCGAAGAAGCTCCCCGTCGTCGCCCTGCGTCGCATCCTAAGCCAAGTGGCCATGAAAAAGCGCGCTTCCGCCAATAGCGACGAGCGCACCGCTTGGGCTGCGGACGACCTGCTCTTCGTTTCCAACTACGGCGAGGGTGACGAGCGCCAGATCAGCTTCGCGCATTTCTCGAAGGCGTCGGAAGGCCACGATCTGCCAACCCTCAAGGTGCTCGGCTGGAACAACCTCGACACGGCGCTGCACCTTGATGCCGTCGCAAAGGAACTAACCCAGGATCTCGCCTGGCCCAAAGACGAAGAGAAGACCGATGCCTGGCGCGAGCGCTGGCGCGCCGCCTTTACCCTGCGCCACCGTGAAGTTATAGCCACGTCAAAAGATCTCGCGATCCGCCTGGCCGCGCTGGCTCGTGCCATCCGCGATCGCATCATGGCCGCGCTCGCCATCGAAACCGATCGCGGCCCGCTGACCAAGCTGATGAAGGCGTTTCAGGAGACGCTGGTTCACGACCTCGATGCCGAGGGCTTTGCCGATATGTACGCCCAGACCATCGCCTACGGTCTACTTTCCGCGCGCATCGCCGATCCTCATGGGAGGACAGCCGACGACATCAGCACCCACATGCGCACTAACCCGTTCCTGAAGGAGTTGATGCAGACCTTCCTGCACATTGGGGGGCGGCGAGGCAAGGCGGGCGGGCCGGGCATCGACTTCGATGAACTGGGCGTCTCCGATGTCGTCGAACTACTCGATCACGCCAACATGGAGGCTGTCGTCCGGGACTTCGGTGACAGGAACCGGCAGGAAGACCCGGTCATCCACTTCTACGAACTCTTCCTCAGCGCCTATAACAAGCAACTCAAGATCCAGCGCGGCGTTTTCTACACCCCGCAGCCCGTTGTCTCCTGCATCGTTCGCAGCGTCCACGAACTCCTGCAAACCGAGTGCGGGCTCGCCGATGGTCTAGCCGATATCACCACCTGGGGCGAGATGCTGAAAAAGCACCCGGGGCTGAAACTGCCGCCGCTCACCGACCAGTCGGACGAGAAGCGCACCATCTCCCCGGACGAACCGTTCGTCCAGGTCCTCGATCCCGCTACCGGCACCGCCACCTTCCTCGTCGAAGTCATCGACGTCATTTACCGCACCCTCGTGGCAAAGTGGAAGCAGAAGCACCTCAGCGATATCCAGCAGCGCGCCGCGTGGAACGAATACGTGCCAAATCACCTACTCCCACGCCTCCACGCCTTCGAGTTGATGATGGCCCCGTACGCCATTGCCCACATGAAGATCAGCCTCAAGCTCGCCGAGACAGGCTACAGCTTTGGCACCGAGGAACGTGCCCGCATCTACCTTACCAACGCCCTTGAACCGTGGTTGAAACAGCTCCCACTCATTGGCCTCGACGCCCTTGCTCACGAAGCTGCGGTCGTGAACGAAATCAAACGGTACAAGCGTTTCACCGTCGTTATTGGCAACCCGCCATATTCGGGTGAGTCAGCGAACAAAATCGAGGCGATAGAGCGAGATGTAAAAGAGACATATCAATGCATCGACGGTGTTCCTCTCAAGGAGAAGGGCAAGAAAAACTGGCTTCTCGACGATTACGTGAAATTTCTTCGGCTCTCGCATAGGACGATTGCGGAAACCGGTTGTGGATTCGTCGGGCACATCATCAACAATGCTTTTCAAGACAATCCTACTTTCCGAGGTCTTCGACGGAGTCTACTAAAAGATTTTTCAGATCTTAAGATTCTGGATTTGCATGGTAGCGGCACCAGGTCCGACTCGAATGAAGAGGCAAAGGATGACCAGAATGTTTTTGATATTCTTCAAGGAGTTTGTGTCGTTATTCTGAGCCGTTCCACATTATTAAAGGAGCCAGCGGCGGTCACGAGAGGCGATCTTTGGGGACGGAGAGATAAGAAATACATGCTTCTATCGAATGAAACATTGGCGTCGCTTGTTCGTGAGCACATAGATCCAAAACCTGACCTATGGTATTTCATATCGCGCAATTTGACGCACGAAGGGGACTGGCTGAGCGGTGTGAGTCTGCTCGACGCAATGCCAATAAATGGAAATGGACTTATCTCAGCTAAAGACCACTTCGCATACTCAATTGCTAAAGAGGAATTTCTGCAGGATTTGGAGGTTTTTCTGAATGCGAAACTCTCCGACGAACAAGTCGCTGAGCGTCTTCAAATCAATGACAATTCGATGTGGTCGTTACACGATGGTCGAATTCGACTACGCCGAGAACGGAGTAGTGCGCAATTGTGCCGAGTCGCGTACCGACCGTTTGATATCCGTCACTCGCTCTTTCACAGGGACGTCATCTTCAATCTGAGGCTACCAGTAACTCAGCACATAATTGAAGGAAAGAACCTTGTCCTTCTAGTTACCAGGATGACGAAGGGGGATGAGTGGAGGCACTGCTTTGTAACCCGTCAAGTTTCCGATTGTGCGTTCTTGTCGAACAAGACTTCTACCAACGCTTTTGCGTTCCCGCTGAAAGCCAAAGCCGGTACCGACGGATTGTTTGAATCGCAAATTGGTTATGAGGCTAATTTCACACCGCAGTTTCTGGCGCGCATGGCCAACACGTTGGGTCTTTCGGCCCCATCAAAGTCGAGGGAACAGGTTCTAACGCCTGAAGACATCTTGCACTACGCTTATGCGGTGTTTCATAGTCCCGGCTACCGGAGCCGCTACGCGGAGTTTCTGAAGACCGACTTCCCGCGTCTGCCGTGGATCGGGAATCTGGAACTGTTCCGCGCGCTGACCCGGCTCGGCGATGAACTCACCGCCTTGCACCTGCTGGAATCACCTAAACTCGATCAACCAATCACCGAATTCATCGGCGGCCGGATTCCAGAGGTAGAAAAGATTTCTTGGTCGAAAAATACCGTGTGGTTGGATAAGTCACAAACCACCGGTTTCAAGGGCGTTCGCGAGACTGTGTGGAACTTCCACATCGGCGGCTACCAGGTCTGCGAAAAATGGCTCAAGGACCGCAAGGGCCGCAAGCTCTTGAAGGACGACATCGCGCATTATCAGAAGATAATCGTCGCCCTTTCCGAAACTATCCGTCTGATGAAGGAGATCGACGAGGTCATTGAGAAGCACGGTGACTGGCCCGGGGCATTCGTCTCCGGTCCGGCAGCTGCATCAACGGTCGCGGCCAAGGACGAAGTATCGCCAGATAATGTAATTCCGATTCGCGGCGCAGCGACCCCGCCAGTGGAACGGTACGAGATCGAGGCACCTCCCCTGAGAAAGGCGGCGGAACCCCGGGGGCCGGTCTACAACCGTCAATCGTCAACGCCGGAGGGCGACGGAGTGACAACGCCGACGGAAGATCTTGACCGGGAGGAGTTGGTTTGTCATGTCCGCCAACTCTTCATGGACGGCGGCGTGCGCGAGCGCGAAGCCGCCATCAGCGAGCTGGCCCGCGAGTTGGGATACCAGAGGACCGGCCCCCGAATCCACGAAGTGCTGGACGACACGATCCGCACCGCCGTGCGGCGCAGCATTATTGAGAATACGGGTGGGAATCTGAAGATCGCGGCCAAATCGATCGAGCACTACGAGCGTGAGTTTCTGAAGGACCAGTTCCTCGCCTCCCTCGGGGGGAGCGCATGGACCGAGCGGGAAGAAGCGATTCGCGCATTTGCCCGGTGGATGGGTTTCCGCCGGACCGGCCCCAGTATCGACGAAACCGCGCGCTCGCTGATCAACGGGCTGATTCGCTCGGCCAGGATCGAGAGCGAAGGGACTCAGATCCGGAAGGCACGATGAAAGTCGACGCAAATACCCAAGGCGATTTTGCGCTTACACGGCGGGGCCGACCGAAGTATTTGGCGGCGTGCGTGCGGTTCTGTTGGGCGCCGGGGCTCGACTTCGGGCAATTTCGCTCGTTTACAGACGGCTCCCGGTACGCATTCGCGTGACACCAAGCAATCTCGAACCCAATCTCGATCTGCTCCGGCAGGAGTTTGTCCTCGTTCAAGCGTGGAAGAAGACAGCCTCGTACATCCGTTATCACAATTGGTTTTCGGACACGCTTGAGTTAGACCGCACTGCGATCAATCTTCCGCGTTTCCTTGGTGACCTGAGAGAGCACCTGGAGGCGCCTGGTGAGTGGCTCATCGATCCGCTGAGAATCGTACCGGCACCCAAGAGTCAGCAATGGCGGGTAAATTCAAACTCCAACCGTTGGGAGCCAATTCCCACTCGAAGGAAACCGCACGAAGCAAAGAAGCCGGGTACAACACTCCGCCCGTTGGCGCATGTAAGCCTCAAAGACCAAGTGGCAGCGACGGCGGTGATGATGTGCGTCGCCGACCGGGTCGAGACGCTACAGGGAGACCCCCGTGGCCAAATTGCGGATGCAGAGGTACGCAAACAGGTAATCTCCTACGGCAACCGCCTGTTCTGCGACAGCGCCGGTAACGCGCTTCTTCATCGCTGGGGGTCGGGGAAACTCTATCGTGCCTATTATCAGGACTATCGAAGCTTCCTTGCGCGGCCCGAAACAGTGGCAGATGAAGTGGCAAGGGGTGCAGGCTATCGAGTAGTGATTGTGCACTCAGACCTACGCCAATTTTACGACCGCGTTCATCCCGATTTACTCGCTCGGACAATCAGTGCCCTCGCGAGGCCGGGTGATGATTCGAATTTCTACATACTCGCGAAACGCCTATTGAACTGGAAGTGGTCCAGCAAGGATGCTGGGGAAATCTCAGGGTACGGAAAGCAGGCAGGTCTTCCGGATTTCTCGCGAGTGGCGCTCCCCCAAGGGTTGGTTGCGTCTGGATTTTTTTCAAATGTGGTGTTGTTGAATTTCGATCAAGGGTTACGGGCCGCCGTGTCTCAGGAGATTGAGCCCGGGGTTTTTGTTGAAGATATTTGCCGGTATGTCGATGATCTGCACATTGTCTTGAGGGTTCCGGAGGATAAGGAACTCGCTGAAGTCGAGCTGTTGACTACGACATGGCTTCAGGGGTTGCTTGACAAGTACGCTCAGGGCTTACAGGTTTCTCCTGAGAAGACAAAAGCCGCGACGTTCGGAGGGGACGAGCGACCTTTAGTGCGCCAGAGTCGGAAAATGGCACGCATTCAAGGTGCGATTTCCGGCGGATTTGATGCAATTGGCGGTGAGGATATTCTTGATGCGGTCCAGGGGCTGATTCGGTCGCAGCAACGCTACTCGGCGCAGCGAATCAACGGTCAGGGCTGGTCATTCTCTCCTGTTACAGATGTTCGTGATGCTACTGTCGAGCGTTTTGCGGCGGCTCGGTTCCGGAGCACTTATCGCTCCCTTAGGCCGCTCTTGGCGGATCGTGCGGAAACTGACTCTCTTGCCGAAGAAGTTGAAGCAGAGGGTACGGCAACCTATTCCAGCGTTGCTCGGACTCAGGCCGAGTTAGATGATGAAGCGCGGGCGTTTGCTCTTGGACTCATAGAAAGCTGGGTCGAAGACCCTTCGAATGTACGATTGCTTCGCATCGGGCTGGATCTTTGGCCTGCGGAGGACGTGCTCAAAGGAGTACTCGATCTGTTGCGGCCATTGATCGCCAGCGGAGGTCCTCGAGGGGCGCCGCGACGGGTGGCGTGGTACTGCTTGTCCGAGGTACTTCGTGCTGGCGCAACCGAAACCGGTTTCGTTGAGAGCGACGAGCCGATGCCTGGAGGGATCGACATCAATGCCTATCGAAGACTCTTGGGACGAGAAGCTGTGCATCTCGCGCAAATGCCCGCAGCGTCTTTGCCATGGTATCTCCGGCAGCAGGCGCTGCTGTTTCTCGCGGCGAACGATCCGGCTGAGGCGCCGGTCCGACTGACTGGAACCAATCCCGAGACACGCCCATATCGTGAGCTGATCCGATTTCTCAGAAACGAAGGCGATGGCATGAAGGGCGCGGACTACGCCACGCTTGCGGTGCTATCGCGACGGTCTTTTCGTGGGCGGCAATCGGCGGTTGAACTGGTTCAAGGTGATGTTACCTCCAGTCGGTTAGAGCAGATCGGCGAAAGGGATCCGACCTTTGCGTTGGAGATCCTAGAATCTCGGTCTGATCTTGCTACCGCCGTTTCCCCGCGTTTGCGTGATGATCTGTGCCTCCGTGCCAATGCCGGAACGGAAGCAGAATCGACCCTCGCCCAAGTCGTTCTCAAAGGAGCACAAAACGGGTTGCTGCGGAACGAACTTGCGCTGCTTCGATTTGCGTCAAAGTTTCTGAAGGCACTTCCCGAGGCGACCGAGGATGATGTCATCACCCCAGAAGACGTTCGAATAGAAATACGGGATGCTGCAATCGGGTTTTCGGACACAGACCAAGTCAAAGTAGTACCAAGTCGAGTTACGCCATCTGGATCAATGTACGCCGCCCCCCCTTGGTGTTCTACAGAAGAGCGTTGGCGATTCAAGCTTGGATACCTTCTTCGATTCATACTGACGGCACGCCAAGATTTTACAAAAGTTGTGCGAACGCCCAGCTGGAAGGAATCCGCGACGACGTATCGAGCAGCGGAAAGCCATTGGTATCAACGGCTCTACGGCCTCTTCAACGGGCATTCAGCATTTGGTGATGATTGGTTGCCGATTTCCGATTGGATCGAGCGATTACTTTTCTCACTGCTTCGATGGCCAGGATGTCGCACGTCTGAAATGGACAGGCAGATTCAAGGAGGCGTCCGCCAGGCGCTCTCTCTGATCGATGCACGGCTGGAAAAATTGACTGGGATGCAGAGCAGTTCGAGCGGCGTCCTGCTTCTACCTTTGAATACGCCACGGCCCGACCGGGCGGCGAAGTCGCGGCCGCTGCGAGCTTGTGTGGTGCAGACCGTAACGCCGACCTCAGACGACATCATCACTGCCCTGGCTGCTGGCGATCTCACGCTTTCCGCTGGGGCAATTCGCAAAAAGCATCGGAACCATCTCTCTGCTGCGTTGGCGGCGATAGAACGGATGCTGGATCTGCGGGAGACGCACAAAGGCCTCGACGGCCGACTCGACTGGTTGATTCTGCCAGAGCTTGCGGTCCATCCGTCGGACGTGAAAACACATCTCGTACCCTTTGCCCGCAAGCACAGGGCCATCATATTGGCGGGACTTACCTACCAGGATCTGTTTGCAGGTCAGCCGTTGGTGAATTCCGGGCTTTGGGTATTGCCGACGTGGTCGGCAGCCCACGGGTTGCAGGTTCTCACACGACGGCAAGGAAAGAAACATCTCGCCGTCGAGGAGGCCAAGCTAAACAATCCGACAACGGTTCTGCAAGGCTGGCGCCCTTGCCAGTGGCTTGTGGGCTACGATTGGTCGATAAACCCTGAGGACATACCTCTGTGGCTTACCGCGGCGATCTGCTACGACGCGACCGATCTATCGTTGGCGGCGGCTCTCCGACATCACTCGGACGTATTCGCCATTCCTGCGCTGAACAAAGATGTGGGCACCTTCGATCAGATGGCACTGGCGCTGCATTACAACATGTTTCAGTACGTCGTCGTCGCGAACAATGGTACGTACGGCGGCAGTAGCGCGTACCGGCCCCGAGGTGAATCGTACGAACGACAGGTGTTCCACCTTCACGGACAACCGCAAGCTTCAGTTGCATTTTTCGAGATCGAAGACATTAGTGACGTAATAGCACGCAAGGTCAAAGCACTCAATCCGAACTCGCCTTGGAAGTCACTCCCGGCAGGTGTCAAATGAACTACCCTTTGAAGCACATCTCCATCCGCGTCCCATGGCACGACACCGGCTGGGACGGCCGCGTCTGCGCCGCGCCGCGGCTGAATGGCGCCTGCCTCAAGCTCAAGCGCATCGCAGAGGATCGCGATGACGACGCAGAGGAAGCAGTCGCGGGAAAGAGCATCAAGGACTTGCCGCAAGCGAAGTGGCCATCGTGTATTGCCGAGCGCGTCGGTTTCATGGCTCCCTTTGAGTACGTCCGCGAGGCCAATCACCCTTACAACTGGGGCCCCGAGACGCCCCACGGGCACTTCAAACCAACTGGACTGCGCCATCCGCCCTACTCAGCACCCGCGGTGCCGTTCGCCTGGATGCTCAGCGAGTCGATGGCGACACTGGGCGAGGAGCACGCGCTCGATGTCCAGGCGGAGCGTGAACCTGACCTGGGTTTTAAGACGCAGTGGGTTCAGGAACACCTGAACCAGACGGCCCTGCTCGATTGCTTCGCCGGCCACCTCAAGCCCGAACACTCGCTTTGTTTCTTTTACGCCAAGCAGGTGCCGTTTGTGGAGGACGCAGCCGGTGGTCGCATCCTGATCGGCGTCGGGCGCGTGCTGCATGTCGGCGCCGCGCAGGAGTATGCCTACACCACGAAGGATCTCAAGGGAAAGCTGCGCTCGATGTTGTGGGAGAGAATGGTCCAGCACTCCATCCGCCCTGACTTCAAGGACGGCTTCCTGCTGCCGTATCACGCAGCTGTGGCAAAGGCGGCTGAAGACCCAGAGTACGATCCGGCAGAAATTGCAGCCTTCTCTCCCGCGGACCGGCTGCTTGAGTTCTCTCACGCCTCGCAATTGGTGAGCCACGACGGCGCCATAGCTTCACTCCTCGCCTGCGCCGAGTCACTTCGCAAGGCCAAGGGTGTCCTGCCAGGGCCATGGGACAAATGCCTGCAGTGGATCGATGCGCGGCTAGGCGAACTGTGGAAGGCGCGCGGGCCGTGCCCCGGGCTCGGTTCGGCGCTGTCCGCCTTCGGGCTGGAATTCGGCACCTTCGTTGCCCGAGCCCTGGCCGAGAAGGCGGGCGACAACGCCGACCCCTGGCCCTTGGTCGACAAGATGTTTGCCGACCCCAACAAGCACCTGCCGGCACCGTTGGCCAAGAGCATCGGCAAGACGCTGTGCAGCAAGTGGTCGCGCTTACCCGATGAGCGCCGCGCACTGCTCAAACTGGTCAGCCGCTTCGAGATCACCCGGGAGCAGGCGACGGCGCTCTACGTTCAGGAGGAGCGAGCCAAAGCCGGGATCGACACGAAAGACGAGGCCATCCTCGCCAACCCGTATCTGCTCTACGAACTGACGCGCCTGACTGTCGACCCCGTCAGCGTCTGGACCGTAGACCGTGGCGTCTTCCCGGACGAGGTCATCCGCAAGAAGCATCCGCTACCAGCGCCGACGGCGTTGGACGCCGGAACAGATGCGCGCCGCGTCCGCGCATTCACTGTCAAGGTTCTCGAAGACGCGGCTGGCGCCGGCAACACCCTCCTTCCGCAGGACCAGGTTGTCCTCGGCATTCGCGCCCTCACACTCCAGCCGCCTTGCGAGGTGGACGCCGACCTGATGAACGTCGCCAAGGACGACTTCGAGGGTGCCGTAGGCGAACTCGCCATGGCCAATAGCGCGCCGGCCCTGCAGTTGGGCCGGCTAAGCGAGGTGGGTGAGACCATCCGCGTGGCGATTGACAAGCGAATCAGGGGCAAGCGCATCACCGTCGCAGCCGATTGGCGAAAGCTTCTCGACGCGCACCTCGCCGCCCAGTCGCATGGCAAACCCGATGAACTGGAAGAAAGCGCCCGTGCGGAAAAGACTGCGGCGCTGACAGAACTGGCGGAGGCACGGCTCTCGGTGCTGATCGGCCCCGCCGGGACGGGCAAGACCACCTTGCTCTCGGTGCTCTGTTCGCACCCGAAGGTCGAGGCAGGCGGAATCCTGCTGCTGGCGCCTACGGGAAAGGCCCGCGTGCGCATGGAGCAATCCACCAAGAGCCTGAAGCTCAAGGGCTACACCATTGCCCAGTTTCTGAGCCCGCACCGCTATGATGGCGCGACAGGCCGATATCGCCTTTCGGACAAACCAACGGAGGCCGGGGCGCACACGGTCATTATCGACGAAGCGTCTATGCTGACGGAGGAGATGTTCGCGGCACTGATCCAGGCGCTCAAGGGTGTGCACCGGCTCATCCTCATAGGTGATCCTCGCCAGCTACCGCCGATTGGCGCAGGCCGGCCGTTCGTGGACATCGTCAAGCACCTCGCGCCCGAAGGGGTCACCGAGAAGTTCCCGCGTGTCGGCCCCGGCTATGCCGAACTGACCATCCGCCGCCGCCAGGCCGGCGAGGATCGCGAGGATCTGCAGCTCGCCGAATGGTTCAGCGGTTCACCTATTGCGGCAGGTGAGGATGATGTGTTCGACAAGGTGGTGCGCACTGGCCAGAGCCAGCACGTTCGCTTCGTGCAGTGGGAGACCGCTGACGATATACGCTCGCGCGTCATCGATGTGCTCGTCGATGAGTTGAAACTCAGCGGACCAGATGACATCGCAGGCTTTGATGCCACTCTCGGGGGTGAAGCCTGGAACGACATGCGGTTCTTTAACGCTCGCAGGGGCGAGAAGGCCGGCGCTGCAGAGACAGCCGAGGGCTGGCAGATCCTCTCGCCGGTGCGGTCGGCGGCGCATGGTGTCCCCGACCTGAATCGCCTGATCCACAAGCAGTTCCGGCAGGACATGATCGATTCCGCGCGCAAGGAAGGCTGGCAGCGCAAATACCCCAAACCCATGGGGTCCGAGGAGATCGTCTACGGCGACAAGGTCATCAACCTCGTCAACACCGACCCCAGTCTCTGGTGGAACAAGCATCGCAAAGTGTATCCGGCAAAGGACGACGCCTACATCGCCAACGGCGAAATCGGCATGGCCGTCGGCTTTTTCAGAAAGAAGGGGCTGCCGGACTTGCGCTGGAAACTCGAGGTCGAGTTCTCTTCGCAGCCCGGCTTCAAGTACGACTTCACCAGCCGCGATTTCGGCGAAGAAGGCAATGCGGTCCTCGAACTCGCCTACGCCCTGACCGTTCACAAGTCCCAGGGCAGCGAGTTTGGCACCGTCATCCTTGTGCTGCCAAATCCCTGCCGCCTGCTCTCGCGCGAGCTGCTCTATACCGCACTGACGCGCCAGAAAGACCGCATCGTCATCCTGCACCAGGGTTCGCGCACCGAGCTGCGCAAGTATTCTTCGGACGACCGCTCCGAGACGGCGCGGCGCCTGACCAACCTCTTCTTGGCGCCGTCACCCGTCGAGATCAATGGGCGTTTTTTCGAGGAGTACCTAATCCACCGCACCTCGCGCGGCGAAATGGTGCGCTCCAAGTCCGAAGTGATCATTGCCGACCATCTTGCCAACAAGGGTGTCGAGTACGGATACGAACAGCCGCTCACCATCGAGGGCGTCACTAAGTACCCCGATTTCACGATTGAGGACATGGAATCGGGTTCGACGTTCTACTGGGAGCACTGCGGAATGCTGCATGTGCCTCGTTACCGCCGCCGATGGGAAGAGAAGCTCTCCTGGTATCGAACCCACGGCATCCTGCCGCGGGAAGAAGGGAGCGGAGAGAATGGCACGCTGATCATTACGCGCGACGAAGCGAATGGAAGCATCGACTCCGCGAAGATCACCAAGTTGATTGCGGACGTGCTGGGTTGATGAGGTCGCGCGTTTTCGCTTCCCGCAATTCACCAGCGAGCATTGCCGTCGCTTGACCTATGACTACGCTCCTTCCGCTACGCAACCTCGGAGCCAGGCATCCTGGCGTCACACAGGCGCTGGGTGATAGCTACTCAGAGGCAGCGTTTGTTTGCCTGAACCGGCATCACACCTCGCCTGTCACGCTGAAAGCCGACTTTCACGGGGAACAAGCGGAATATTTAGCTGAATGGGAGCCACCCGACACCAAGTTGCTGCGTTCTTGGGCAAATGACATCGACGCGACCGAAGCAGGGGCGTATTGCATATCTTTGGCTGCCATTGAAACACTTGCCGGACTTGTGGCGGTACGGAGAGCAGAAACCCTGACAGGCGCTGATTACTACGTCGCGCCGCTCGGAAGTGATCCGGAGGATTTGGAGAGCTGTATTCGTCTGGAGATTTCCGGTGTCAGCGCAGGCAACAAGGCGGTCATCGAAGAACGTCTGCGCAAAAAAGTGAAACAAGCCGAGAAAGGCCAAAGCAATCTACCGGCGATCGCATCTGTGATCGGATTCAAGGAGCTACTGATCGCGATGGCCAAGGTGAGTGATTTGCCATGACTTGGATAGACGATCACAGACAGAGTGAACAGTTTGCGTCAGATGCGACGCTTGCCTACCGTCGCGGAGACGAATTGGCAGCACGTGCGCTTTATGTTAAGGCGGCGGAAGCGGAGCAAAATGCGCTTCTGCAGCTGGACACAACTAAGGCTCGAACACGAGGGGTCACCGCCGTCAGCGTGGTATCTCTTTGGTTCAAGGCTGGCGACTACACGAAAGCCGAGCAGCTTGCATATTCGCATCTGAGTGCTGCGGACATCCCCGCGTTCGCACGATCTGAACTGCGTTCGCTGGTTCAAGCCATTTGGACGGAGGATGCCAAACACCAAGCGGGTGTTTCCTTCCTACCTGGACAGGTCTACGTATCTGTGAGGGGCGGCGAAGTAATCACAGGCGGGGCCCCGTTAGATCTGGTCGTGGACAAGGTGCAGACTATTCAGTCCATCTTCTACCGAACAATTGAAGAGGCGAAGAGTATGCCTCTGCGGAAGCGCGGAGGGCCGAATCGTGAAATACAGGAGGCGTGTCGACCATGGCTCTTTCAGGCACCGCCGGGCAGTTATCAGTTTAGTGTCGCGATCCAGGAACCGGTGCAGAAGGATTTCTTCAACGAGGACGCTCGACCGGCGGCAATCGCAGAGCGGTTTCTGGATATTTTGCGCGCAACTGCATCCGGGGAGGCAGAGCAGCTAAACCGGCTCGTGCCCGACCAAGGATACCGAGCAACGTTCCTAAAACTTGCTCGTAACTTGGCGCCAACCGGAAAGCTTTTCGAGGAATTGCAGTTGCGCACTGCCGGCACCGGCAGTCCTGTATCTCTAAGTCCCGAAAGTCGGCGCCAAATAAGCGCATCGCTTAAAGCTGAACAGCCTCAGGCCAAGCCATCTGTAGAGCAAACGGAAGTCGTCTTACGAGGCACGCTGCGAGCGCTCGATCTCGACAAAGACTTCATTGACGTCGCAAGCGAGGGGGCCTCGCACCATGTAGTCGGCTTGAAGGACGCACTCGATGATGTTATTGGGCCAATGGTCAACCGCTTGGTTATCGTGCGCGCACTTCGCTCTTCCAATACCAATATGGTGCAGTTCGTTGACATCGAATTAGACGAATAGTCCTGCATGGGCTGGATGGCGTAAGACCAACGCACGCGCCAAGCAGGACGCTCTTTCCCAATCCACGGTATTTAACAGGCGCTTCAGACCTGCCCCCGCAGCCCCGGTTACCCACCGCCCGATCCGCGCGTGCCAGAGAGGGGCCGCACGCATCGGCCCGTGGATAACCGGGAATCTCGCAGTGCTGATGGTCACGGGCGTTCCCATCTCTGGTTCGCAATCAATCCTGCTGTCAAGGGGGTTTCGAGGCCTCATCGAGGCTCCGATTCGGGCCCACAAATGCCGCGTGGCGTGGAAGGATGTTGCCGTCTTCCACTACCAGCCGCGAGGTGACGAACATGGCGCAGAGTATCCAGCGGGAGCCTGCATTTCTCCGACGCAAGCAGGTCGAGACACGCACAGGGCTTTCGCGCAGCACGATCTATCAGTACATCAAGGACGGCGTTTTCCCGAAGCCCGTGCCGCTTGGGCCGCGCGCGGTCGGGTGGCTCGAATCGGATGTGAGCGAGTGGATCGCCGGGCGGGTGAAGATTGCCCGGGACGGCGGCCGGCAGGCGGCGTGACGACGCGCATGCATGGCAGCCGACGCAATTGCAATGGCCGGGCGGCCGCGCCTGGCGCCGGCCCCCGCCACCGCCGAGGTCATTGACCGGTTTCGTGCGGCGCTCGCCGCGCGCGATATCGTTCCGCCCGAAAGCGTCATCGCCGACGGTAGCATTCACCGCTGCGATGCCGCGGGGAAGAATGGCAAGGGCGATGCGGCTTACCTGCTCCACCTGGACGGCATTCCGGCCGGCGGCATGGAAAACTGGCGCGACGGCAAGGGCTGGGAATCCTGGCGTTTCGACATCGGGCGCGCGCTGACGACGGCGGAACGCGATGCGCTGAGAAGGAGGGCAGATGCCGCCAGCGCCCGACGGACGGACGAAGCGGCCCGGCGCCACGCCGCAGCCCGTGAAGTTGCCGCGCGCATCTGGCACGCCGCTCGGCCGGCGGGCGATGAACATCCGTACCTGGCGCGCAAGGGTGTAGCCGCGCACGGGTTGCGCGTGTTCAAGGGCGCGCTGGTCGTGCCGATCGGCGACGCGGCCGGCGAGTTGCACGGTCTGCAATTCATCGGCGCAAGCGGAACGAAGCGATTCTTGAAGGGCGGGCGCGTCGCCGGCCTGTACTTCCTGA
>CAIRSA010000047.1 GCA_903881085.1 uncultured Acidobacteriia bacterium
AGGAAGAGCCGAGTGCCAATCGGCTGCAGATTACCAATCCAATGTCGCTTACATTGCGTTGATGAGGCGAGCTTCCGATTTGGTACGCGATTCATTGGGGCATTGCGGTGGAGGGCAATTGGGGTCAGACAGCCCATTTTCGGCAAATACGGCCGAAAAAAGTTGTCAGATCCCAAATGCGACGCGTCGTTCTAGTCAATGTAAGCGACATTGGATTACCAATCTGCCCCACTAGGGCAAAAGGACCATGGGGGAGCGCCAGACGGCGAACTTTTGGGCTGAGGGGTTCAGGACGTTGACCTGGCAGGTGTAGCGGCCGGGGGCGAGTTTCGCCAATGGCACGCTTAAGCTGACGGGGACGGCCTTGGACTTGTTCAAGCCGTCGCTGATCTTCAGCGGGGCGGTTTCAAACGCCTTCACCTTGCCGCGATAGAAGCTTACCGTCGCGACCATCATCTGGGTATTTTCAGCTTGCGGCTGATAGGCTTCGAGGAATACGAACATGTCCTGCTCCTTGCGGAAGACATGGGTCACGCTGGGCACCAGCTTCATGTTGTCGGTCACAAGCGGGCTGGCGGCTAGTAGTTTCTTATCCTTGGTTGCCGCGCCAATGGCGGCGGAGATGTCGTCCCTCTGGTGGCTGAGGACCACGGAACTGATGGGTAAGTAGCGTTGATCCAATGTCAGGTCGGGTACGATAAACTTACTCTCAAAAGTCCCCATCTTACCTGTAGCGTTTTCGCGAGCGAGGAATTTCAGCGTGTACTGGCCGGGGGTGAGCGTGAAGCCCGCGTCATAAGAGAGATTTCGTTTGGCGAGTTGGCCGGCGTCCTCACCCTTCAACTTGACGGTGATTTCGTCACGCACGGTGCCTTGGATGAGGCCGCGGGCGTCGCGCACCTCGCCGATGAAGTCGAGGCGGGTGCTCTCTGCCCCGCCCTTGCGGGCGAGCTCGATATCGGTGCCGGGAATCTTTACGGCAACTGGAACGAAGTAACGGTCCTTGGCCTGGCGGAAGTAGTTGACTTCGACGGCAAGCGAGAGATCGGTGACTGGATCGCCAAGCATGAGCGCTTCCTGGAGCTGACGTTCGCGGTCGGAGGAATCGAACTTCTTGAACTCCTTGCCGGCGAAGTAACCGCTGCGGTAGTCGAGTTTCGCAGTAATCTTCTTGTTATTAAGAGTTACTTTCACACGGCGGTAGCGGCCGTCGAGCTGGACGTTGCTGCTGTAGTAACCGAGAATATAGTAACTGCTGATACTCTTCTGCGCCTGGACAATGCCCAAGGCGAGATCGTTGTTATCGAGCAGAGCCTTGCCGCCGGTATCGGCAGCGAGAGTGTACAAAGTATCCTGCTGGCTTTGGAAGGTGTTGCGCGAGGCGCGCTGCGAGTTGCCAGAGAACATGCCCTGGCCGCCGGGGGAAGCCTTGGTCGCGTCACCCATGGGAGCGCTGGCCACCAGGCCGCGCGCATCCACGGGATAGAAAGCGACGTTGCCGCGGATGGCGGCGTTGACTGTGGCGCGCAACTGGGCCTGATTGTCGGTTCCGCTGAGGGCCATACCGCTGGCGAAGTAGACGAGGGCTTTCTTTTCGGGCAGGCTGCTCAACATCTTCACTGCCGTTTCCAGAGCCGCCAGTTTGCGGTCTGTGTTGAACATGTTGAACTCGCTCTCGTCCTGCTGGAAGGCGGCGCCGGTATCGCCTTCGGCATCGTCACCGGTGGCGCCATTGTCCATGCCGACCTCGCCGACGGTCATACCTTTGATCTGCTTCATGAGCGATTCGCGGTCGTTAGTGAAATCCTGGAGGACGTCCAGTTTCGTGGAGTAAACCATTAAGGCGATGGAGTCGGATTGGGTTACTTGCGAGTTCAGGAACTTGATGGCGGCGTTCTGGGCGCGCAGCTGCTCAGAGACAGCCATGCCGGCCTGGTCGAAGAAGAAGACCATGAGGCGCTTGTCCTTGTACTTTACTTCTCCGGCTTTTGAGGGGGCGATGGGCGAGCCAACCGCCGATTCCACGGGCTTGGCCGCAGCAACGGGCGTTGCGGCTTTCTTGATCTTCGGTTCTGGTGCTGGAGGAACTGGCGCCGGAGCGAGGACGGTGTCCTCCATGCGCTGATATTCGAAGACTTTCAGCACCTGATTCTTGCCGTCTTCATTGACGGTGAAATCAGAGGCTTTGAGGTTCTCGATGGGGTCGCCTTTGCTGTCTTTAGCGGAGACGTTGATGACCACCAAGTTCGAAGTAACCTCAAACTTAAAGGTGCCCTTGGTGTTGACGGGCGGCGCAGGCTCCTGGGCCTGAGCGATCATCAGCAAAGTCAGGAGTAAAGCTAATCTTGTCCGTATCATTAGAAACGTAACCTCAAATTGATGGTGATCTTGCGCATGCCGGCCGCGTTGGTGGCCAGGCCGTAGTTGGTGGAGCTCAGCACGGTGCCCCACTGGTTAATGGTCACGTGATTCAACAGGTTCGATGACTGGAATTGCAGATCGGCGCTGCGGCGTTCGCCGAAGCGGAATATGCGGCCCAACTGGCCATCGAGCGAGAACAGGAGCGGTCCGGGGATGGTATCGCGCCCGGCGTTGCCCCACGCACCACTTAACGGAGCAGCAAAGGCAGCGGTATTGAACAGCATGCCCTCGGCACTGACCGGCGCGCCGGTGGCATTTGCGCGGACGGTGTTGGAAACGGCCGTGCCGCCGATCTGCGAACGGTTGCCGCCGACGGTGGCGGTGAATGGAGTGCCGCTGCGCAGGTTCAAGCCACTGCTGACGGTCCAATCCTTGAACATGGCACCCTTCCAACCCTTGAGCAGAGTGCCGCCACTGGTGCCCATGCCGGTGCTGTACTGCGTGTTCAATGAGAGACTGTGGCGGGAATCGAAGGACGACAGGCCGCGCTCGGCGGAAAGGTCGGTCCAATTCTGGGCCACGGGCGTACCGCTCTGGCCGCGGCCGCCGGTGCCGGCGTTATCGATCGATTTCGAGAACTGATAGGAGAGGCGTCCACCGAGTCCGCTGCGGGTTCTGCGGTTGAGCTGGAATTGGGCGGCATGATAGATGGAATTGCCGTTGGAGGTTTCGTAGATGTAGCTATGGGGCAATAGGGACTGCAATGCGCCGGGAGCGACTGAGTTGGGAATGAACTGCTGGTCGAGGCGGGTGCCCTTGGTGCCGAGATAGCCTGCGGTGCCGAAGAAGGAGTACGGCAGGTCATGCTGCATTGAGAGGGTCCAGGTTTGGGCGTAGCCGATTTTGTAGTTGGGATCGACGGCAAACGTGTTAGCTACACTCTGGCCTGCGCCGGAGAGGAAGCCGGTCTGGATGTTGAGCGGATTGGCGGCGGTGCCGGCCACGCTGACGGTGCGGGCAAACGGCGGTTGCTGGGCGAGGTTGCTGGCGACCTGATTATAGACCGAGGTGTTGTAGTAGACACCGTAGCCGCCGCGGACGACGAGCGAATCCTTGCTCGAAGGCCGGAAGGCGAAGCCAAAGCGCGGCGAGAAGTGTTTCAGGTCAGGGTTGATCAAAGCCGAAGGCAGCGCGCCATAATATTGGCCGGTCTGGCCGGGCTGGATTGTCGCGATGGCGGCATAGCCGGGCGCGATATCCAGATTCACGAGGCGGTTGTACTTTTCGGTCACGGGGGTGGAAAGATCCCAGCGCAGGCCGAAGTTGAAGCTCAATTTGGTGCTGAAGCGGAAATCGTCGTTGGCGAACATGGAACCGCCGTTGCCGCGCATGTACTTATCGGGGTTGCCGTAGCGGATGGAGCTGGTGGAAGGCGTGCCGAGCAGGAAGTCGGCCAGATCGTAGCCGGTGCCGGGCTGGGCGAGGCCGTTGACCAGCAAGCTGGTGGCCGAGCCGTTAAAGGAGTAAGTGCCGCGGCCGTTGCCATCGGCGAACTGATTAAACTGCTGACGTCGGAAGTCGCCGCCGAAGACCATGTTGTGCTTGCCATGGACCCAGCTAATGCTTTCACTGAAGGACAGGGTCTGGTTGCGCGAGAGCGAGGCGTTGCCGTCGTTCAAGCCGCCGTAGTTGGTGAAGCTCAAGCTGGGCGGGCCCCAGTTCATGGGGTTCTGCGAGGTGCCCTGGATGCCCAGCGAAGCGGCGATGTTCTGCTTGTCGGCGAAGAACGGCGAGGTCAATTGACGCGAGCGGCTGAAGTTGACGCTGGCGTTGCTGATCAACTTGTTGGTGAAGGTGTGCGACCAGCTGAGGCCGGCGTTAATTCCCCGCCCTGCGCCGGTGTCGATAAATTGCAGCAGGTTGGGTGAGACATTGTTGCTGCCCTGATAGCCGATGTTGGCATTCAGGCGGTCTTTGGTTTTGATGCGGATGTTTGAGACGCGAGTGTTGATGTTATGCGAGTTATTACCGCTGCTCCAGGCCGTTTGATAATTACGCGTGGCGAAGGGCAGGTTGGGCGAGGGGAAATAGGTGAGCAACGCCGTGGCGACCGAACTGATGCGCGCGGCCGGAATCTTGTTGCCGCCGAAGGGCAGACCGCTGCGGGGGTCATAGACCGTCAACGCTGCGCCTTGAACGGTGGATTGCGAGAAATCGCCGATCCGTTCCAGTGCAGTCGGCATGTTGGTGGGGTTCGAAACGGTTCCCTGCCGGTTGTGCGAAAACTGGATATCCAAGCTGAACTGAATGCGGCGCTCGGCGCTGATCAGTTTGGGAATACGCAGCGGACCGCCGACGATGAAAGTGCCACGGCTGATGGCCGTGGACGGCTTCAGCACATTGGCGCCTGTTACGGAGAAGCTTTTGGCATCGAGAGCTGAATTGTCGAGGCTGAACGAAGCCATCATCATGTAGGAATTGCGCGGATCGCGCCGGCGATTGCCGAAGGCCATGGAACCGCCGCGATTCTGAAAGTCGGCACGGTCGGTGCGCGGACCACGATCGCCACCGGGGCCACCGCCGCGTCCGCCGCGGTCACCTCCACCGAAACCGCCACCGCCGAAACCGCCGGGAGGTCCACCGCCACCAGGGCCGCCGCCACGGAATCCACCGCCGCCGGGGCCGCCGGGGCCACCGCCGCCGGGGCCGCCGCCACGGAAACCGCCGCTATCGCCACCCATGCCGGGCATGCCGCCTGGGCCGCCCATACCCATCATACTGGGCATGCCACCGCCGAAACCGCCGGGACCGTCCGGTCCGCCCATTCCTGGGGGCCGGCCCCAGTCATTACTCTGGCCCATGCCGGCTGCGCTGCTGGTGCTGCCCTGCACTAAGAAAGAATTGGCTGAGCTCTGATTCAGGTCGGCAGCCTGCTCGGTGCTGATCGCGCCTTCGTTGCCGAAGGATGCGGTATCCGCCGATTGATTCACGTCCATGCGCTGAAAACCACCGCGGCCACCGGCTGCTCCGGCGGCACCGCCACGTCCGGCCGCTCCAGGTGCACCGCCGGCACCGGCACGCTGTTGGGGCCGCTGCGCCGGGGGAGCTGCTGCAGCGGCCGGGGCCGCAGGCTTATCGATTGCGGCTGGCTTTTCAGCAGTGGGGGCCGCGGCGGAGGCAACCTGCACCGGAGCCGCGGAGGGTGAGGCCGGGGCCGCCGGGGCGGCTGACAGGCTGGCCAGCAACGCCTCCTCCGTCATTAGTTTCAATTCCATATCAACGGCCGGGACGCCTTCGACGATGCTCATCTTCAGGGAAGTCTTTTCGCAGCCGAGCATTGTGGCTTCGAGAGTCCAATCGCCCTCGGGAAGGTCCTTAAAGGAGTAGACGCCGTCCAGATCGGTGGTGGTGACTACTTTCTTGTCGCCTTGCAGGGCGGTGATAGTCACGCCGGGAAAGGGGAGTCCCTTGGTTTTGATGGTGCCGTGGAGCTCGGCAGCGCTCGCTGCGGCGAGTGACAAAAGCGACAGCAGAAGAAAACTCTCGAACCGGGATCGTACTCGAAGCGATGGCATAAGAAACCTCATAGTTTTTGGGCGCAAGACAGGAGACAACGGTGTGATGCTCAAGACTAAAGGTGCTGAATCCTGGCCCAAGGTAACCGCCAGTTTGCAAAGATTAACGTTCTTAACGCATTCCTGACAATGTAGTTATTGCAAATGGGACCGTTTCGGCCTTACTTTATAAACAGAGGATTACCCCGGCCCGTATGAACCTTAAAATCGAAAACCGCCAAGCCGCCCTGTCGTGGCTTCTGGTAGGGGTGTTGTTCGTCCTCTGCGCCGTGCTCGGTGTGCTGCAATACCGTTGGATCGGGGAGGTGAGCGTGGCCAGCCAGGAGCGCATGCAGCGCAGCCTGCAGGCGAGCCTTGCGCGCTTGAGCCAGGATTTCAATACGGAGATCGCAAATGCGGTGCGGGCATTGGTGCCGGCCGCCACACCCATCGATTCGCGCATGGCCGAGTCGGAAATTGAGGCCCAGCTCATGCAGTGGAAGAAAGCCAGCCACGGAGGCCAGATCTTCCGCCGCATCGCTATAGTGACGCGCGAAGACGACGATTTAACGATTAAGATCATCGATCCGCAATCCGGCCTGTTCGCCGCAGCGGAGTGGCCGGCGGAGTGGTCACGCACGAGGGAGGTGCTTGAATCGCGAAATCAGAGGCGCAACCGTTTCAACCAACCGGGTGGACCAGCGGGTGGCCAGGCGGGTGGCCAGGGCGGCCCCCAGAACGGGCGGCCAGGCGGTGACGGCATGGTGTTGGAAGTCCCGATGTTTCAACCACCGGGTGAGCGGCAGCCGGCGGATGCGGCTGGGCAGCGGGGCCGTGGATTCTTCAACCGCGAAATCGGCTGGCTGCTGTTCGAACTGAGTTCCGATTATGCCCGCGATGTGATGATTCCGGAAGGTTTGCAGCGGCACCTTGGCGTGGAGGGGAGTTCGGAATACCTGGCCGAAGTGGTTTCGCGCTCCACACCGGAAAGGGTAATCTACCAGTCAGACCCATCGGCTGGCCGTATCGAAGGCAAGGAAGATGCCACCGGCGGTTTGTTTGAGATGCAGTTCGAGCAGTTTTTTCGCCTGATTGGCCAGCAGCAGAACCGCGAAGGTGGCGCACGGGATGGCGGCAACCGCGGCGGGAAACGGCGGGTGACGCGCGGCACTCCGCCACCGGATTCGGGCCGGTGGGCGATTTATCTGCGGCATCGCGAAGGCTCGTTGGACGCAGTGGTGGCCAGAGCGCGGCATTGGAATCTGGCGGTGGCGTCGGGGATAATGCTTTTGCTGATCGCCGCGGCGGCGGCCGTAATGAACTTCAGCCGCAGGGCGCAGAAGCTGGCGGAATTGCAGATGGATTTTGTGGCGGGTGTTTCGCATGAGCTGCGCACTCCGCTTACCGTAATCCACACGGCCGCTTACAGCCTGCAACATAAGGCAGCGCACAATCCGGCGCAGGTGTTGCGTTATGGCGAGATGATTCAACAGGAAAGTGGACGGCTGAAAGACCTGGTGGAACAGATCCTGCAGTTTGCCAGCGTGAAGGCCGGCCAGGTGGTGCAGAAGTCGGAGCCGGTGTCGGTGGAGAGCGTAATCGAGGAGTCGATCGAATCCAGCCGCCCGGTGCTGCATGCAGCGCATTTCCAAGTGGAGAGCACGGTGGAACCGGAGTTGCCGATTATCATGGGCGACCGCACCGCGCTGAAACACGCGGTGCAGAACCTGCTGAGCAACGCCGCCAAGTACGGCAGGAACGGCGAGAACTGGGTAGGGATATCGGCGCGGCAGACGGGCAATTCGCCCAAGCAGATGGTCGAGATCCGTGTGGCCGACCACGGGCCGGGCATCCCGATGGAAGAGCAGAAGCTGATTTTCGATCCGTTTTTTCGCGGACGCAAGGCGATTGACGACCAGATCCATGGCACCGGCCTGGGGCTCAATCTGGTAAAGAAGATTATAGAGGCGCATGGCGGCAGCATTCAGGTGGAAAGCGAGCCGGAACACGGCGCGGCTTTTATCTTGCGCATCCCTGTGACGCCGGCATAGTGAAAACATGAGTTCACGCATCTTACTTGTTGAAGACGAACCGAATCTTTCGATGATTGTGGCGGACCTGTTGGAGGGCGAAGGCTATCAGGTTGAGACGGCCGCCGATGGCAACACGGCGCTCGCCAAAGGACTGAATGAGCGGTTCGACCTGATTCTGCTGGACGTGATGTTGCCCGGGAAGAATGGCTTCGACGTGTGCCGCGAACTGCGCCAGCAGGGCAAGGACGTCGCAATCCTGATGCTTACGGCACGCACGCAACTGACTGATCGGGTGGTAGGGCTGAAACTGGGCGCCGATGACTATCTGGTGAAGCCGTTTGAACCGCCAGAGTTGCTGGCGCGGGTGGAGGCGCTGCTGCGGCGGGTTGTGAAGGACAAGCTGACTCCGGTGGCGCGCTTTGAATTCGGCACGGTGCAGGTGAATTTTGAAAATGGCGATGTGCTGAAAGACGGGCAGCCGGTGAGCCTGGCGACGAAGGAACTGGAGTTGTTGCGATGCCTGGTAAACCATCGCGGAAATGTGGTTTCGCGCGATGAACTGCTGGAAGGGGTTTGGGGATATCAGCCGGGGGTGACGTCGAGGACCATTGACGTGCATATTGCGTGGTTGCGGCAGAAGCTGGAGGAGAACCCGCAGTTTCCGAAACATATTCATACGATTCGGGGGATGGGTTACCGGTTTTCGGTTTAGGTGGCGGGTGTTTCGGGAGTTTACTTCACCACGCGGCCTAGTTCTGGGCTGGGAATCTGCAGAACAAGATACGCCTGTTGACCGGCAATTTTCGGAGTTTTTGGAAGCAGGATCAATCAGGGCGAGGAGACTTTAAAGTTAGTCAGGGCAGGCAAATTGCCCGCCCCACCCTTGAAAATACTGCGGTGTCGAGTTTAGCGTTGATCAACGGTGCTATAGCGATTCGCGATCTTCACCGCATTAATCGTAACAGGATTAGCGGCGTTAACCAGGATCACCCTTAGTGTGGCTCTAAAGTGACAGATTCGAAGAGATCCGGACGAATCGCAGGAGGGCGAGGTTTTTAAAGTTAGTCAGGGCAGGCGAATCCACCTTTGCCAAGGCTTCGGCGGACGAATCGCCTGCCCCACCCTTTACATGCGTGGTGTTGGCGGCTTGCCGACGGTCCAGGAGTTTACGCCTTTGTGTTTCATCTGACGCTTGTAGACTTTGTCGCCGTTGGTTGCATACAAGACGTCAAGACCCGCTCCGCCGAACACGAGATTGGTAAGTGCGGCACCGGGCTGCGGCTTGGGAAGAATCGCCATCACGCGGCCAGCCTGGTCACAGATCTGGATGCCAATGTTGGTTGCCACATAGAGGTAGCCTTCACTGTCGAGAGTCATGCCATCGGCGGCGGCGTTGGCCACTTCATCGGACATTTCCAGGCGGTAGAATGCCTGGCCATTAGCGAGGGAGCCATCGGCCTGCACTTGAAAGGACCATACCCAGCGCGTGGAGTAATCGGCCACTAACAACATTGATTGATCAGGAAACAGGCGCACGCCATTGGGGAAACCCATCCCTTCATGTACTACGCGCTTCTTACCTGAAGCATCAATGAACCAGACCTTCTTGCCACCTGGATCGGTGTAATAGATTTCGCCCTTTGCGGTAAGTGCGATGTCGTTTGAGCCGGTGCCTTCGGCGATTACTGACTCTTTGCCGTCCATCGAATAAGCTACCACGCGGTTGCGCTTGTTCTGGCAGGCATAGAGCCGGCCGTCGGGTCCAAACATCAAGCCATTGACTCCACCCGTGTCCTCCTTAAAGATCGTTACTTTGCCATCGAGCCCGGCTTTGAAGATACGATTGCGCGGAATGTCGCTGAAGAATACGTTGCCCTGCTTATCCACCGCCGGCCCCTCAGTGAAACCGTAGCCATCGCCCACCAGTTCCCATTTTGAAGAGAGATCGAGAAATTCAGAAACGCCGCGTTGAATCACCTTAGTGGACTTCGCCACCGGGGCCGGGTATCCACGCCACAGCCAGCGCATCGCTTCTGGCAGAATGGCCGCGCCGTGCTTGCCGTTGTGACCTTCGGTGCCTACGGTAAACTTGGCATCGTAGCCGGCATATTCCAGCGCCGAGTAGAGGTCCTGGTTGCCGATGTACCAGTTGCCGCCATAGATATTCTGGTCGTTGCTGCCGTCCTGCTGGTAAATACGCAGAGGCTTGGGCTCGGTCTTGCGCACCATGGCCGACAACTCTTCCCCGCCCCGCAGGTTGGCGAAGCTGCCGATGAAACTGAGCACGCGATGGAAGGCATCGGGGCGGTTCCAGGCAGCGACGAAGGCTGCGATGCCACCGGAACTGCCGCCGGACACGGCGCGGTCGTCGGGGTTGGAGGATAGCTTATACTGCTTGCCGACTTCGGGCAGAATTTCTTCGATCAGGAAGCGCGCGTTGCGGTCGCTGATGGCATCGTATTCATAGCTGCGGTTATAGCGGGCCTGCTTATCTGAAGACATTGCGGGCATCACGCCAGGGTTTACGAAGATCCCGATGGTGACCGGCATGTCGCCCTTGTGGATCAGGTTGTCCATGACGATGGTGGCGCGGTAGCCACTGGTTTCGCTGACATAACCGCCGCCATCGAAGAAGACCATGACGCAGGCGGGCTTATCGCCCTTGTACTGCGCTGGCACATAGACCCAGTAATCGCGATTCGTGCCGGGAAACAACTTGCTGCTGTTCCACGAGTATTTGGTGACAACGCCCTTGGGTACGCCGGGCTGACGCTCGGAATCGGGCCCGATCTTGTAGTCCTCGCCGGCGCACACGGCGGCAGCCATCAGAAACAGGGAAAGTAAATTTCGGCACATGGATGTTAGCTTATCAGACAATTTCCAGGTCTCGTGACAGAAAAGCATTGACAGTTGCTTCAGCCGGCGCTAGTATATCCGTAACGGATATATATGGAACCATTAACCCCGGCCGTTTTTCACATTCTACTGGCGCTTTCGGAAGGCGAGCGGCACGGTTACGCAATCATGCAGGTTGTGGCGGAAGATTCCGGCGGCGTGGTCAAGATGGGGCCTGGCACTCTTTATGGAACGTTGAAACGGCTGCTGGAAGCGGGTCTGGTGGAAGAGGCGGGGGAACACCCCGACCTGGCATTGAGTGCGGAACGCCGTCGATACTACCGGATCACTAGCGGGGGCCGCGAAGCCGTAAGAACCGAGGCGCGCCGGCTGCAATCGGCGGTCCGCACGGCGCGGGCGCGAGGAGCATTGGCATGAGGCTGTACCGGATTTTGCTCAACCTATACCCGGCAAGCTTCGTGAAGCGGTACCGCGAGCCGATGGAACAGTTGTTTCGCGACCAGTCGCGCGAACTGTCAGGATTCCAGCTTTGGGGAGAGATGCTGCGCGACCTTGGCGGCAGCCTGCCGCAAGCCCACTTGGATGAATTAAGGAGTTCAGGTATGAAGCACTTACTAACACCGTTTACTTATCTACTCTGCATCGCCGCCACGCTGTTTATCGGGCGAGTGGAATTGAGAAGCGATGATACTGGAGTCATCGTTGGACTCGTCCTGATTTCCACCGCTGTATTGGGATTTCTGCACCCGAAGAGGGCGTGGTTGTGGATCATTACGGCACTCGCTGTGCCGGCTGCGGAGATGCTTTACGGCAAGAACCCTGACTTCTCCGCACCTGAGGGGCTGCTGCTGATCACCACTTTTGTCTCGACTATTGGCTTGGCCGGCAGCTATGCAGGGGCCTTTTTGCGAAAAACCGTAACCATGCGAGAAGCCTGAATCAGAAGATCACTTTTACAGCCAGCTGGACGGCGCGTCCGCCGCCCGTTCCGTTTACACCCGTGCCTGAACCGATGGTGCCGGTGATATAGCCAAAGTTGGTGCTGGTCATTGATGTATTCGGATTGGAGAACTGCGGGGTGTTCGTAAGGTTGAAGGCCTCGCCGCGGATCTCAAGCTTGTAGCGTTCCGTTACGTCGATGCGGCGGGAGATGGAGCCATTCAGGCTGAACATCCCCGGACCGCTGATGATATTGCGCCCCGTTGTGCCGAATCGCAAACCAACTGGCTGCGCGAAGCTTGCTGTACTGAACCATGGATTGCCGATGTTGATGCCATGCAGGATGTCGATGGGCGCCACCTGATCCGCAGTCTGCGTGGAGCCCGGTAGATTGAGTGTGCCTCCATTGGCGGAAAAAGTAAGTGGCGTGCCGGTGCGGGCCGATAGGACTCCCGAAACCTTCCATCCGCCCAGGACCGCAGCAGCCGGTCCGCTGGCCAGCCAAGGCTTCCGCTTGCCAAACGGCAGTTCGTAGATGTAGCTTTGGACGAAGTTCAAGGTGCGGTCGAAATCGGCGCGAGCGTAGTTTCGATCCTGCCCGACATAGAAGGCGATGCCACCGTCGTCGCCGCTTTGGAAGCTCATCGCTTTCTGCCAGGTAAAGGCCGTGGTGATGCCCAGGCCGGCGGCGAAGCGCCGGTCGAACTTCACCTGCAACGAATGATAGCTCGATGAATGACCCTGGAAATATTGCGTGGTGGCAACGGTGCGCGGATACTCCGGCTGGCCCTTGGCACCTGCGCCCAGCACAACGCCGGCGTTTAAGTTCGGAGAACTGAAGATATCCACACCGTGGCTGCCTACATAGGCGGCGTCGAGAGTAAAGCGCAGCGGCAATGACTGCTGGATGGCGAAGTTCCACGATTCCACGTAGGGGATTTTGTAATCGAGAGGCGTCACCGTGTAGACGGAAGTCGGATCGGGATTGGTGATGATCCCGTTTGAGGGAATGTTAATTGGCGTGGGTGCGGGCATGCCGTTCTGGAACGTGGCCAACTGGCCGCTGGGCAACACCGCGGGCAGATACGGGCTGTTATTCGCCGGCAGATAGTTGTTATTGGCGCGCACAGGGAAGTTCCATTGCTGGCATCCGCTATCGGTGCACTGCGCGGTGTAGCTGATGCCGAAGCCGGTGCGGATGACGGTCTTGGGCGCCACGCGGTAAGCAACGCCGATGCGCGGCGCAAGGCCGTTATAGCGGGTGTGCACGCCACCATTCATCGGATTGCCGCCGATGCCGCCGAGGACGAGTGTGTTGTTATCCGGATTGTAGTTCGAGAAGCCGCCTGGGAAAGGCGCGGTGGCGGGCGGAGAGAATTCCCAACGCAGTCCCAGACTGAGCGTCAGTTTAGAAGAGACCTGCCAGCGGTCCGTTACAAAGCCGGCAAATTGCCATATCCGCATACCGGGAAAATAGGTATTGATGTCGCGGCCGACGGAGTTGGGCTGATCGAGCAGGAAGCTGGCCATGTCGTTACCAATGCCGGTGGACTTGCCTGATATCGAGGTCTGGTTTACTCCGAAAGTATAGACGCCACGCGGACTGAATTGCTGGTCCTGAAGCAGGTTGTCGCGGATGCGGCGCAGGTCCACGCCGAACTTGATGGAGTGATTGCCGGCGATCTTTGTCCAGATGTTTGAAAGATCGATGTTCGCTTCCGAGCGCACCCACGGCACGCTTGCCGAGTAGCCGGTGAGCGGACTGGAGAAGCCGCCAATACTGATGCCCACCATGCCGCTGGTGAAGAGGCTGATGTTGATGCCTGGGATGCCAACGGCGGCCGCGTCGTTCTTGCCGTAATCGGAAGGCTGCGCCTCATTGTGATAGTAAGCTACTCCGGCGCGCACTTCGGTCAGCAAGGTTGGAGTTACTACTCGGTTGTAATTGAACCCGCCGCTGTAAGTGCGCTGCAGTCCCGTACCTTCAAACGCACCCTGCGCCGGTCCGCCTGCATCGCCAAAGATCGGCGCCTGGAAGATGGCGGGCCGGGCAAAGCTGAGGCGAACGCTGAAGCGGTCCTTATCCGTGATGTTATCGTCGGCCTTGATATCAAACGAGTCGGTGGTCTTCTGAAACGGCAGCAGCGCGAAGTAGTTGTTACTTGGCGCGCTTTCTTTGAAAGGCAGATTTGGCGCTGGGGTGAGGGCGATGATCTTGGCGGAAACCGGATTGATGAGGCTGGCTGGAATCTGGTTATTCGGGAACGGAGAACGATTGGTGCCATCGGCGGCGCCGGTGAAGGGATTGTAGATCGCGGTGGTGGCGGCGCTGAGGTCGCCGGTGCGGAAAGGCACCGATGGAATTGTGATCAGGTTGGTGTTGGCTTCATGCGTCATGCTGCGCAGATAGTCGACGAAGAAGAACATCTTATTCCGCCTGATGGGGCCGCCGAGGCTGGCTCCGGTGTAGTTATAGGCGAGGTGGCCAACCGATGGATTGAAAAACGCGCGCGCATTCATGGCGCTGTTTTGCAGGTACTCATACGCCGAGCCGTGGTATTGATTGGTGCCGGATTTGAGCATCACGTTGGTGACAGCTCCCCCGCCCAGGCCGAGTTCAGAATCGTGATTGCTCATAGAAATGTCCACGGTCTGGATCGCTTCAGCCGGCGGGATGAGCACCTGCAGGTTGCGGCTGCGCTGGTTGTTGTCCACGCCCTCAATCTGGAAACTGTTGGCCTGACGCATCTGGCCACTGGCCTGGGTTTGCAGGGCGCTGGCGGCGTTGAAGAATTGCGAGTGCTGGAAAGTTGCAGGGGTCGTGCCAGGCACGAGGTCGAGCAGACTTTGGAAATTGCGATTGACGCCGAGCGGCAGTTCCTGCACCTGGACGGCTTCAATGGCGATGCCGGTATCGGCACGATCCGACTTCAGCAGTGGTGCGGCCGCGGTTACTTCCACGGTTTCGCTGACGTTGCCGGGTTGAAGGCGCAGATCGATGCGCGTAACCGTGTTGAGCGCCACTTCGACTGCGGAACGCAGTTCCTTTTTGAAGCCCGCGATTTCGGCGGAAATGTTGTAGACACCGGGCTGAAGATCGGGGAAGGTGTAGTTGCCGCTGGCATTGGTTTCCGCAGTGTGTGAGACGCCAGTGTTGGCACCGACGATGGCGATGCGCGCGTGCGGGACCACGCCGCCGCTGGAATCGGTGATAGTTCCCACCAGCGTTGCATTCACCGCTTGGGCGTATACGCATACGGTACCAATCAGGGAGAGGAGGATGAGGTGGAACAATCTGGATGCCATTTGACGAGGATCCTATCACAATCGGAATCGCGGCGTGCATGGTAGCGCTTCCGCGGCGTGCCACACGGGAATATAATGAAGCTGCTTAAGCAGTCTGTGGTAGAAGTCCGGCAGGCGAAACCGCCTGCCCCACCAGGGGCAGTAAGTGACTGAGATTGTATGGTGGCGGAGGCGGCTTAAGCGGTAATTTCTGGAGAATATTCGATCATGACAATGAACGCATTTATATTATTTGGTGCGGCACTGGCCAGCGCGGTTGGCTTCGCGCAGAATGCAGCGCCTTGCCCCGTGGAAGGGTTCAGCGGTGGCTTCAACCGCGGCTGTCCGCAAAAACAATTCGCCAACCCCTCGGACATTTCGGCCATGATGGCCGCACTGCCTGACAAACCGATCGTTGCGCCGCAGAGCCTGCGCCGCGTGTTGGTGCTGTGCCGTGCTCCCGGCTGGGTACATACGTCCATCCCGCTGGCAGCGAAGATGGTGGAATATCTGGGAGATAAGACCGGCGCGTGGATGACGACGATCACCTACGACGCGGCCGCCATCACGGCGGAAAACCTGAAGCAATATGACGCCATCTTCCTGGCCAGCACGACCGGCGAATTTCTGGATGACCCGAACGACAAAGCGGTATCCGAACAACGGCGGAAGGCCCTGCTTGATTTTGTCAAAGGCGGAAAAGGCCTGGCCGGCGTGCACGCCGCCAGCGACAGCTATCATGCAAAGGGCCCGGTCCTAGCCGGCACATGGCCCGAGTTTAACGAACTGATCGGCGGTTTCTTCAAGTACCACTGGACCTATCCGACCCTGATTCCGGTGAAGGTAGATGATCCGAAGAGTCCGTTGACGGCCATGTTCCCGTCGCGCGGCTTCGATATCGTGGACGAAACCTACACGTTCGCGCAGGACTCATTCAGCCGCAAGCGGGTGCATGTTCTGACCAGCGTCAACTACGCCAAGATGAGCGCGGAAGACAAGGCCAAAGAGCCGGCGGCAACGAAGCGCACCGATGGCGATTACGCGTTGAGCTACATTCAGCGCGTAGGCAATGGGCGGGTATTTTATGAAGGCCACGGCCATGACGAAAAGGTGTACTTCCTGCGGCCCTTTGTGGCGCATATGCTGGCCGGGATTCAGTACGCCCTGGGCGATTTGAAGGCTGACGACAGCCCCAGTGTGAAGTAGCGGGGACTTGCGGGGTGCTGGAGTATGTTAGGCTCTTTTTTGTGAACATCATCAGCACCCTTTGCTTGGCAGTTCTCTACGCCGGCCTCACCGCCGCCGCAGACTTCAAGCCCCTATTCAACGGGAAGAATCTCGACGGCTGGCAGATCATCGGCGACGGTCAGTGGACGGTGATGGGCGACGGCACCCTGCTCGGTCAGCGCACGGGCGATTACCGCAAAATGCTCGCTCCCGGCGGACCGCTGCCCACACCCGCGCAGTTCAAAGCGTGGATCGACACCCAATCGTGGCTATACACGGTGCGCAACGATTACGGCGAATTCGACCTCCATCTGGAATACTGGACCAAGACCACAGGTAACAGCGGGGTCTCGATCCGCGACACTTCGCGGGGCGCTGCCGGCGTCACAACCCCGCCCAACTATAAAGCGACCCCCTCGAAGATTGGCTACGAGATCCAGATCAACAACCGCTTCCCGGACCCGCATCCTTCGGGCAGCATCTACGGATTTATGGATGCGCCGAAAGACGCCCAGCGCGAGGACGACTGGAATTCCATGGACATCTTGTCGCGCAACGATAAAATCTCCGTCACATTGAATGGCCGCGTGGTGGCCGAGCATGCGGGCGACCCCAAGCGCTCGAAGACGGGGCCGATTGGGTTGCAGTTGCACGATCAGTTCTCGATCGTGATGTTCCGCAACGTGCGGATTCGCGAGCTCCCAGCGCGCTGAAACCCCTAAAGAATAAAGCCTTTATTGCCGATAGGAGGCTGTGAGCCGCGCTACCATTGTCTATCTCGTGGTGACCTATCTGGTTGCAGCCGCTGTGACTGCGTCGAGCGCGGCTGAATTTCATCTGGACGACGGTCTTCGTTTCGCGATGTTCCTGCTCGCCGCCGCTGTAACATCGAGCCTCAAGGTCAGTCTACCGATGATTACGGGAACACTTTCGGTCAACACGGTGTTCTTGTTCTATGCCCTGGTGCAACTGCCACGGCCGGAAGTGATCAGCATCGCTATGGTCTCAGCCTTGGCGCAAACGCTCTGGCGCCCCAAAGTTCGACCAAGCCTTGTGCAGATTACCTTCAATTGCAGTTCCGTGACGATTTCGGCGTGGCTGGCGGGTTTAAGCTTTCAACATTGGCCGGCGACGCGCTCGATCCTGCTCAATTTGTGTTTCGCTGCAATTGTGTATTTCATCGTCAATACTGGCAGCATTGCCGGAATTGTCGCACTTACCGAGAGGCGAAAAGTGGTAGATACCTGGAACACCTGCTACTTCTGGAGCTTTCCCTATTTTCTGGTTGCCGCGATCATGGCTGCGGTGATGCAAATCGTCGGAAAAACCTTTGGCTGGGAATTGGGACTCGCCGTTATCCCATTGGTGTTGGTGATATACAGGTCGTTCCAGTTGTACCTCGATCAACTCACCTCGGAGAAATCCCATGCGCAAGGCCTCGCCTCGTTGCATATGCGGACCATTCAGGCACTCGCGCTTGCGATTGAGGCCAAGGACCAAACGACAGGGGAGCATTTACAGAGGGTTCAGGTGTACGCGCGCGAAGTCGCGAAGGAGATGGGCCTTTCCGATGACGAGAAGTCGGCCCTGGCAGCGGCAGCTATCCTGCATGACATTGGCAAGCTGGCGGTGCCTGACTATATCATCTCCAAGCCCGGGAAGCTCACGCCCGAGGAATTCGACAAGATGAAGATTCATCCGTTAGTTGGGGCGGAGATCCTGGAAAAGATCGATTTCCCATATCCGGTAGTGCCCATCGTCAGGGCGCACCACGAAAAGTGGGACGGATCCGGCTATCCCCTCGGATTGAAAGGCGAAGCGATTCCAATCGGAGCCAGGATTCTGACAGCGGTAGATTGCCTGGATGCGCTGGCCTCTGACCGTCAGTATCGAAAAGCCCTCCCGTTGGATCAGGCTATGTCGATTCTGGTTAGAGATGCTGGGAAACATTTCGATCCCGATGTCGTTGCTGTGTTGCAGAGGCGCTATATTGAGTTGGAAAAGATGGCCAAACTTGAGCCGATTGTCGAGACCATCCTCTTGTCGACGGAAGAGAAAGTGGATCGAGGGGAGTCTCCGGACGCTGGGTTTGAGGCATATTCGCCTTCCGATTCGCGTATGAATACTGAAAGTAATTTCATTTTGGCGATCGCTTCGGCGCGGCAGGAAGCGCAAATGCTCTTTGAATTTACATCGGAACTTGGCAATTCCTTGAGCTTGAAAGAGACTCTTTCGCTAGTCTCGTCGCGCATTGGCCGTCTTGTGAGTCACGAGACCATCGTCATCTATATCAAGCAGGAGGGGTTTCTTGTACCGTGGTTGGTGGAGGGCGAGAACGAAAAACTGTTCGCCTCCCTGCGGATTCCCGTTGGCGATGGCCTGTCAGGTTGGGTTGTAGAGAATGCCAAACCGATTCTTAACGGCAATCCTTCGGTGGAGCCAGGTTACCTGCAGGATGCGACCAAGTTTAGCACTCTTCGCTCCGCGCTGGCGGTTCCGCTGCAAACGGAAAGCGGGGTTATTGGCGCAATCGCACTTTACCGCACCGCCAAAGATGCATTCTGCCGCGATGATTTGAGGATTGTGCTCGCGCTGGCGTCGAAGACCTCGATGGCGGTGGAGAACGCACTCTCGTATCAGGACGCAAACACACGAGCGCGCGTGGACGGCCTGACCGGCCTGCCGAATGCAACAGCGCTGTTTCTGCACCTCGATAGCGAACTTGCGCGCTGCAAGCGGAGCGGGACTGATTTAACGGTCCTGGTCTCAGACCTCAACGGCTTCAAACAGATCAACGATACACTGGGGCATCTGGTGGGAAATGAAGTTCTCAAGCGGGTTGGCGCAACTTTCCAGGAGCACTGCCGTGAATATGACTACGTTGGCCGGATGGGCGGAGATGAGTTCGTATTCGTATTTAGCGGGTTGCCTGGTGCCGCTTTGAATGAGCGCATTGAACAGATCGATGAAGCCGTGCGAAAGGCCGGGTCCGATATCGATGCCTCGTTGTCGATCAGCGTTGGTTTCGCGAGGTTCCCGGAGGATGGCGAGGAAGCCGAGACCTTATTGGCCGAAGCCGACCGCCGCATGTACGGGGCGAAGCGCCGACGCAAGGCGACGCAGGGGGTTTCCGGTTATTCACGCAGTCTGGCGAACCTCAGCGAGAGAGTCGGAGCGTCGCAACGACCTTTGTCCTTAGGTTTATCTGCGGAAATGAATGGACCTGAGCAGAAAGAGGATGCCGCGTAACCTTGCGCAGGTGTCTCAACAGTCTGTAGATCGTGCCTATGATCTCTCGGAAGCAGTTGAGGAGGCATAGCAATCAGTTCGCCTGGGATGGCCGATTGCCAATCCAACACCTCTCGTTTTTTAGATTCGGCTGCTCTTAGAGTTAGTATTCGCACAGGCGAGTCGCCTAATGGCACATCGTTTTGCGAGGACAACAAGATACTCCAGTTGTTCGGACATTTTCGAGGCGTTGGGAAGCCGCATCAGAGAGAAGGTGTGAAAAATCAGAATTTGGACAGGCGGATCCGCCTTCGCTAAAGCTTCCGCCTTCGCTAAAGCTTCCGCGGACAGGTCGCCGGTCCTGCGCGCTTGCGAGCGCATTTTTTCACAGCTTCTGGGCGAGGTCCTTTTAAAATTAGTCGGGGCAGGCAAATTGCCTGCCCAACCTTTGAGAACCCGCAGTGTCGAGTTTCAGACATCCTGACCTCCACGGAAATTAGTATGAGCCAAAAACGCTTACAGACGTGCGCGGCTAGCGGTTGCCTGCTACTAACCGAGCGGCGCACGTCAGTAAGCGGTTTTTCGAGATCAATCGAATTTCCACTTCGCGGCCAAATTCCCCGCCGAGGTGAGGATGTCTGACTTTAGCGTCGACGATTCATCTGCTTCTGCCCAGACTGTTAGTTCTCACCATTTTGCATGATACGGGTGCTCTCGCTGGCCACGGGAGTCGAATTCATCGCCGGATCCGGATTATAGACTGCGACAAACCCGTTGAAGTTTGCCGTCCCCCAGACTGCCGAGGAGCCAGCTAATGCGCCAGTTCCCCACACCGCGCTGCTGCCATCGACCCAGACCGACGTGCCCCATACGGCACTCGTGCCCCATACTGCGCTGGTGCCCCAGACTGCACTGGTGCCCCACACCGCGCTCGCGCCGGATAATACGGTTGTGCCCCAAACCGCACTCGTACCCCAAACCGCCGATGTGGCGTTGGTGAGATAGACTTGATTCGTTGTGTTGTCAAAAACCGCGACAGGGGATGCTGCAATCGCAGGCCAGAATGGGGCAACATCCTTCATGTTCAGCGCTGCCGCGATATCCAGATATCCAGCGCCAACCGTGAAGATATCGTAGTAACTTGTGTATGAGATACCCGTGACCGGATCCGTCGCTACACTGGACTGCGGGAAGGTCTTCGAAGCCGACTTCATCAGTTGGACCTTGACCTGATCCGGAGTCAGGTACGGATACTTCTGAAGCAACAACGCCGCAGCTCCGGACACAGCGGGCGTCGCCATGCTGGTGCCACTGAGTGTGTAATAGGCAGTCGATGGCTGGGTGGAATTCGAAGTTGTGTAGAAGCTCAGCGGAAGCGCATTTGCGGAAGTCGTGCTTTCCGACGTGCTACGGCTGGCATACAGCGAGATGGTGTGGTTGCCCGGCGCGACCAGATCGGGCTTGGCGATGTGATCGGCGGCCGTAGGTCCCTTGGAGCTGTAGCTGGCGATCAAATCGTCGCCTCTTTGATTCGTGCCCATGCCTTTCATCGCACCGACTGTAATTGCCAGCGGATCGTTGCCAGGCGCGGTGATTGTGGCATACCCAGTGGTGCCGCTGTTAAAGGTGCGTCCTTCGTTTCCGGCAGCGGCGACCACCACGATTCCGGAAAGCCATGCATCCTCAACCGCTTGGCACAAAGGATCGAGCTTGTAGGACTCGTACACCAGACGGCCGAGGGACAGGTTAATGACACGGATGTTGTATTTCGATTTCAGTTGGATAGCCCGATGAATCGCCGCAATCACCATGCTGTCGCTACCTTGGCCATTTTGGTCAAGCACGCGCAGGTTAACGATGTTTGCCGCCGGAGCAATGCCAGTGAATGTTTTCGTGAACCCGGGTCCGGTTGACGACGCTCCGGTGCCTACTGCCAGGCCGGCGACATGCGTGCCATGGCCGTACCTATCCGTGGTCCAACCCGTTTTGTTAAACGACTCCTCGTAGACGACGCGGTCCTTGAGATCGGGGTGGTTATTGACGCCGCTATCGATCAGCGCAATGCCAATGCCCGCGCCATTGAAACCATAGCTCTGTACGATTTGAGCGTTTGCTTCCGCCGTCGCGTAGTCGGCCGAGGCGACGGCCGAGGCGCCGACTGAACGGTCGGGAGAAATGTACACAACCCGCGGATCTGCCGCCAATTCTTCCAGGCTTGCGGCATGTAGCCGGTACTTTGCGCCTCGGAAACCGCCCAATGTCTGTACCAGTTGGCCGCCGGCCTTCCGGATGCGCTCATGGTGGTGTTCCGAAAGCTGGCTATCGAACTGGACGATCACGTCCACTTCTCCATTAGCCTGAATCAGATCGGATGCGATTTTAGGATGCCGTGCGTGTGCGGCAATCGCTCCCAAAGTAATCAACAATGTTACCGCAAGTAGTCTGAATGTGGTTCTCATATTTCCTATGCTCTCTATTAGCAGGTTGGCTGCCAACTTGTAAGTCCTTGAAAACGCTAACAACTAAGTAAATCTCCGGCCTTTAGAAGACATTTCGCCAACTAACAAATGGACGACTTGTCATGTTTCCGAACCAATTTGTCCCTTTAGTCAGGCAGTTGCGCCCTTACCCTATGGCTGAGCGACCAGCGAGTTGATCAGCGTGTTGGCTTTCGGTGTACCTAGGCCGGTGACGTAATCATACTTAGTAACAGCGGTACACAGTGTGCCGCATGTTCCATTCGTGCCGCTGGTTACATCGTGATAGTTATTGGCGTAGGTCGCGGTGGCCCCCAACAGGTAGATAAGATTATTGATTCTTGACGTGGCAGTGGCGCCCAGCACTTTCTTGCCGGCCGCGAGCCGCATTGAATTGACGATAGCCGCCAGCCCCGCCCATTGCGGCGCGCCGGCACTGGTTCCGCCCACCTGGAACCACCCCGTCGCACCTCCATAGGCAGTGGAATCATAAACGGCGAAACCGCTGGCCGGGTTCGCGTCGAAGGAGACATCCGGAATGGCACGGTAACCGTTGGAGGAAGGGACCGGCAGACCGGACTGATACGCCGGAATCAAGTCGTACTTACTCTGGCCGCCGCTGCTGCCGCTCCAGGCGGTCTCGCTGCCATAAACATTGCCAGTCCCAAGCACAACCGTGGTTCCGCCAACTGCCAGCACATAGGGCGAGGAGGATGGATATTCGGCCCCATAACCGGTATCGCCAGAGGCGGCAACAAACGTTATGTTCAGTTTATTGAAATGGACATCGTCGTTGATCTGCGCGGCATACTCGGCGCCGCCGAAACTCATGGAAACCACGTTCGCACCGTTAGAGACCGCGACGTCCACGGCAGCCAGCAGATCGGTGTTACTACTGGACTTCGCCTCCACCAGATAGATCTTCGCCGCTGGCGCAATGGCGTGGGCCCATTGCACATCTAGTGCTGTTTCCAACGCCCAGGTGGCATCCACCGGTGGAACCGTGCCGGCAGCGTAGATTTTCTTGAAGCAGCCGTTGGCCGTGGTGCATGCCGTCAGCTTGTAATTGGTGGAGAAGGTCCCCAGGTCTTTCTCGGCATTCGGAGAATCAAACGCAGTCACGATGGCGATGATTTGACCGGATCCAGTATTCGTGATCAAGTCATGCCCATAGAAGTGCCGCACGGCCGCGGGCGACAATCCGGTTGGACCCGTCGTCGCCAGTGCGGAAAAATCGGGATTGGAGTAGAGTTGAAAACGCGGTCGCGCATAACCGTCTTCGGCGTCCTCCGCGGTTAGGCGGTGCGTTTGTGCTCCAATTGGCCCCATGCTTAACATGCCGGTCACAGCCAGCATCATGGTTTTCAGTTTTGTTGTTCGCATCATTTGACTCTCGCTCTCCTCGTTCCGATCGATGTCTGTTCCGTCGTGGTTCGCATCATATATAGCATTTGTGTCGCCAGGCCCAGTACGGCGCCAACGCATTGCATCTAAAGGAACTAGATCTTTAATACTAGCCCTGAGAGATAGACAGCTTGTCCCCCAAACAAGACAGGCTGGCCTGAGTTGGACAAGTTGTCAAAACCAGTGCCGGCAGGGCAATCGCACAAAAGGCGGAACAGGTTTTCACCTGCCCCGCCTCTTCACAACGGTAACGAATTGCCGGTCCGTTTACGAACAGGCCTCAATCGGGCCTGCCATGGCTTGGCGGACCTGCGCCCGGTATGATACGTAGACCATGGCCATAATGGCAACCACTAACAGCGATGCCATCCAATTCCCACTGCGGCTGGCCAGCACCATGATCCCGCTCACGGCTGTGCCGATCAGATAATAGGGCAAACTCCAGAAGCAGCAGTTGCGCCAGATGGCGGAAAGCGGATTGCCCTCGGCCAGACAAATCATGGCGGAAACCAGCAGGATATTTGTGCCGTAGAGCGCGAAGGTGGAGGCAATCAACATTACCGACAGAGGCCCCGAATCAATCGCGGCCAGCCCTAACTGGCCAGCGCCAAACGCACATGCCGCGCTCAGTACCCAAGCGGCCATGTTAAAAAGCACTTGAGCCAAGATCGGTTGCCTGCGCGGACGCCAAACGCTCTGCATCAGCGCCACAACTGTGGCGATGGAGAGCAATTCAGGTAGCGTTAATTCGGCCACCGCAAACAATGCGATCACAAACCCCACCGACAAAGTGCCGGTCATTTTCGGGAGTGTAATTTTCCAGGTAGCAGTTATAGCGGCCGCGATCAGGAAGGTGGCGAAGCGGGCAAGGTTCATTGAGGACCAATTCATCAACGACCATACCAACAGCGTAAAGCCGCTGCACAGGACCAGGTAAAGAAATGCCCGGGCTGCGCGAGATAGAACCAAGGCCTCCACGCCGCACTCCGGCGTCGCATCGGAATCCGCCTTTCTGACGGAAAGTCCGTAATAAAAATGAACCAGGTAGACAATCGGAATCAGAATCAGCCATGCTTCGGCCGAGCGTATCGCGGCGGTAAGACCGACGATGGCTGCGCCCAGCAGGTAGTAGGCAAAAGACCAGACATACCAGGTCTCGCAGACTTCGTTGAGCCGCTTGCCTTGGAGCAATGCCAGGATTCCCGAAACCAGCACCGTATTGACCAGAAAGTAGAGCGCCGCCATGCCGCAAATTATGGCCGGCGAAGAGGAACCACCTGGCGCAGCGAACGAATGGAGGAACAGCGAACAGGCGGCGGCACTCACCACCAGGTCAGCCGCATTGAATACAATCTGGATAAACAGTGGGCGCTTTTTCACGTTCAGCACTGTCTGCGCGATGCCTGCAACCGTGGCGGCGAGCATCATCTCCGCATAGCCAAAGCGTAGCAAGCCGAACAGCAGCGGAAGAAAAGTGACGGAGAAGGCGGCGTCCATTCCCGGCAACCTGAGCTTGACGGCCGAAGCCGCAAGGATGAAGGCCAGGTAAATCAGATACCAGGAAGGATTTGCGGAATGCCATTGCGGCAGAGCAGCAGCTATAGCCACTCCCGCAGCAGCGATGACAGAATAAACATAGATTTTGGCTCGTGTTGGCATGATGGTAATCCCCTTATTGCGTTTCAGTTCTCACCGTTGATGACAATCCCGGCGGACTCGCCCTCCGGTTCATTCGTGCCCCAAACAACGCCTGTGCCCCATACCACACCCGTGCCCGACGGCAAGCCCGAGGTACCCCACACCACGCCGGTGCCCCAGACAACGCCAGAACCCCAGACAACACCAGAACCCCAGACTACACCGGAACCCCACACAACGCCTGAGCCCCACACAACTCCGGTGGCGGAAACCAGCGATACAGTCTTATTGACGGCATCGTATACTACTGTTGGCGACAAGGCCAAACCAGTTGCCCGGGTCGTATCGTTGAGAGCTGCCCATATGTCCAGATAGCCTGCACCAATGGTGAATACATCGTATTGACTGGTGTAGGCGACCCCTGTTACCGGATCAATTGCGGTACTAAAAGCGGGGAAAGTTTTCGAGGCTGTGCGCATTAGCCTGGCTTTTACCTGATCGGGCGTCAGAGCGGGGAATTTCTGCAATAGTAACGCAGCAGCGCCGCTGACCATCGGAGCCGCCATGCTGGTTCCGCTGAGCTTGAAGTAAGCCGGCCCCACCTGATTTGCGGGATACGCCTTCTCAAGAATGCTGACGCCCTTGGTGCTGACCCCAACCACCCGATTCCCTGGCGCAACAATGTCTGGTTTGGCTATGTGATCCAGCAGGGTTGGTCCTTTCGAGCTGTAACTGGCTATCAGATCGTCACCCCGGTTCACGGTGCCCATCGTCTTCATGGCGCCGACGGTAATGACATACGGATCGTTGCCTGGGGAAGTGATGGTGGAGTAACCGTTGGTGCCCTGCGAATTGTCACGTCCGGAGTTGCCGGCTGCCACAACTACAACAATTCCAGCCTTCCACGCCGCTTCAACGGCCTGACAGAGGGGATCTGTTTTGTAGCTCTCCTGAATAGGACGGCCCATGGAGAGGTTGATTACCCGGATGTTATATTTCGTCTTCAGCGCGATGGCCTGTTGGATGGCTGCGATAATGGCGCTGTCCGTCCCGGAGCCTTTGTCATCCAGCACGCGCAGATCGATGATCTTAGCGCCCGGCGCGATTCCCTTATAAAGCCCGTTTGAGTCCTTGCCGGTGCCTGCGATAATTCCCGCGACATGAGTTCCGTGGCCGTATATCTCGTCGGTCTTGAATGTGTTGAAGCTTTGAGAATAAGAGATCTGCTTATCGATGTCCGGAGGAGTCGAGACACCGGAATCAAGAACGGCAACGCCGATTCCCGTACCCGCCCACCCGCTTGCGAACGCCATATCGGCGCCGACGGTGGGACGCGAATAGTCCATCGCAGCATGCACGCTTCTATTGGGCGAGATGTAGGCTACGTCGGGATCATCTGCAAGGTCCTTCAACATGGCGGCGGGCATGGAGTAATGGCCGCCTTTCACCGCGTCGAGTTTGGCTTTTAGCGAGCCGCCCCTGCGGCTCACTTTCCGGTGATGAGCAGCGCCAGGCGGCTGCTTGAACTGAACGATCACATCGATCATGGTTCCCGCTGTCACATTCTCCAAATCAATAGCTATTTTCGGGTGCCCGCCGAACGCGGCGAGCGTTCCGGTCATAAGAATAATAATGCTGCTGAAAATCCTGAACAAGAATCGTCTCCGATGAGTTGATGTCAACATTTGCAACAGCAATTCTTTCGCCAGATCCTACGCCGAGGCAACGCTATGTATCTAAAGGGAAATCGTTACGCATCCCATCATTTTGGGTGGACAGCTTGTCGCGCCGTGCAAATCCTGCAGGCGTGAGTTGGACAAGTTGTCAAAGCCGATGGCAGCGACAAAAAGGGCCGGGAAGCGGAACGCCGCCTACCAGCCTAAGTAACACCACCAAATAACGAGTATGAACCAAGGTTGATCTGGCTCTGCAACGAGGTGAAACCGCCTTGTCGTTCATCGTCGTCGTTCGAGGTCACCAGACACTTACCATCCGGGCTCAGGGGGATACCCAGCGGGTTCGTACCGACCTGGATGGTCTACCCCGCAGGCTTCACAATGCGTCCATTCGGCAGAACGCCGTTACAATAGGTCCCGAATTGATTGGGCCCCACGAACAGGCCGGCGCCGGCATACGGCGCTTTCTCCGTCATTCAAAACACCGGAGCAGTCACATCCCCCAGTTGGAAAGAGTTACCTGAGCATTTGCGGAAACCCCGCATAACATTGCCAGTAACAATTCTGTAACATTATACTCATTTAGGAGCACAGGCACTCCTCAGCAAATCGAGAAACTAGCTTCCGTTAAAATTTAGCATGGGGGCGTAACATTGGAATCAAAATTGAGTTACATTCTGTAAACGGCATGGCTTTGGGGCATTGGGACTGTTGGCTGGGCGTCTTCGTCTCACAGCGGACGCTGTCTTCAAGCGGGTACGGACTAGTTTGAAAATCCTACGGTTTCCTACGTTCATTGAACACGAAACATCGCTCGAATATCTTTCATCAAAAGGAGCATTTTCTTGTCATCGTCGCGTGTGGATACAAATCCGAAGCGCCCATAGAATGACTTGGCGGTTTCATCGATTGCCTGAACCATTACTGCGCGAATCGCGATCATGTCCCCGGCGCGCTCTACTCTACGCAAGGCATCCTGCAGCAGGAGTATGCCGATTCCCTTCCCTTGCTGGCTGGTATCGACGGCAAGACGGCCGAGGACAGCAACGCCGACTGGATGAGCAGCAAGCCCTTGTGCGATTCGTTGTGGAGCCTCATCTCGCGCAATACTACCTGCGGTTAATGCGTAATAACCTGTAACGACGCTGTTGCGGCGATGCTGCACAAATACGCGGGCAGAATCATTCTTGACGTTTGTCCATGCAAACCTCTTGAGCCATAGGTTCAGAGCCTCGTTTCCGCAATCGAAACGGCCTGTGTCACGGGCCGGTGTCAACGGCTCAATGACATTGGGCGCCAACTTATCCATCAGCGGCTTTCGACGTGCGATTTGCGCGAAAACAGGTCTTTCAGGCCCTGTGGAACTTCAGGAGGAGCATCCAGCGCCTTCATAAAATCGTCCCAGTGTTGCGGAGACATTTTCAGATGGTTCTGATCCGCCAGATCCATCTCCGCCTGAGCACAAAGCGACTCCACGATGTAGTCAGTGAGCTTCACGCCGCGCTGCGAAGCCCCCGCGCGTATCAACTCGGCCTGCTTCGGCGTCGCCCGCACGTGAAATCGGGCCGATCTGGTTTGGTCAGGTTGCGTTGTGGATGCCATGATGCCCTCATTCACATTGTACGCCAAGTGTGCGCCGCTTAATCGAGCTCATTTCGGGAAACTCATTTGGCGTCATCATGTCACCTGCGCCAACATAGATGGCCGAGACCTTCACTACTCGCATCGACTGCGAGCCGAATCGACGCTTGCGATCAACTTTAAAACACTGATTCTATCAGTCCTCATCTGAGAGTGACGCCCCTGCCGCCTTAACCAAGGTTTCCCGATGCTGACGGAAAAACGTAATCAGCCAAACGCACCCTGCAAACGCGGCTCGCACCTTGGCCAAGACGTCATCATCGGGTTCGCAGATCTTGAATGGCTCCACATTGATTCGAATCGCAGCTGATTTACCCGTCTGATGAATGGTCATTCTGGGGTCGAGGATATTTTTCACTTGTGGCAGAAAGAGACGGGCCAGACAAGCGGTGAATGTCAGGTCCATAAAACCGCGGTCGCCCTTGAATGAGATGTATATGCGTCGCGGTTGAGTTGGCATGTCCAAAGGGCGAAAATTCAACCAGGTGGAGTCTTTTGTGACCGTCAGCGGTTTCATTTCGAGATCGGGATAGTCTCTTGCGGCAATATCAAACGCCTTTTTCCAAAAACAATTGGTCACCGCATCATCAACGCGAGTATAGGCATTGGAGTTCCTTCTTGCAGAGGTAGCAATGAAATTTGATCTATATTGGCTGCGTGGGTCATCCGCGCCTTGTGATTGCAGGAACTCACTTATCGCTTCATAGCTCACGAGCGCGTCGAATGTCACCACTTCCGGATGCACCAGGCGGTACGCCGCCGGTGAGCAAAGGATGACCTCAAACTCAGAGTAGTCGCCTCGACGAATTGCGACTGCAGCTCGGCGCCGATAACGAGCCTCCTGTTCCGGCTGCAATGGAGCGTTTATTTTATCCTCTATGTGCAGTGCAAAACGACTCTCGCCTCCTAATTTTTCGTATATAACGACAAGGTCAGATTCGCCCATCACGTCACTTTTAGAAACGTAAACATCCACAACTTTGGCGTTTATACCCTTGAAGCCCTTAGTTTGTTCAAGAAACCAAGCGGCGAACGATTGCGACACGGAGAACTCTTCAGCGAGCAAGAGATCTATGTCCCTTTCGTACTTGCGCTCAACGCCCATCAATCTTCTGGAGCCTCCAAATTGAACATTATTTATACCCGGCGGTTTCTAAGATACAGGCTGAACGGCTAGGCCGAAGCGGCCTATGGATAGGTCCTCTTGATGATCCATTGATGACTTTTCGCTTGACCTATACAGACCTCGCTGACCGATCGATCCTTGACCTACCTTGCTGACAGAATATCGGTCGCCGCGAAGTCTCTGCCCTTAAAGAGCAATGGCTCGCCGGACCATTTCGCTAATGCGTAGGAAGCGCAATCGCCAAAGTTGAGACGGGCCGAATGCCGACCTTTCCCATAGCGGAGAAACGCTCTCCGTGCCAATGCCAGTTGGTCTTGATCAAACGCAACCGTTTTGATGGATGCAGTAAGAAGAAACTCATCAAGATCGCCTCCTGCTCCAAGCCCGCGCCTTCCCTCCAACACCATCGCAGCTTCAAGCACAGAGACGGCCGAAGTGAGGCGGCTTGGTGCGTTATCTAACAGGGTTAGAAACTCAACTCGCTCCGGCTCATTTTGCATGATTGCGAGAATGGCAGAGGTATCAATCGTCATCGGGTGGGCACCCCGAACTCGTCATACCCCAAAATCTCGTCATCCGTAAGATCCGAAATAATGGGCCGGCTGGCACAGCGCATCGCAATCTCGTTCAATCTCTCCACGAGCGAGCGTTCAGATCGCTCCCCGCTCAGCCGCTCATACCGGTCGGCGAGCGAAACCTTAACAGCTTCCGTGATACTTTCGCCCGTAAAGGCCGCGAGTTTCCGCGCCAATTCCTCAATCTCTTCGTTTTCGATGCTGATGGGCATTTACTATTCCACCTGTCCTGAATTTTATCATGGCAGGCAGAATCCACCACACCCTTGCATTTTCAAGTCAATCCGCGCTAATCTCCCATCATGTTCAAGAGTTTCTTCAGCCGCCGCTCACTCTTCACCCGCGGGGGCCTGCTGGCCGCCGCGCAAGCACTCCCCACCTCTACTACGCAAGCCGCTGCGCCCAATGTTTTCGAGCAGATTGGCGTGCGTCCGCTGGTCAACTGCCGCGGAACCTTCACCATCATCTCAGGCTCGCAATCGCTGCCAGAAGTCAAGGTAGCCATGGAAGCCGCCTCGCACTACTACGTCCATATGGATGAACTGATGGACGCGGTGGGCAAGCGCCTGGCCGCACTCACCGGCGCTGAATGGGGCATGGTCACTAACGGATGCTCCGCCGCGCTGGCCCACGCCACCTCCGCCTGCATGGTCGGGGCCGATCCTGAAAAAATGCAGCGCCTGCCGGTGACTACCGGGCTGAAGAACGAAGTCATCGTCCCCCTGTATTCGCGTAACGTTTATGACCACGCCATCCGCGGCGTCGGCGCGAAGATAATCGACGTCGCTACCATCGAAGAGTTCCGCGCCGCGTTCAATGAGCGCACGGCCATGGTGATGATCCTGGCCTCGCCTGAAGACAGCGGTCCGATGGGTCTGCAAGTGCTCGCGCCCATCGCCAAGGAAAAAGGGGTTCCCGTGCTGGTCGACGCCGCGGCCGAACGGCTCAAAGTGCCGAACGTGCATCTTTCGCGCGGCGCGACGCTGGTGGCATACAGCGGCGGCAAGTGCATGCGCGGACCGCAGAGCGCCGGCCTGCTGCTGGGGCGCAAAGATCTGATCAAAGCCGCGTGGATCAGTTCCGCCCCGCACCACGCCATCGGCCGCCCCATGAAAGCGGGCAAAGAAGAGATTATGGGCATGCTCGCCGCGGTAGAAGCATGGACCAAGCGCGATCACGACTCTGAATGGAAGCAGTGGGAGCAGTGGCTCGACACCATTGGCAAGAGCGTCACGCGAGTGAAAGGCGTCACCACGCGCATCCTGCAGCCGGAGAGCCTTTCCAACAACGCGCCGCGCATGGAGATCCGTTGGGACGGCGAAACGCTTGGCATCGGCGGCCAGGAAGTGGAGAAGATCCTGTTGAACGGCGAGCCGCGCCTGGTTGTCGGCGGGTCATCCGGTGGACGCCGCGGTGGCGGCATCAAGAACAGTTCGCTGACCATCATGCCTTACATGATGATGCCGGGCGATGAACGAATCGCCGCCGAAAAGATCCACGCTGTGTTGGCCAAACCACCGAAGATCGACCGCAAAACGCCTGCCGCGCCTGCGGTCAATGTGAGCGGACAATGGGATGTGGAAGTGGAATACATCGTGGGCAAAGCGCACCATAGCCTGGTGCTGGAACAGAAGGGCGCTGACTTGGTTGGCACGCACGCCGGCGAATTTCTGGGCAGCGATCTGCGCGGAACAGTAGATGGCAGCGAGCTCAACTTCCGCAGTTCGCATAAGATCGAAGGCACGCGCATCGGCTACGAGTTCACAGCCACGGCCAGCGGCGACACCATGGAAGGCATCATAGATGTTGGCGAATACGGACAGGCCAAGTTCAAGGCCAAGCGCCATCAATACGGCCAGCCCGGCGGCGTGGTGCGGCCCATCAAGAACGTGTAATGACGCCGGTATACATTAAGGTCCACGCACGCGACAATGTCGCCATTATTGTAAGTCCAGATGGAGCTGATTTTGCGGAGCACATTCCGCAGTCGCACAAGGTGGCGCTCGAGGAGTTTGAAGAGAACCAGCCGGTGATCCGCTACGGCGAGATCATCGGTCTGGCAGCTCGGCCTATTCGTAAAGGTAGTTGGATACGGGAGGACATGTTGCACATGCCTTCGGCTCCACCGTTGGACAAGCTGCCTCTGGCCACGGCCACGCCCTCCGCGCAGCCGCCGCTTGAGGGCTACACGTTCGAGGGTTTTCGCAATCACGATGGCTCTGTGGGAACCAAGAACATTTTGGGCATTACGACCACGGTGCAGTGCGTTGCGCCAACGGTGGATTACGCCGTGCGCCGCATCAAGGCCGAGCTTCTGCCACGCTTTGCCAACGTCGACGATGCGGTGGGGATCACACACACTTACGGCTGCGGGGTGGCCATCGAAGCTCCGGGAGCAGCCACTCCGATCCGCACGATTCGCAATATCAGTCTGCATGCGAACGTGGGCGCGGACCCGCTTGTCGTCAGCCTGGGCTGCGAAAAGATGCAGCCATCGCGCATGTTTCCTATGTGGGAGAGCGGCCGCAATGTCATCCGCATGCAGGACGAGCGGGGTTTCGGCGAGACCGTCGCCACCATTATGCGCGCGGCGGAAAAACGCTTGGAAGAGTTGAACCGCAGGCAGCGCGTTCCCTGCCCGGCTTCGGATCTGATCGTGGGCCTGCAGTGCGGAGGCAGCGATGCTTTTTCCGGAGTTACGTGCAACCCGGCCGTCGGCTATGCGGCGGATCTGCTGGTGCGCGCCGGTGCGACCGTGATGTTCAGCGAAGTGACCGAAGTGCGCGATGCGATCCATCTGCTGACACCACGGGCCGCCAACGAAGACGTGGCGCGCGATCTGATCCGCGAAATGCAGTGGTATGACGATTACCTGGCTCGCGGCTCGGCGGACCGCAGCGCAAACACCACGCCTGGTAACAAGCGCGGAGGCCTGGCTAATATTGTTGAAAAGGCGTTGGGTTCGGTAGCCAAGGCCGGGACGAGCGCGATTATGTCCGTAGCTTCGCATGGGGAGCGTGTTACCTCGAAGGGACTGGTCTTTGCTGCTACGCCTGCCAGCGATTTTATCTGTGGCACGCAGCAGTTGGCTTCGATGAATATGCACGTGTTCACAACCGGCGAGGGCACGCCGTACGGGTTGGCAATGGTTCCGGTCATCAAGGTTTCGTCGCGCACCGCACTGGCTGAAAAATGGCCTGATTTGATCGATTTGGATGCGGGCCGAATCGCAATGGGCTCGGCGAGCATCGAAGATGTGGGATGGGACCTGTTCCGGTTGATTTTGGAAGTGGCGAGCGGCCGCAAGCAGACTTGGGCCGACAAGTGGGGGCTGCACAATGCGCTGGCGCCGTTCAATCCGGGGCCGGTGACGTGAGGACTCGTGGTTATGTTTGAGAATCAAGAGAGTCCAAAGCCAGAGAGAACACTCGATGAGCGCATTGATGAGCTTTTAGCCGCAAATCAGTCGATGGCGGCTCAACTTGAGGAGTTAGTGCATCGCGCCGAGCGCAGAACAAAAGACAATTGAATCCATTACAGAGACATTAGGACAGGCGAATCGCCTGTCCTACCCAGGGCATCAATGAACACGCTGCAAACACTCTCAGGCATCCTCGGACTCTCGTTCGTATCTGGAGTCAATCTCTACGCCACCATACTAACCGTCGGCTTGGGAATCCACTACGGCTGGATCCACGGGATGCCTGACGACCTCAATATCCTGGCCAATCCAATTGTCCTGACCGTCGCAGGGTTGTTCTACGCCGCTGAATTCATCGCCGACAAAGTGCCGTTCTTCACGCCGATCTGGGATGCGGTCCACACCATCATTCGGCCGCTGGGCGCAGCCGCGCTGGCGCTGGGCGCAGCATCCGACATGAACCCGTTGATGAAGATGATTGCCATGCTGGTCGGCGGTTCCGTTGCGCTCAGCACGCACTCCACGAAGATGGGCATGCGCCTCGCGGCCCACGCCGTGCCCGAACCTGCGACGCATTCGGCGATCTCCGTTGCCGAGGACGTTGGCGTAGTTGGACTCACCGCGCTGACCACAATTCACCCGCTGGTCGCGCTGCCGGTGATCATCGCGCTGCTGTTTGGCGTCTTCTTCCTGATGCGCACCGCATGCCGCGCCCTCGCCGCAGCAGCGCGCCGCGTGGGGCGGTGGTTTTCATTCGGTGGTAATCTCAGAAACCAACAATCCTAGTTCCCGCTGATCGGACTCATAAGGCCCCAAAGCACCGGAAAGCTCAAACTCAAATTGCGAAGCCCCGCCAGCCGGCACGAAGTACACGTAATGGCCGGGCTGATCATACACACGCGCCTCGCCGCCATTCATCGTCAATGTTAGCGGACCGGTTGCAGCCAGCACCGCCTCATGCAGAAAGAACTCCAACCGCAGATGCGTGCCGCCGCCATTGAGCTTTGCCGCGAAACGCTTCATGGTCCAACGCCACGAGTTGTCCTCCACCTTGTGCCAACCGTAGAGCAACTCGCCCCAATCGTCGGGCGCCTCCGGCCGGAACGTGCGAAAGATGGCGCGGCTGCGCAGCAGGCAGTAGGCCCGTTCGTCGCCTTCAGGCGTGACAGGATCTGAGTTGACGGTATTGCCCATGGTGACGAAGTCCATGACGTGCCAGTTGGCGCGCTCGATAATGCGGCGCAGGCCGGCGTCGGAGAAGACCCAGAAATTGGTCGGATCGGCGTTGGTTTCGCGATGGCCCAGCAAATAGGCCACAGGCAGCGCACTGATATCCACGTTACCTTCCGGCGCAATGCGAGCTACGCGCGTACTCAGGATACAGTAACGAGTGTGCCGCGACAGTTGCTCCAGCGCATGAAAGGGATTCTTCAGGTGATAGAGAATGCCGAGGAAAAAGGCCATGCCATAGCGGCCTTCCAGTTGGAACTGGGAATCCAGATCCATCTCAGAGATCTCAAGCTGTGCACCCAGCGCCGCTTTCAAATGCCGCACGCCACGCATGGCATTCATGTTGGTGGAAGGGTGATCGATGGCCCGCACGTGGCAGCCTTGCGCTTCCAGGAACAGGCCCAGATCGCCATCGCCGCAGCCGATATCGAGCACCTTGGAGTTGCCGATCAGGTCAAGCAGCCGCTGATTGCCACCGGTAAGCAAGCGCTCCAGATTTTCGAAATTGCCGAGCGAATCGTATGGATACCACGCAAAATCGCCCGCGGTTTTCAGTTGCACCAGATTCTCGTGATACTCCGCCGCGCGCACCGCGAGCTCATGAATGTCAGGCCGCATCGCACCCCCGACAATTATTGTGCGCTATGTGAGGAGCAAATGGCCAGATAGTCAGGGCGGTCAGCGGCGCTGCGATGGCGGAAACTGCCGACGACGCTCGACTGTTTCAGCAAAAAAAGACCGGGCATCTGTGCCGGATCGGCCGTGGGCTTGCCAACGCCATGCCCATCCAAAATTCCAGCCTGCACGCCACGCCACCAGACTTTGGGGCCAAGCAGTTGGCCCAAGCGGCCGCGGCGCAAGCCGAAGGTGTTATAGAGTGTCCGCGAAGGATCGCTGATGCAATCGATGCCCGTGAGGCCGTTCTTTTCAAGCAGCGCATCGATGCCCGCCTGGTCGCCCATGTGTACGAGAATGATGCGAACGCCTGCGAATTCAGCTCGGCGGCGGCTGGCGGCAATGTCGCCCAAGGCCTCGCGGCAAAACGTGCAGCCCGAATGGCGCAGGAAAACAAGCAGCACGGTGCCCTGTTCAGACAATTCAATTAGCCGTTCACCGTGCTGAGTCGTCGCCGCTTCCAGCGCCTCGGCGGCGGCTTTTACGGCCTGCGCGTCTAATTTGCCGGAGTTCGTTCCCCATTCCATAGACTTTTGATTCCTGAAGGTTGCTCTTGGAGTTTTTAATTGATCTGCGCTTCCACCATCAGGCTCAGCTTGGGGTAGTCCTTCTTGCCTGTACCTAGCAGCGGGATGTGATCCACTACTACGATGCGGCGCGGAATGGCCAGATCGGGTGCGCCAAGGGCATGGGCGGCGGTAAGCAACTGCTCGCGCTTCAGGTTGGGGTCCTGCGTACACAGCACGATCATCTCGCCGCGAACGGGATCGGGCCGGATCACAGCGCCGTGATGTGATTTCGGCGACGCTGCCTCGGCTATGCGCTCGACGACCTCAAGCGACACCATCTCGCCGGCGACTTTTGCGAAGCGCTTCATGCGGCCGAGCAGACGCAGGAAGCCGTCATCGTCAATGGTCGCCAGGTCGCCGGTGGAATACCAGCCTTCGCCAAACACTGACTTCGGCGGCTCCAGAACTCGCGGCGCGCTCTCGCGCCAGTAGCCAAGCATCACGTTCGGTCCGCGCACGTGGAGAATACCACCCTCTTCAATGCCGGGTACCTTTTCAAACTTCGCTTCCATCAAGGGAAGCAGTTCGCCCACGGTGCCTGGCTTTGAAGACATCGCCGTGTTGATGCTGATCACTGGCGAACACTCGGTGGCCCCGTAACCTTCCAGGATGCGGATGCCGAACTTTTCGGCGTAGGTCTGGCGGACGTCGTCGGTTAGTTTTTCCGCTCCGGCGACGATCAGGCGGGCGCGGCGGAAATCGTAAGGGTGGGCGCGCTTGGCGTAGTTCTTCAGGAAGGTGGGCGTGGCGAATAGGATGGTCGCATCGCGGTCGTAGAACAGCTCCGGCACAATGCTGTAATGCAGCGGCGAAGGATACAAAAACAGGCGAACGCCGGCCACCATCGGCAACATGAACCCGATGCTGAGGCCGAAGCTGTGGAAGACGGGCATGGCAGAAAAGATCTTGTCGGCGGGCGACACATCGACTACGGCAAGAGACTGCTCAATATCGGAGAGGATCGACCAGTGGCTGAGCACGACGCCCTTCGGCTTGCCTTCTGAGCCAGAGGTGAACAGTACGACTGCCGGATCTTCAGGCTTGCTGCGCAAAGTTGCAGCACGTGGAAAATGGAGGGCAAAGCCCATGAGCCAGAGCTTGTCGGCCAGGGTGAATTTCGGCCGCAGGTCTTCGAGAAACACAATCTTCACGCCCTGCAGACGATCTACCGTCGCGGTCAGTTTCGCTTTTTCAAGAAAGGTGCGCGAAGTCAGAACGGTTTTGATACCCGCAGCGATGAGCGTGCTTTGCATGCCGTCCACGCCGGAGGTGAAGTTGAGCATGGCTGGAATCCGGCGCATACCCATCATGCCGAGCAACAGATAGAGCGTCGCGGCGGCGTTGGGCATCATCACCCCCACCACTTCGTTTTCCTCGGTGAACTTCGAAACCAAGCGGCCCAGCGCGAGGCTCGCCTTGGTGATGGCACCGTAGTTGGCGTAGGCGCCGCCGATGTCCTCGACCATGTGGAAGCCTCGCCCGTGGAGTTCCACGGCATCGAGAAACGCTTCGTGTAGAGAGCGCTTTTGCTGCGCCTGCACCAGGCATCGGGCGATCATGCGGCGCAACTGCTCGCCCGCTTTGCGGCGGCGCAACTTGCCAGTCGGCGCGTCGGGCATTGGAATCGTTTCGGCGGGCAGGAAGGTGATGGTGAGCTTCGGCAGCCATGCCAGCGGATAATCGCTCTTGATCTTGGTGTAACCCTTGGCCCGTTCAAATCCGTTGAGGATGAAGGGCGCCAGCGTGGCGCCGGTCTTGGCGGCAATGAAGGCGGGGCCTTCGTAGATCTTCATCAGCGCACCATTCACCGTGAGGCGGCCTTCGGGCAGGATGACCACCGGGCGGCCGGATTCGATCACGGCCATGGTGCTTTTCAGTGCGAAGGGATTGGTGGCGTCGACAACGATGTGCTCCACCATCTTCAGTACCAGCCGGAAGAACCAGTTCTGGGAAACGACGGTATGGACAACCCAGACGGTGTTATCAGGAAGGATACTCCACAGGATGGGTGCGTCAAGAAAACTTTGGTGGTTGCCGACGATCAGCGTCTTGGGACCGTGGGCGAGCGTTCCGCGCACTTCCAGGCGATACAGGATCCGCGCCAGATTGCGGATGATGAACTTGAACATGGTTGTGCTAAGTTTCATCTGTGGGGTGCGTGGATGTCAAGCTTTGGGTGATGTAGGGCAGATTGGTAATCTGCCCTACAAAGACTCAGAACCTGAATCGGAACTGGATCGTCACAAACCTGTTCTGCGCCGTGGTCTGCGAAACCACTTTGCCGAAGTTGGTGTTCAGCGGATCGGTGCTGGGCACATCGAACTGAGAGCGGTTCATGATGTTCAGCACATCCAACCGGGCCAGCATTTTGTACCGTTCCTTGAACGCGAACTCGCGTTGCAGGTTGGTGTTGATCTGGCTGGTTCGATCGGCTCGGACGCCGTCAATCACAGTGGGGAAGATTCTCGCCTGGAACGAATTCGGCGCATTTCCCGAAACGCGATTGAAGTTCGCGGTGTTGAACCACTGGGCCAGCGTCTGGCTATCGGCGGGGATATCGCTCATCTTGCCGTAGAAAAACACATTGCCCCAGGAGAGCAGCGGCCCCGGCTGGTAAACATAGGTGCTGCTGAGCTTCCAGCCGCCGATGGCCTTCCCCGTCAGGCCGTCTTTAAAGAATTTGCGGCGCGTGCCGAAGGGCAGATCCCAACTTCCCATCATGGTGACGCGTTGCGGACGAGTGTTATTGGTGCTGCGCCATGAAGGCGAGGCATCGTACTCGTTGTAGAAGTAGTCGCGGAACTTGCCATACATGGCGGTGTGCGAAGCCTGCATCATCCAGCCATGCGAGAAGCGCCGGTTGAAGCTGGTGATGAGCGAATGGGTCTTGGCTTCTCCAACGGACGTTGTTTCGTTCAGTCCGTTCATCTGCGGATAGGCGCGCAGCAAACGGTTTTTGGAGATGGTCTTGCTGTAAAGAAGCTGTTGCCCGACATCGATTGATAGATCAGCGGGTCGGTCGTCTTCAAGCCGGCAAAGTTAGTAAGCGTGAACGGATTGGTTACTGCAAGGTTCATGGCCGTTGCGACGGCGTTATCGCGGACATTGCCCTGGGCCCAATATTGCTGCGCCAGCGGTTGCAGCGGCTGACTGATGGCAAGGTGGTCTGAGTAAGTGCCGACATAGGCCACCTCAATCACATTGTTCTTGATCTGCTGCTGAATGCTGATGGTTCCGCGCTGCTGGCGCGGGTGGCGCAGGTTGAAATCGGTGTAGGTCCAGCCGGAGCCGGCTTTCGTCATGCTGCCGAGAAGGTTGCCGGTGGGATCGTCGAAGCGCGAGTTATCGGCACGGACCGGGAACGGATCCACGAGCGGCGAGATGCCTTTCGCGGGATTGCCGGTGGCCCACGTCTGGCCCCAGTCAGTGGTTGTGGTGGTGGTAGTGGTGCGGTTGTAGCCACTGAGGTCGGCCGAGTAATTATGGACGTTGTTCGAATCGTAGAACATGCCATAGCCGCCGCGGACCACAGTGGAATGGCTGATCGAGTAGGCAAAGGAGAAACGCGGCAGAACCAGCAGTTCATTCTGCCACAGCTTACGGTCGTGTCCGGCGGTGCCCGGATACCAGGATCCGCCTAGCGGGGAGAAATTAGCTGCCGGCATTTCCGCCACGGGTGCTGCGGCATACGCAGCCTGGGCGCCCGCGGTGATGGGTAGCTTCAAGGTTGGATCGAACGCGGCGATCCCGCGATTGTAGCGCTCCGTGGGGCCACGTTCGTATTCCACGCGTAGGCCGAAGCTGAGCGTCAGCCGCGGTGACACGCGCCACTGATCCTGGATGTAATAACCAGAGTAGAGATTGAAGGTGGACGAACTATCCAGGTAGCCCATTGACATGCTGCTGGGCAGGCCCAGCATAAACGCCGCATAGCTGAGGCCAAGCGAGGCGGAGGCGGTGTTGCCGTCGCCATCCTTGCGAGTCAAAGCGTTGTCAAAATTGAATGAGCCGGAAGTGGAGCCACCGCCGAAGTTATTGCGGTACTGTCCGCGCACATCCACGCCGGCGCGGATGGTGTGATTGCCCTGAATGTGGAACAGGTCGGCCTTGCCGGTCATGAGTCGAACCTTGTCTACTGACGGAAAGCCAACGCCCATGCCGTTATAGCCTGAGATGCTGACCTGCGGCAGAATGGTGCGGCCGCCGGCGCGAGCGTCCATGTAGGCGGGAAGACCGACGTCAGATGGCTTTTGCGATAGATCGTACGCGGGTTCAGCTGTGCCCAGGCGGTCAGAGGTGCCGAAGTTCACGTCAAGGACGGTGCGCGGGCCGATGGTGTAGGTCCAATCGACATTGGCGCCAAGGTCGCCGCGGATCTGATCGTTGACGTTCACGCCGGATTGGGTTTCATATGTCCAATCAGAGCGCTGCTCGTGATAGTGGAACCAACTCCAGCGGGCGAAGATGCGGTTCTTCTCGTTGATGTTGTAGTCGACGCGATTGGTGATGCCGCTGTACATCAGGTTCCACACCTGCTGGGTTGCCAGGTAGTTGTTCGTGGGGTCCTGATTCGGCGCCTGCACCACATTGGGGGCCGGATAGAAGCCGGAGTAGAGCTTGTAGAGAGGGTTGTTGATGCGCGACTGCGGAACCACGTTGCCGGCGAACGGCGTGCGAACAACCTGGCCGGGACGCAGCGGATTGGCCGCTACGGTCAACGGGTCGTACACGTTGTATTGCGGACCGATGGCGAGGAGCTGCGAGAAGTCACCCTTGCGTTCATTCGCTCCTGGGACCGTCTTGTTGAAGTTGGTCGCCTCTTCCGAACGCGAATCTTTGAAGCCGTTGTACGCGACAAAGAAGAACAGCTTGTTGCGGCCGTTGATGAGTTTGGGAATGGTGAGCGGGCCACCGATCGCCGCCGCATAGTTGTGTTCATAGCCATCGGGCAGAATCGATACGGAGGAGAGTTTGGTTGCCAGCGCGGTGTCGCCCTTGGCTTTGGCGTTGGCGATGTTGGTGTAGTAGAGCTGGCGCGCGAAGAAGGGAGCAGCCTGCCACTGCTGGTTCCAATAGGTTTCGGTGAGACTGCCGTGATACTGGTTCGTGCCGGCTTTGGTCATCATTGAGACGGTGATGCCAGTGGAGTGTCCGAGCGATGCGTCAAACCCGGACGTCTCCATTTTGAATTCGGAGATGGCTTCCGTGTGCGGGATGAACGCCGCGCCGCGGCCGCTGTTGTTGGGCACGCCGTCGATGGCGAAGTCGTTGCCGCCCACGCCGCCGTTGATGCTATAGACAAGGCCACCGCCACCGGAGTGGTAGGAAACCCAACTGTTGACGCCGGCCGATTGTACGCCTGGCGTCATTTCTGCTAACAGCAGCGACATGTTGTTAAGAACGGGCACGTCGCTCAGAATCTGAGTGTCGATGACGCGGCCTGAAGATCCACTGCCCGCTTCGAGCAATGGGGCTTCTGCGGTGACGGAGACCGAATCGCTGACCTGGCCGAGTTCGAAGGTGAAACCAATCTCGACGTGTGCGCCAACGGCGACCACAATACCGGTCTTGATCGCGCGCTTGAAGCCCGGGGATTCGGCGCTGATCTGATAGGTTCCTGGAAGCAGCAGGTTGGCAGCGTAGTAGCCTGATGAGTTCGTCGCAACGCGCGTGACGGAATTGGTGTCTGTGTTGGTAACGGTTACCTGGCAACCCGCAATCGGCGTTGCAGTTGGATCTTGAATTGTGCCGGCGATGTAGCCGTGAGTTTCCTGAGCGTATAGGGCGCAGGAAAAAAGTAGGTATGCAGATAAGGCGAGGCGATAAAACATGAAAGACTCCCTGGTCGAAAACGGATGCTGACATCGCATCCATGGCTGCATAAAGTATACATCAAGTATCCATGTTGCCGAGGTCCGAGTTATCTTAAGCAAAGCTCTTCGCGCTAAGCAGGTTGTCTTCATCGGACCGTGCTTGCGGCTACAGAATCAGATCTGGCCACAGGCGCAAGATTCTGCTGACAGTGCCAGCCACAGCTGGCGGCGGCGGCAATGCATCCATCTGATTTCGGTCTCAGCAGTCAAGCACTTACGAACTATTCAGGCATGGCGCGAGAATTGCGGCTACCCTCGGCGAGGTAACTTCCATGAGACACACGATTTTGGCCAGCACATTCCTGGCGTTTTCCGTCGCGGCGTGCGCCGAGAGCACGGAAAAGCCCTTCCAGTACAACGGCAATGGTTATACCTATTTCTCCGCAGGCGCCTGCCAGCACGGATACGCCAACATCGGAGGCGGCGGCGGAGGCGAAGGCTTCTTATGGCGCGGACTTACCATTGGCGGCGATCTCGGCTACTTCAACTTTCCCGCGGATTACAGTTCCGGATACGGTGTGGCGACCGTCAACGTCGGCTACCATTTCGTGGACCGCAAGCAGCCCAAGAAGCTCGACCCTTATCTCGATGCCACTGTATTGGGCGCTGCTTTCAGGCCCGGCAGTGGTCTGGCTGGCGCAGGGCACATCGGCGGTGGCGTCAATTATTGGTTCAAAGAGCGAATGGCCTTACAGACGGGCGTGCAGCTCCAAGTGGTCGGCGGTGAGGCGCTAGTAGCGTTCCGCGTGGGACTTGCATTCCGATAGTTGTCCACGGACTATACGCTAATTGCTGCCTTCAACAAATCGAAATTACTTTGCGTAATCAATTCAAACCGGATCTCCAGCCGGGTGAACTCGCGCAGAGCCTTGTGCAGATCGTCGTTCGGTAGGTCCGGGCCAGCGACAAACAGGCTGCCGGCCGCCACCTTAAACGGCAGCACATGATAGTCGCGGATGACGTGCGCCGGAAGAGCACGGGAGATCACCGGCGAAAGATGCTTTGCGTCCAACTCAGCCATGGGGATGTTCTGCTGTAGGCTGAGTGCTTCGTATAGCTCATCTTCGGTGATCGCACCCAGCTTCACCATGTGCTCGCCCAGCCGCATGTCCTTGGGTTTGGTCGAAAGCGCCTGCTCCATCTGTTCGCGAGTGCAGTAGTTACTCATCACCAGCACTTCGCCAAGTTTCGTTTTATGTGCAGTCAACGCCGCCCGCGTTGGATAGGAGTGATCTGTCTTCAACCACGAGATCCGTTCCTTTTTGATGTAACCGCGTAAGAATTGCAGCATAGCAAATGAGGTTGCCAATATATTGATTGAATTTCCGAAGATTGCCCGCGGAATGGCACCGAAGGCAAACCACCAGCCGTAAAAACGCGAAGTGCAGTACATGCGGCTACCCAACTGAATCACCTGGCAGAACAGCGTGGCAGGCAGCAGAAACTGGAGCGGCAATCTTAGTGCTGCGCGCATCAGGCCCCACGGCAGACCCGTCATCACGCTCGTTGCAGCGGTAAACAGCCCGTAAATAAAAAGCACATTGGCCAGGCCGCTGACGAAATTGCCGATCAGGCCCTTACGGTCGCGCCAGTGCCAATAGATTTGCCCAATGCCGCCCTTCCATCCGTGCTTCTGCCAGCCTTGCAGGGAGATGCCGGTGATCCAGCGTGTGCGCTGTTTAACCGCGGAGCGAAAATCGCGAGGGAAATATTCACGCGTCGCCACCGGTTCGCCATCCACCATGCGTAGCGGCGCGAACATCTGGCGGCATTTCATGGCGTGTAGCCGGAAACCGTTCTCGTAGTCTTCGGTGAGGCACGATGGGTCAAAGATGCGATTCATCTCACGATCGGCCAGTTGTTCCAGCGCCCAGCGGGAAAAGCCGGTACCCACGCCGCACGAAGGCATGAAGCCGCCGAGAATTTCTCGCACCGCCAAGTCCTTCGTCTGATTTTCGGCGAACTCATCGCAGTAAAGCCCGTGAGTGAATTCGCTGAAAGGCGTAGGCAGCGGCAGCACGGGAATCTGCACCATGTCGTACTTTTCGCTATAGTGATTGATCCAAAGAAACGAAAGCGGATGGATGATGTCTTCGGCATCGTGCGGAAGAATGATGTCGAAGCGCACGCCCTCAGCCTCCTCATGCAGCAGCATGCGCTGGTAGATCCAGTTCAGACAGTCTGCTTTCGAGGTCGGCCCATCGTGCGGGCACATCGACATCTGCACGTTTTTGAAGCGTGTTTCCAGCTTCCGGACGGCATTAACAGTGTCAAAGTCGTTCGGATAGACGCCAATAAAAATGGTATAGTCGCGATACTGGATGGCGCTGACGTTGTGAGCCACCATGTCGCTGATCACGTCCGCTTCATGCCACAGCGGGACGTAGACTGCGATGCGCTTTTGTGGCTCCTCGCGCAGCTGTTCGAGCGAAGGATCGTCCCGCTTCCTGCTGTAGAAACTCAGCAGCCACACGAAATTGATGAATAGATCATCCAGGCCGCTGAGCAATACCCAGACTGCGATCGGGAGCAGGATTAAGGTAAGCCACTGGTCAAGAAGCGCTGAGAGTTCCTTCATGATTCCACCACAAGTACCTAAGTGGGATCACAGCGGGAAAATTCTCAGATTGAATTGCACAAACCTGGGGACAGCCCGCGTGTTTCCGGCAAAAAACATGGAAACACGCGGGC
>CAIRSA010000048.1 GCA_903881085.1 uncultured Acidobacteriia bacterium
CGCTTGAGCGGGAGGGCATTCCAAATTATAAACCTCGAATTTGACGGAATCAAACAAAATCGTATCGTTTTGTTTGATTCCGATTCGGAGGCGTAATCATGCCCCTGCGTATAAAGGAAAATTTGGGACAAGCTCTATGTAGCCAGGCCTTCGCCAATCTCCATTCGCGCTTCGCGGTTCGCTCTGAGACGCCGAGCACCTGCGCAACCTCCTCCACGCTCATGCCGCAGAAATAACGCAACTCTACAATCCGGCCTTGTCTTTGGTCGATGGTTGACAGCCGATTCAGGGCAGCATCAATAGCGAGTATGTCATCCAGTTTCTGTTCGCTGATCATAACGGCTTCATCGATCTCGACTTTTCGTAAGCCTTCTCCGCCCCGCTTTTGCCTAAGTCGCTTCCTTGCATAATCGATTAGAACCTGGCGCATACAATTTGCCGCGATGGCGAAGAAATGCGCCCGATCTTCTGGAGTCCCATGGTTGCCTCCCACCAGCCGCAGGTAAGCCTCGTTAACCAGGGCCGTCGGCTGCAAAGTGTGATCTTTGCGTTCACGCTGCATCAATGCGCCGGCCATCCGCCTCAAGTCTTCATAAATGAAAGGTAATAGTTGCAGTTCGGCCTCGGCGCTCCCCTGACGCGCGGCGACAAGCAACATAGTAAATTCGCCGGGTTCTGACATCTGCTACTCTCCGTTCTGACTCATGAGTAATTCCTATCATTCTACATAACTACACAAACCCCGCACTTGGGGAAGCTGCCCTGCGCAGAGCGCGAGCCATAGTAACCTGAATAAATGCACTCCATGACTCGACGGTCGATGCTGCTCAGCTCGTTAAGCGCGGCTACGCTTGCAGACGTTGCGATGGCGCAACAGCACGCGCATGATGCCAAGGCCTCAAAGGCCGCGTTTCGATATTTGAAGCCTGCGGATGCGGCGGAGATCGAAGCGATCGCCGCGCAGATTATTCCATCCGACGGCACGCCAGGGGCGCGCGAGGCCGGGTGCATTTACTTTATCGACCGGGCTCTGGAAACCTTCGATAAAGACAAGCGCGTGATCTACGCCAGCGGACTTGTTGAGGCGCAGCAGAAACGCGCCGGACTGTTTCCGCAGTCGCGGACGATTGCCGCGCTGGACAATGCGCAGGCGATCGCGTTGTTGAAGGCCCTGGAAGAGACGGAATTCTTCAAGCAGGTGCGGGCGCATACCATCATGGGTTTTCTGGCCACGCCGGAGTGGGGCGGCAACCAGGGGCATGTAGGCTGGGCGCACATCGGTTTGGAGCATAAGATGATTCATCAGCCTCCATTCGGCTATTACGCGGGAGAAGTGAAATGATCCGCTACAAACCTTCCGAGGTTGTCGACTTCGTGGTGATCGGCTCGGGCGCGGCGGGCGGCGTGGTGGCGAAGGAACTTTCGACGGCCGGCTTTTCCGTGGTCGTGCTGGAACAGGGTGCGTATGTCAAGGAGAAAGACTTCAAGCACGATGAGTTCGGCGTGGCTTATCAACATGCGATTGCCAACGATCCGAAGATGCAGCCCAGCACCTATCGGGCAAAGGCGTCCGAGACTGCGAAGGTGGAACAACGCTATGACTACGGGCGGCTGGTGGGCGGCGGTAGCGTGCATTTCACGGCCAATTACTGGCGGTTTCATCCAGATGATTTTCGCGAGCGCAGTGTGTTTGGCAATGTTCCGGGCAGCAGCTTTGCTGATTGGCCGGTGACCTACGACGAACTGGAGCCCTACTACACGAAGGCCGAATGGGAGTTGGGCATCTCTGGACTCGCGGGCGCGAATCCGTTTGAAGGGCCGCGGTCAAAGCCGTATCCGCTGCCGCCGCTGCCAGTGAAGTCGTCAGGCGTGTTGTTTGAGCGGGCGACGAAGAAGCTGGGGCTGCATCCGTTTCCGTCTCCGATGGCCATCCTGTCGCAACCGTATCGTGGCCGTGGTGCATGCACGCATTGCGGGTTTTGCGAGATGTTTGGTTGTGAGATGCGGGCGAAGTCGAGCACTTTGGCGTCGGTGATTCCAATGGCCGAGAAGACCGGCAAGTGCGAGATCCGCTCTGGATGTTATGTGCGGCGAATTCAAAGCAACGATGCGGGGCGCGTGACGGGCGCGGTGTATTTCGATGCGCAGCGGCGCGAGGTGTTTCAACGTTCGCGTGCCGTGGTGCTTTCGGCCAATGGCGTGGAGTCGGCGAAGCTGTTGTTGCTTTCTGGATCGAAGCGCTTTCCTCATGGTCTGGCGAACAGCAGCGGTATGGTGGGGAAGAATTTTATGTGGGATCTGGGTGGATTCGCCAGCGGCCTGTTTGATCATCCATTGGATGAGTACAAGGGCGTGCAGGTGTCGCGGCTGATTCACGATTATTATGCCGCCGATCCGAAGCGCGGCTTCTATGGCGGGGCGGGGATCGATGCGCGGTTCGACTGGCAGCCCATTAGTTTCGGGCTGGACGGACTGCCGCCGGATGCTCCGAAGTGGGGCGCGGAGTACAAGAAGTTGCTTGGCAAGTATTTCACGCACACGTTTTCGACGTTGGCCCATGCGACTTCGCTGCCGGTGGAATCGAACGTGTTGGATCTGGATCCGACGGTGAAGGATGCGTGGGGATTAGCCGTTCCACGGATCACTTATCAACTGCATCCCGACGATGCGAAAAATCTGGCGTGGATCCAGCAGCGGCAGGTGGAGATTCTGGAGGCCGCGGGAGCCACAAAAGTTTGGAAGTATCCGCTGGATGATATCGGTGTCAGCAGGCATTTGATGGGGACGACGCGGATGGGTAACGACCCGGCGCGGTCGGTGGTAAACCGGTTCAATCGCGCCCATGATGTGCCGAATCTGTTTATTGTCGACGGCGGATGTTTTGTGACAAGTGCGAGGCAGCAGCCGACTGCGACGATTCAGGCGCTGGCGTATCGCGCGGCGGAGGCGGCGGGGAGTGCGGCGAAGCGGGGCGAGCTGTAACAGTGTGATTTGACTTCTACGCTGGCGTTACAATGGGACCGGACTCATTATATGACACGCAGAAATTTATTCGCGGGGGCGGGCGTTGCCGCGCTCTCTATGCAATCCAGCCAGGCTGCTGGCGGTGGTAGGTTGAAGCAGTCGGTTTCGAAGTGGTGCTATGGCAAGATGCCGTTGGAGGACCTCTGTAAAGAGGCCGTGCGCATCGGGCTGAAGGGCATTGATCTGGTGAATGACACCGATTGGCCCATCATTCAGAAGTATGGGCTCACTCCGGCGATGACTCCTGGGGCGGGCTCGATTCCGGTGGCGTATAACCGCAAAGAGAATCACGACAAGCTCGATGCGGAGATGCGTAAGAATATTGATAAAGCAGCAGCGGCGAAGATTCCGAACGTGATCACATTTTCGGGCAATCGGAAAGGCATGTCGGATGCCGAAGGGCTTGAGAACTGCGTCATCGGCTTGAAGCGCGTGGCGAAGTATGCCGAAGATAAGGGCGTCACCATTAACCTGGAATTGCTGAACAGCAAAGTGGACCACAAGGACTACATGGCCGATCATACGACGTGGGGCGTGGAGGTCTGCAAGCAGGTCGGGTCGCCGCGAGTGAAGCTGCTTTACGACATTTACCACATGCAGATTATGGAAGGCGACATCATCCGCACCATCCAGCAGAATATTCAATACCTGGGGCACTTCCACACGGGCGGCGTGCCTGGCCGGCATGAGATCGATGGCACACAGGAACTGAACTGGCGTGCGGTGGCGACGGCCATTGCGGATTTGAAGTACGAGGGATTCTTCGCGCATGAGTTTGTGCCTGCATCGAAGACTCCTATTAAATCGCTAGAGGAGGCGTTTAAGATCTGTGAGGTTTAAGATTGCTTTCTTGATTGCCGCCGCGCTGCCCTTGATTAGCGCGGCGGACTTGCAGTGGATGACCCTGCCGAACGATCAGTTCGAAGTGGACGGACTGCCCGCTTACAAAGAGAATGGCGGCCTGCTGATTAGGCTGCCGTTGGCTCTGAAGACAGTGGTGCGGCCGGAGGTGTGGAGCCTTTCGCAATCGCCAAGCGGCGGGCGGATCCGGTTCCGCACCAACTCAAAAAAGCTGGCGATTCGCCTGGAGTATCCGGGCGCGCCGAATATGGCCAACATGCACGCCTTCGGGCAGACAGGCGTGGATGCCTATGTGGATGGCACTTACATCTCCACGGCCGTGGCTGACAAGGATTCCGGCAAGACGAAGGTGAATGAGAAGCAGTATTTCGATTTCTCGGCGAAGCCGGTGGCGATGCGCGAAATCGTGTTGTATCTGCCGCTGTACAAGGGCGTGAAGGTGTTGGGTATTGGGATTGATGCCGATGCGAAGCTGGCGCCGGCGAAGAAGTTCTCTCTGCCGCTGCCGGTTGTTTTCTACGGCACATCAATCACGCAGGGTGGATGCGCGAGCCGCTCAGGTATGAGTTATCAGGCGATTTTGGGACGGAAGTTGAATATCGATTTTGTGAACCTTGGCTTTTCAGGCAATGGCAAGGGTGAGCCTGAGATGGCGGCTGCGGTGGCTGCGATTCCGGCTTCGGCTTACGTGCTGGATTTTTCGCAGAACAACGGCACGCTGGAATCGGTGGCGCAGGTATACGGACCCTTCCTCGATACCGTGCGAAAGAAGAATCCGAATACGCCGATTGTGGCGATCACTCCGATATACATGTCGAGGGAATCGTCACTCGAAGCATCGGCTCCCGATGTTGAGAGCATGCGCGTGCATATCCGCAAAGTGGTTTCGCAGCGGATTGCCGCGGGCGACGCGAACCTGCAATTGGTGGAAGGCACCGATCTGTTGGGACCGACGCAGGGCGATGGGCTGGTGGATGGCTCGCATCCGAACGACTTGGGCTTTCAATGGATGGCCGATGGCCTGGCGGGGCGGTTCCGCAAGCTGCTTAGTCTTCGCTAAAGCTCAACAGGCGGCGGATGCCTTCGGCGAAGACATCGGGCTTTGTCAGCAGGCTAACTACGACGAAGGCTTCGCTTTGGAAGTCGAAGAAGTATCCTGGCTGCACCAGCACGTTGTGTTCGCGCAATAGATCCATCACCCAACTTTCTTCGCTGCGTGTGCGCGGCATGGGGATAGTTGCGTACCAACCGCCTTCCACTCGCAGGTGGCGGCCATTGAGCGCGGCGAGGTTTTGTTGCGTGCGTTCGCAGATCTGGCGCTGCACGTCGCCGCGAGCTTCGAGCATGCGCGGGGCGGCCAGTTGGATAGGTGTTGACACGGAGAGATACGTGTCGGCGATCCACTCCAGGCGTTCCAGCGCTTCTTCATGACGCGGGCCGTTGGCAGCGATCCAACCGAGTTTCATCTGCGGCAGCGCGCAGACTTTGGAGAGGCCGCTGAGTGTGAAGGTAAGCACGTCATTGCAGTGGGCGAGAGTGCTGACGCGGGAGTCGTCCATTTCGAAGGCGTAGTCGGCGAAGACTTCATCGGAGATGATGGCCATGTCCGTTGCGTGGGCGAGGGCGACCAGTTGTTCGAGTTCGGTCTTCTTCAAGTACGAACCGGTGGGGTTGTTCGGGTTCACCAGCAGGATGGCTTTGGTGCGTGGCGTGACCATGCGCAGAAGCTCGTCGAAGTCGAGCCACCAGCCTTCGTGATAGGCGAGCGGGTATTGCTTCACATGCACCGATTCGAGCGAGGCGAGGAATTCGAACAGCGGGTAAGAGGGGCGCGGCGTGAGGATTTCGTCGCCGGGATCGCAGAGCATTTTGAATAAGAAGCCATAGCTTTCGCTGGTGCTGGCCGTGAGCAATAAACGCCCGGGCGGGACTCCCTGATATGCGGCGATGGCTTCGCGTGCGGAGGCGATTCCACGCGGTGCGGGATCGTAGCGCAGGGCGCGCGGGTCGGGGTCGAGCAGGTTTTCAGGGTAGGTGAAGCCGGCGTGCGTGGGATTCGATTCGGTGAGGTCGAGGATAGTTTCGCCGGCGTCGAGTTTGGCGCGGAGTAACTCAGTAAGTGGGTTCGGTGTAAGGTCCCAATGAAGGCGCGAAGAGAACATCTTGCTATCATAGCGGCATGGGGTTACTTATTGGGTTGGTGTTCATTTCGTCGGCTTACGCGGAGATGGTTGGGCCTGTGAAGGGTACGCTCATTGTAATCGGCGGAGGGACGGTTGGTGCTGAAATTCGCGGGCGTTTTCTGGAACTGGCGGGGGGCGAGGATGCCACAATCGTGGTGATTCCGACGGCTGGCGAGGGTGCTGAATTCCCGCGCGAAGCAAAGCTATTTAAGAACGTGAAGCTGCTGCACACGCGCAGCCGGAAGGTTGCCGATACCGACGAATTCGTTTCTCCGTTGCGCAATGCTCGCGCGGTGTGGATCTCAGGCGGTCGGCAGTGGCGCCTGGCCGATTCCTATCTTGGCACGAAGACGCATCGCGAATTGGAAGCGTTGCTGGCGCGCGGCGGCGTGATCGCCGGCTCATCGGCGGGCGCGACGATCATTGGTTCCTATCTAGTGCGCGGGGCGCGCGAGGGTAACCAGGTGATGATGGCCAGGGGTTACGAAGAGGGCTTTGGCTTGCTTCGCAATGTTGCCGTCGATCAGCATTTGATCAAGCGCGGACGCGTGAAGGATCTGGTGCAAGTGGTGAATACGCATCCGCATTTGCTGGGCATTGGTATTGACGAAGCGACGGCGATTGAAGTGATCGGCGATCGTTTCAAAGTGCTGGGCGAAAGCAAGGTTGCGATTTACGAGCACGGCAAGCCGTACTACTTTCTGGAGCGCGGCGCATGGTTTGACATGGCCGCGCGCAAAGCCGTTTCTTCAAATTGACCCTTACTTCAAACTGACGCGATGTGTTTCGAGCGTGGTTCCGAGCGCCTGATCGAGCCTTGAGAGCGACTTGTTGTAATCGAGGTGTGCGGATAAGGCGCGGTGGGCCGAGTCGAGATATTCATTCTGTCGCGTGAGTACGAGAAAGTTCGTAGACTCGCCGGTTTGAAACAAACGCACTTCGCTATCCAACTTTTCCTTCGATGCTTTGGCGCCGGCTTCGGCGGCGGCAGTGCGCTGCAGGGCTGTTTGCAGGGCCTGCGCTGCATTGCGGACCTGCGCTTCCACGATCTGTTCGGCGCGGGTCTGTTCGAGTTTCAAGCGGCGCTCAGTGATTACAGATTGTTCCAGGCCTGCTTCGGCGGCACGGTTGTGCAGCGTCAGATCGACATTTACGCCCACCTGCACGGATTGATAGCGGCCAGTGAAGACGTTGGCGAGGGCGGTGCCGTAGCCGCCGATCAACGTGTCGGGCAATGAGCCGAAGCTGGGCGCGGCAAGCGGGGCGACGCCATTGATGGCGGAGAGCTGGTTGAGGCGGCTGTAGAGCGCGACGTTCGAGGTCGTGAACGGATCGGCGCCGGGGCGCAGCGTGCCGCCGAGGCCGTTGCCGCTGTAGGAGGCGACGAGGTTCACTTGTGGCTTCAGTTGATCGGCGTTGAGTTGCTTTTGAATGCCGTTGGATTGCTGGCGTTCCGTTAGCTGCCGCAGTTCGGCGCGCTTGGTGACCGCTGTGGTTACGGCTGCGCGGAGGTCGGCCACTTCAGGAGCGGTGCCGCGTTTTTCGTCGGTTGGGACGAGTTGCTCTGTCCAAACCGTGTCGTTGCGGCCGGTGGCGATCAGCGTCTTCAGGTTGTTCTCGGCTTCGGTGAGCGCGCCGATACTGGCGTACCACGTATCGCGGCGGCGTTCCAGTTCGGCGACGGAGGCGGAGAGTTCCACCGGGGCGAGCGTGCCGGATTCGATCATGCGCTTGTTGCGCGCGAGTTGCTCTTCGGCAAGTTTTACGCCGTCGGCCGTGACGTTCACGTCCTGGCGTGCAGCGGAGAGGTCCCAGTAGGCCTGTTCAACGCGGGCGAGCACGTCGATGACGCGCAGTTCGGTGTCGAGTGCGGAGATGGCCTGGTTCTTCTGGCGGACGCGGATTTCGGCGCGGTCGCGATCGATGAGGCGATTGCGCATTATGGGCTGAGTGATGCTGAACGACAGTCGCGAGTTGATGAAGGGAGTGACGCTGGAAAATGCGTTGCTGGTGGTGTTGCGCGAGTTTTCAAAAGCCGCGTTGACGCTGGAGCCCATCCAGGGCGTCTTTTGCAAGTAGTAGAAGTTGGCGTTGACGAAGTTTTCAGAGAGCTTGCCGCCGGCTCCTTGCAGCACCGAAGTGGTCGGTGTGTTGCGTGCTTCTGCGCTGGGGTTGAAGCGAAGGATGGGATCGAACGAGCCCCGGGCGGCCTTGATGGCTTGCAAGGCGACGGCGTTGTTGGTGCGTTCGATTTCGATGTCGAGGTTGTTGCGGAGGGCGAGTTCGATGGTGTCCTTGAGCGAGAGTTTGTGTTCGATGGCGGAGACGCCGACGCGGGCCGGAGTCTGTGCCATGGTGAGCGGGGCCGCCAGCAACGCGGCCAGTAGAATGATTGCCGCCGTTGCGCCGCGCAGACGGAGCAAGCGGCCGAGGCGGCGGAACGGGTGCAGTTGCGCGAGGTCGTCGAATAGCGAATAGGCGACCGGCGTGACGAGCAATGTAAGCAGCAGGCACAACGTCTGTCCGCCGATGACTACAATGGCTACCGTGCGGCGCGTGCCGGAGCCTGCGCCGCCGCCGAGAGCGAGCGGCAACATGCCCGCGACAAGCGCGGCGGTGGTCATCAAAATTGGCCGGAGACGATCTTCGCAGCCCTGCAAAATGGCCTCCATGCGTGTGGCGCCTTCGGCGCGAAGGGATTTGATGTGATCGATTTGCAGGATCGAATTCTTCTTCACGATGCCGAACAAAACGAGGATGCCGACCGAGGTGTAGATGATCGAAAAGTTCTCGTTCATCAGGTAGAGCGAGATCAGCGCGAAGGGAATCGACAGCGGCAGGCTGAGCAGAATCGTGATGGGATCGATGAAGCTTTCAAACTGCGCGGCGAGAATCATGTACATGAACAGCAGCGAAAGCAGCATGGCCAGGCCGTAGGCAGCGCCGGCGCGGCCGAGTTCCTTGCTGGTGCCGACGGGGCCGCTCTTGTAGTCGGGCGGCAGGTTGAGTTCGGTGACAGCGTCGGTCGCGGCTTTGAGAACGGTGCTGAGCGATTGGCCGCCGATCAAGTTGGCGGTGATCATGATCTGGCGCTGGCGGTTGTAACGATCGATGGCCGTTGGGCCGGTGGATTCCTTGAGCGAGGCGACGCTGGCGAGCGATACGTTGCCGAGCGTGGACGATGGCACGTACAAGCGAGAGAGGGCCTGTTCGGAATTGCGGAACTGCGGCTCCACGCGGAGTTGCACGTCATAGCGGTCGTCGCCTTCGCGATAGGTTGTTACCTGGTCGTCGCCTGCGACAAGCGTGCGCATGGCCGTGGCGATGGAGGCTACGCTCACGTTGAGGTCGGCGGCTTTGTCGCGATTGATGCGCACGCGCACTTCGGGCTTGCCGCCTTCATAGGTGCTATCGAGATCGGTAACGCCGGGAACTTCAGCAACGCGCTTCTTCACGGCGTTGGTGTACTTTTCCAGCTGCGCGAGGTCGGGGCCTTGCAGATAAAATTGCACAGCCTGGTTGGGGCCGCCGCCGGAGATGAGGCCGGGAGGCTGCACGCCGATGACCAGATCCTTATAGCGGCTGAGGCGCCGGCGCACCAGTTCCATGATCTCCTTCTGCGATTCTTTGCGCCTTTCGATAGGAACGAGTTCGACGAGGATGCTGCCGCGATCGACCTGGCGGCGATCGTCGTTGCCGATGCGTGTGAGCATGTTGCGCAGACCGGGCAATTGCTTCACTTCTTTTTCCAGTTCGGCCATCATGCTGGTGGTGCCGCTGAGCGAAGAACCGACGGGCATGCGGACGAGAATTTCAAATTCGCTTTGATCGTCCTGCGGCAGAAAATCTTTTCCGATGCTCATAAACAAGGGTCCGGACGAATAGATGATGCCCAGCGAGATAAGTGCGATCACCCAGCGGTGGCGCATGGACCAGCGCAGCATCCAGCCATAGGGAATGGCGGTGGCTTTGAAAAGCCAGGTGTCTTTGGTGGTGTGACCTTCCTCAACCTTCGTGGCCTTCAAATAGCGCGAGCAGAGCATGGGCGTGAGCGTGAAGCTGACCAGCAGGCTGACCATGATGGCGAAAGCTGCGGTGTAGCCGAAGCTCGACATGAAGCGGCCGACGATGCCGCCCATCATGGCGACGGGGATGAAGATGATGGCCAGACTGAGCGTGGTGGCGAGCACGGCGAGGCCGATGTCGGCGGTGCCGCGAATGGCTGCTTCCACTGGCCCCATGCCTTTTTCTTCCATGAAGCGGAAGATGTTTTCGAGCACGACGATGGCGTCGTCAATCACGATGCCGACCATCAGCGTGAGGGCAAGCATGGTGATCTGGTTTAGCGTGAAGCCCATCATGTTCATCAACGTATAGGTGGAGATGATGGACGTGGGGATGGCGATTGCGGCGATGAGCGTGGAGCGCCAGTTGCGCATGAATAGCAGCACGATGACGCCGGCGAGGATGCCGCCCAGCAGCAAGTGCTCTTGCACCGCTTTGAAGGCCTCTTCGATGAAGAGCGACTGATCGCCGGTGTAGGTGATCTGGAAGTCGCGCGGGAGCGTGCCGCGGATCTCTTCGATGCGCCCCTTAATGTTGTTGATTACGTCGAGCGTGTTGGTGCCGGACTGCTTGCGGATTTCGAGCACCACCGCGTCCTGGCTGTCGAGGCGGGCGAGCGAGCGCGGCTCTTCTTCGCCATCGACGACGGTTGCGATGTCACCGATGCGCACGGGCGCGCCGTTGACGGAGGCGACTACGATGCGCTCGAAGTCCTTCGGTTTTTCTACGCGGCCGAGCGTTCGAAGGGAGACTTCGCGTGAGCCCTGATCGAGGCGGCCGCCGGGGATTTCCACGTTCTGTGCGGCGAGGGCGGAGCGGATCTGATCGACGTTGAGGCCGTAGGAGTAGGTCTTTTCAGGGTCAAGCACGACCTGAATCTGGCGCTGGCGTTCGCCGGTGAAGCGTACCTGGCCGACGCCGGAGAGCGATTCAATGTTCTTCTTGATGCGGTCGTCGACGGTCTTGGTGGTTTCGCGCAAGGTGCGCGGACTGGAGACAACCACGGTGATGACGGGAGTGGCATCGGTAGCGAGTTTTTCGATTACCGGCTGTTCGATGTCTTTGGGGAACTGGCCGAGGATGCTTGCGATTTTGTCGCGCACTTCCTGGGCGGCGACTTCGGCGTCTTTATCGAGCAGGAAGCGGACGCTGACGCGTGAGAGACCTTCGGCGGAGGTGGAGACCAGTTCGTCGATGCCGCTGATGGTGTTGACCGCTTCTTCCACGCGCTTGGTGACTTGCGTTTCCACCTCTTCCGGTGAGGCGCCTTTGAGCACGGTGGTGACGTTGATGATGGGGAATTCGACCTTGGGGAAGAAGTCGACGCCGAGTTTACGATAGGCGTCGAGTCCCAACACCACCAGCATCAGGATCAGCATGCTGGCGAAGACGGGACGTTTGATGCAGAGTTCGGCTAATTTCTGCATGGCTACCGTTTGACCTCTGCGCCGTCAGTAAGGGCGGGTAAATTCGACGTGGCGACAGTGTCACCGGGGTTGACCGTGCCGGCGGGGACTTCGATGAAGTCGCCCAGATCCATTCCGGGCAGGAAGCGGATCTCTTTCGCTTTGCCCTGTTGGAGTACGAATAGTTTCGTAAGTCCGGCGATGGAGTAAATAGCGGACTTGGGGACGGCAACGACTTCTGAGCGCGGGACCGTGACGAGTTTCACTTGCACGAACATGCCTGGGCGCAGGCGCGCATCGCCCGATGAGAGGCGAGCTTCGGCGCTGAGCGTGCGCGATTTCGCATCGAGCGTTGGGTTGAGTTCGCGGACGACGGCGCGGAACTCGGTGTTGGGGATCGCGTCGGTTGTGAAGGTGAGCGCGGTGCCGATCTTCACTGCTCCGGAGCCTGTTTCAGGGACATCGAGACGCAGGCGCAACGGATACATTTTCACCAAGGTCATGATGGGCGTGTTCTCCTTCATGTACTGGCCGGGCGAGACGGCGCGAGAGGCGACAATGCCATCAAAGGGAGCGCGGATAATCGTGTCGGAGCGGTGCTTTGCGGCGATGTTCAATTCGGCGCGAAGGGCCTGGATGGAAGCCCATTGGGTGCGCAGATCGTCGTGCATCTGATCGAAGGCGGCCTGGCGGGCGCGATAGCTCTTTTCCATTTCGACGTAGCGTTCTTGCGAGACGTCACCGGACTTTACGAGTTTTGCGGCGCTATCGAATTTCGACTTCGCATCTTCCAGTTGGGCTCTGGCCTGGCGCATGGCGGCCGTGGATTCAGGCGGTGCGGAGGATTGCTCAGGCGTGAGGCCGAGGCGGGCGAGGGCCTGGGCGAGGGCGGAACGGCTGCGCTCCACTTGCCATTCGTATTCCTGTTGATCTAGCTCCGCGACGACATCGCCTTTGCGCACGGTCTGGCCGAAGTCGGCATTGATCTTCGTGACGCGGCCGGCCACTTCGGAGCTGACCGTTACGGCTTCGTCAGGGTTGAGCGTGCCCGTGACGGAGATGGATTTTTCGGTGGTTCGCTTTTCCACCGTGGCGACCTTGACCGCGATAGGGTCGAACGCCTTCTTCGCGGCGGATGCATCTGGCTTCGGGCTCTTGGCGCACGATGCGAGAAGAGCAAAGAGAAAGATATATGTTTTCATTTAGCGGCAATTCCGTTTAAGAAGATGTCAACCATCCCTTCGATGGTTTTCTTTTTGCTGAGCTTGACTACTTTGAAGCCAAAGTTGAGATCGTAGAGGCTGTATTCGTGGATCATGCAGGCGAAGGCGCGGGCGGCGAGCATGGGGTCGATGTCGCGGAATGCTCCGGTCTTTTGGCGGCGTCGGATATTTTCGCAGACGAAATTATAGAACCAGGTGGCGTTTTGCTTGAACGAGATGTCGGCCAGTTCGTGGCCTTCCAGTGAGGCGTATAACATGATGCGGCTGTATGTCTGGTCCTTGGAAACGTAATCGCAGATAGCGTTGGCCAGTTGGAGAAAGAAGCCGCGGTCGTCACCGCTTTTGTCAAAGGCTTGCAGGCGCTGTTCCAGCACGCACTGCGCCGCGCTGTGCTTGTCTTCAATGATGGCGCTGTACAAATCGCGCTTGGTTTTGAAGTGTTCGTAGAGCACGGGTTCGGAGATGCCCGCTGCCGCGGCCAGTTCGCGCGTGGTGACGCCACGGAAGCCCTGTGCGGCGAAGAGCTGCGCGGCGGCTTTTACAATGGAGGCGCGGCGGGCCTCACGGGTCAGCTTGGGTCGTGTGTTAGTGGACACTAGGTTAGCAAACACTAGGATACCACGAGGAGCTGGACTGAAGTCCAGCGCAGGCTGAAGCCCGCCCTACTGAAGTCAGCGAATGGGCGGGCATGATATTCTGAAGTCGAAAGTGTTCAGCCGCCATCACCGGAAACTACGTTTTTTTCTTGGCCTCTCCGACGTGGCGCTGACGGCGCTGGCCTTTGAACTGGCATACCATACCCGTGTCTGGCTGGGCCTGCGGTTCGTCTTCTATCTCGAATCGCCCGTCAAGCTGCTTCTGCTGGTAGGTTCTGCATCGGTGTATCTATTTGCCGGACGATGGCTGGGCGTGCATAACCGCTTGGATTCGGCGCGGCCGGCGACGGTGCTGCGCGAAACATTCCGGCAGTGCGCGGTGGGCGGCATTGCGGTTCTGCTGATTGAATACATGTTACGGCTCGATCTGAGCCGTGGATTTCTGGGTCTTTTCGTTGTCTATTCGTGGATTCTGCTGTCGCTGTTCCGGTTGAACTTGACACCCATCGCCGGTATGATCCGCAAGCGTTTTGGCGCGCTGCATTATGTTGCCGTGGCGGGCAGGGGAGAGAACGCGGCAAGGTTGACGGCTCTACTGGAAGAGTCCTCGCGCTATGGCATCCGGCTGGCTGCGCAGTTGAGTGACCGGCCATCGGTGGAAGAGATCGGCGAGTTACTGCGCCAGCAGGTGATCGACGAAATTATCTTCGCGGTGCGGAGCGACCAGTTGGCGGAGTTGGAGGAGATCTTTCTGTTGTGCGATGAAGAGGGCGTGCGGACGCGCGTGGCGTTGGACTTTTTCCCTCACGTAAACAGTCAGGTCTATCTGGACAGGTTAGGGCCGGCGCCGCTGCTGACGTTTTCCGCAGCTCCGCATGATGAACTCCAACTGCTTGCCAAACGGGCCTTGGACCTCCTGCTTGCTGGTGCGTCATTACTGCTGATCGCTCCCTTGATGGCCTTGATTGCGATTGCGATTCGCATGACGTCTCCGGGGCCGGCGATCTTCAGGCAAACTCGATGCGGGCTGAACGGGCGGCAATTCGTCTTCTATAAATTCCGGTCAATGTGTGAAGACGCAGAGCAGCAGAAGGCTGAGTTGCAACACTTGAACCAGAAAACAACGGCGTTCAAGATTGCGAACGATCCGCGGTTGACGAGTGTCGGCAAGTTTCTGCGCAAGTTCTCAATCGATGAGTGGCCGCAGCTATGGAACGTATTGCGCGGGGACATGTCGCTGGTGGGGCCACGTCCCGCTGTGCCGGAAGAAGTGGAACAATATAAGCGATGGCAACGCAGGCGGCTTCGAATGCGTCCTGGGTTGACCTGTTTATGGGCGGTAAATGGGCGGGATTCGCTGGATTTCGATACATGGATGAAACTCGACATGGAGTACATCGACACATGGTCATTGGCGCTTGACTGGAAGATAATGCTGCGTACGATCCCGCAGGTGGTGACTGGAAAAGGAGCTCACTGATTTTATGCATCTGATACCGACTCAGGAAGAAGTGATTCAATTGCTGCGTTCGACCGGCGCGTTGCGCGAAGGCCATTTCCTTTATACGAACGGCATGCACTCGAATCAGTATTTGCAGGTGCCGTTGGCGTTTCGCTACTATCAACACGCGAAGACTTTGAGCGTTGGTTTGAGCCGTTTGTTGCGCGCGAACGCGGAGATTCGTGCTATGATTCCCGAGCTTTCCATTGTGACTCCGGATGCAGGCGGGTTACCCGTCGCATTTGGCGTGTGCGAGGCGCTGCGGGCCAAGCAGGTGTATTGGGCAGAGAAGGCAAACGAGAATCAGCCGCTGCGGTTCCGGCAGTTTCTGGAACAGCATCCGGGTGAGAAGGTTGTGCTGGTAGACGATATTTTGCGTACCGGTAAGAAGCTCACGGAGTTGAAGGCGCTGCTGGAGTCGAATGGTGCGAAGGTGGTGGCACTGGCGGTGATTGTGTATCAGCCTGGGCCGGACATTTTGCCGTTCGAGGGCTTGCCTTTTTACTACATGGCGAAAATGGATCCGATGTATTTTTCCGAAGGGCCGCTTTGCGATTTGACGCATCCGCAGGGGGAGCCGGTTAAGGTTTGGATTTGATGAAATCACTTTTATTGGTTGTTGCGATGGCCGCACAGATGGATGCGGCGACGATGAAGGCCGGCTTCGCGCGCGTGAACATCACGCCGAAGTCGCCGATTTATCTTTCGGGATATGCGGCGCGGACCAAGCCTTCCGAAGGTGTCTTGCAGCCGATTTGGGCGAAGGCGCTGGCGATTCAGGACACCAAGGGTGCCAAAACGGTGATCGTCACCACCGACCTGATTGGGCTGTCGCGCATGGTTACCGACATGGTTGCGGCGCGCGTGGCGAAGGAGTTTTCCATTGACCGCTCGCGACTGGTGTTCAATGCGTCGCACACGCATTCAGGGCCGATGGTGGGCGGCAATCTGCAGGCGCTGTTCGATCTGAAGCCGGAGGATGAGAAGGTGATCGATGCCTACACAAAGGTACTGACAGAGAATCTGTACCAGGCTGTATCGGCCGCTTTGAGTGATCTTGCGCCGGCTGTGCTTTCGGTGGGGCATGGCAGCGCGGATTTCGGCTTCAACCGGCGCATGAACAAAGGTAGTGCCACCCACATCGACAATCCGAAAGGCCCGATGGATAAAGACGTTCCCGTGATCCGCGTGACCACTCCCGATGGCAAGTTGCGCGGCGTGCTGTTTGGCTATGCGTGCCATAACACGACGCTCGGCGGCGATCTTTATCAAGTCAACGGCGACTACGCCGGGTTCGCACAATCGGAGTTTGAGAGCGCGCACCCGGGCGCGACGGCAATGTTCATGATCCTGTGCGGGGCCGATCAAAACCCGAATCCGCGAGGCAAAGTGGAACAGGCGATGCAGTACGGCAAGCAGCTTGCGGATGCGGTGTCGAAAGTGATTGACGGCAAGATGGATTCGATCGCCGGGCCGGTGCAGGCGGCCTACAACGTGACGCAGTTGACCTTCAAGGCACATGACCGCGAACTTTATGAGAAAGACCTGAAGGACAAACTGCGGGCCAAGGTGCGGCGGGCGGAACTGATGCTAAAGCTATACGATGAGCGGCGGCCGATCCGCAGCACGCCGTATCCAGTGCAGGCGCTGCGCTTTGGCAAGGTGCTGACCATGGTTACGCTGGGTGGTGAGGTGGTTGTCGATTACGATCTGCGCATCAAGAAAGAGTTTCCCGGCGAGCACATCATAGTGGCCGGGTATTCCAACGACGTGATGTGTTACATTCCTTCCGTTCGAGTGCTGAAAGAGGGCGGGTACGAAGCCGTCGACAGCATGATCTACTATGGGCAGCCTGGGCCTTTCGATGAGAATGTGGAAGAGACCGTTATGAATGGCGTTTACGGCGTGATGAAACGGGTGGGGCGGAAGCCGGCGAAGCAGTAGGCGCCAGGCCTTGCCACATGGCGCGGATAGTGGCGCGGATTACTTCAGTATCGAACTTTCCGCCGTGCGCGCCAAGGCTTTCAAAGAAGGCAATGGTATGTGCCGTGGACCAGACCAGCAGGGCCGCAGCGCCGGGTAAGACATCGGCGAGGCGGCCTTCGGCTTTTTCGCGGGCGAAAAACGCGGTGAGTTCATTGCGCAGTGTGAACAACGGCGACGATGGATTTCGCTGCGTGAACTCTTCGAACTTGAACGACGGATGCGTCGTGAGTGGTGTCAACACAGGCAGCATCTCGCGCGAGTATTCGAGCATGGCGAAGGTGATCTTTTCCAGCAGTTCGTAGCCTTCGGCGCCGGGATGCCGCATGATTTTGTTGACATCTACCGGCGGCGGCGTCATGGCAGCGAAGAAGAGTTCCTCCTTTGTGTGGAAGCGCTGGAAGATGACACCTTCGGATATGCCTGCTTTTTGGGCTATTGATTTTGTAGAGGTTCCGATGCCGTTGGTAAGAAACTCCTGGCGTGCAACTTCTAAAAGTTCCTCATCGGAGAGAGTTTTCTTTCTGCCCATTCACAACCATCCTCGCATCTGGCGGTGCGACTATTTCTTTTTGGCAAGGAAATAAAGTGTACCCGGCGGCGTGCCTGATTCAATAACCTGGAAACCATATTTTTCCAACGCGTCAATCCAGGATTGCTGCGAGGGCATGCGGCCGTGCAGCATCAACGGCCCGAAGGTGTAATTGAGCCAGAAGTCCTTGGTGACGACGATCAAGAGAAATTCGCCACCCGGCCTGAGGGCGCGGTTGGCTTCTGAGATCGCAGCGTGGCGGCCTTCTCGGTTGAGGTGGTCAATGGCATAGGCGCTGACGACTGCATCGAAGGATGCGGTTTCGACTGGCATCTTGCGCATGTCGCCTTGCAGGATCGACGCGCGCTGGTCGACTCCGGCCGCTTCGAAATTCGCATGGAGGCGCTTCTGCCCGATGTCCAATACCTGTTGTGGCGCGCCAGCCTCGCCGAAGTGTTGCTCATAGGACGCGCCAAATTGATCGAGTGCAACGAGCGTGGCATTGGGGCGGGCCTGCAGCACCATGATCGACGAGCGGCCGGTGCCGGCGCCCATGTCGAGCACCTTGCCTGTACCTGATTTAAGAAACGATTCGGTTGTCAGGGCGGGGACACGGTCCAAACCAAATTCGAAGTGGACAACCGCGGCGGCGCTGACTGCCCAAAAGGTAAGAAGCGCGAAAGTGATTCGGACCCATACAGGCCAGCCGCGTTTGAAGGCCAGCCACAGCAGAGGAGCCAGGATGCAGGTGAGTATGAGATGGCCATAGAAGATCTGCCAGGGGTATCCGAATGTAATATGTGAGTGCATACTTATGTATAATCGAAGCCGGGCGGACTGTCAAGTGCGATGGTTGGGATATAATCTCCCCAAGCATGACACGGCTCATTTTGTTTTTCGCGGCTCTCGCCGCTTTGTGCGCGCAGGACTTCGAGCGCGATGTGCGGCCTGTTTTCGCAGGTAAATGCCAGGGTTGCCACAACGACAAGTCTCGCGCCAGCGGTTTGTCGCTGGCTTCGAAGGCCGCTCTGGTTGAGGGTGGCAATCGCGGTCCTGGGTTGGATTGGATCGTGAAGGCGGTGCGGCAGGAGGGCGGCTTGAAGATGCCTCCTGGCGGGAAGCTTTCGGCGGCGGAGATCACGGGCATTGAACAGTGGGTGCTGAGCGGCGCGCCATGGCCGGA
>CAIRSA010000049.1 GCA_903881085.1 uncultured Acidobacteriia bacterium
GACTAGTCTCGTGCCCCCTCTATTGCTTAATGCGCACAACGGACTCGACGGGCTATGAGCCCGTCGGCCTGTGCGCTGTGTCCTCTTTGATATAAGTCTGCGGCAATCTGTAAGGACCGATAGATACTGCCCGGCCCACGGGGACATCGTAATGCAGCGGAAGCGGTCTGGCCAGACCCACGTGCTTCGATTTCAAGTTTGGCATAGATACGTACGAGAGGTACTCGGTGAAAACTTGTAAGTTATGGAAAGATATGGTTAACATATTTTCCGAAAGGCAGTGACCGGCTACGGTGCCGTCTTGTCGGCGACCAGTTTGAGGTCCTTATCCGGCACATTGGGTGCGCCGATATCTCCCAGAATGCAAAATGGGAGCGACATTGCGCCCCAGGCGAGCGTGGACGGAATTGCGATCAGACCGGCAATGGCATGCGGCGAGAAGAGCCAAATATGGCCCTGGTGCACGCCGGCCCGAACACCCTTTCCAAGCGCCGCCACCTGACGCCCGCGTTCTGTCCGCAAGCGCATTCCCGCAATCGCCTTGCGCGCAATGGTCACCGTGTGCTTGTCGAGTGTTTTGAGGGCAAGGGTATCGGCGTTGACGCGGAAGCAGTATCCGTTTATCTGCTGGCCATCGGTTGTGGTGAGCATCAGTTGTTTGCCGTCCGCTACGCGGCATTCTTGGGACCAGTGGGCTTCTACGGTGTTATCGGCAAATACGGCGGCGGTGGCGGCAAGTACGATGGTGGGAAATCGAAATTGTTTGAGCAGTTTCATAGCCCAAGCATAAGCTGAGGCGCGCTGTCGTGGGGCTGTGGCTGTGGCACTTTATGGGGGCGTCACAACGCAAAGCTGCCTCAGCTCTTCCAATGAGGAATCTGCGATGATGCGAAACACTTTTGCGATGCAGCCGGCAGGCAATTCGCGGGCGGTCAAAATGTCGGTGACGACCACAGTCCGGCTTCCCAAGCGGTCGCGCCAGCCTTCCTGGTTTGCACCCACCTCCTGCAAGCCATCCGGCTCAAGTCCTACAGCCAGCAGCATGGCCCGTGCCCAGAAGCGAATCTCCTGGGAGGCGGAGACGATGGAAATCAGCGTGTCCGGCGCCGGCCTGGTCTGCCCCTCGAGCGATGCGGGTACGGAGCGTAGCCGCAGCGGGAGGCAGAAGAGTCCTGCGGGCAATTGTTTTCGAACTTTTGGCAGGCGAGTGGCAAGGGCTACAACGATGGAATTACCACCTGGCGGCGCTTCATCGACAGCCGGAATCCCCAGCTTTTCTACGATCTCGGCGCACAGAATGGTTCGTAGAGCCGGATCATCCTCAGCGACCACAACGGTTTCGTATCGTACGGGCCGGACCATTTGGTGCAACCTTTGCAAAACATGCTCGGGCTCATAGCCCATGGTGCGTGCGGCTTTCAACAAATCTTGCAGAATTCGGTCCAGCGGTTCGGCGGCCTGCTGCAGAGGGCGGACGTATAGACCACTACCGCGGCGCAACTCAAGCCAGCCTTTTTCGAGCAGATCGTGATACGCCGCACTTACCGTGTTGGCATGGATGCTGTTGCGGCGGGCCAACGCGCGAACACTTGGGAGTTTTTGGCCGGGGGCAGATCTTCGCTCAGAATGCCCAAAAGCACCTGCCGGACCAACTGTTCGCGCACCGGCAGCTCGCTGTTTTTGGTGATCCAAAAGCGCATATTCGCTGAATGCTATATGCGGCGCTTGCGGAATACGAGTAAGCCGAGCAAGGCCGGAGCCAAAAGAGCTGCCGTACCTGGCTCAGGCGCGGTACCGGAGGCGAATATCGGGGTGCTACTGAAGTCGCAATTGGCTGAATTGCAAAACGGCACATCTATAGCGATGGAGAAGATCATCGATGCGCCGGGCGAGAGAGACGGGCCTCCCATGAACAGAAGTGCGCTATCGGTGTGATTGTTTACGGTCCAGCCCAAGTTGCTTAGATCCGGGCTGTCGAAGTTGAGATAGTCGAAGTCATAGGGGCTGCCAGGAAGGTTGAAAAGCCAACCCACAATTGGAAGGGAAGTACCGTTGGTTATTCCCGCGGTTACCTGGTATTCCGTAGTGCCTCCGGTATCGATGCCCGTTATCGGGTGATGAATGGAGCCGAATCCAGTCACGGTCAACTGAAATACAAACTCATTCTGCGAGGGGCCAATCACGTTGTCGTTATTGATAAACGGCGTTGTGACTGAAACGAGGCTTCCGGTTCCGGAACCGGTGACGGGCCCGAAGCCAGTAATAGTTGCCGCGTGGCACGCGGCGATAGAGCAAAGTAACAAGGTGAGACGCACGGCGAACTGAGTCCTCCGTGGAGCTAAGTCTATCACTATCGGATGAGGAGCGGTTGACGCCCGTAAACGCTAAGTCAGTTCCGGAAGGCCGATTGCCAATCGGCCGCAGATTACCAATCTGCCCCACATTGGGGATTGACAAATGCAATCAAAGTGATATCATAATGATGTCACATAAGGAGAATGTGCATGTTACGAGAAAAGCAGATGTCTGGCGTGAATGGATGGGTCATGATGGCCGTATTGATCGCGGCGGCGGCTGGCACGGTTGCCATGCTGATCAGGACTGGGAAAGACGCAGAGCACCCCTTTCCAATGATGATCGCTTTGCTAGTCGCATTAGGTTTGGAGTTTGTGTGCCTGTTTGGCTGCACGGTGTTGAATCCAAACGAGGCAAAGGTAGTCCAATTATTCGGTTCCTATGTGGGAACCATGAAGGAAGCGGGTTTTTGGTGGGTGAATCCTTTGACCACGCGGCGGCGCGTTTCGCTGCGGGTGCGCAACTTTGAGAGCTCTAAGCTGAAGGTGAATGACCAGGATGGCAACCCGATCGAGATCGCATCGGTGATCGTATGGCGGGTGGTGGAAACGGCCGAGGCGCTGTTCAATGTGGATGATTATGAACAGTTTGTGCATGTGCAGAGCGAGTCGGCGGTGCGCATTCTGGCCACTTCGTATCCTTATGATTCCCATGGTGAGGGCATGTCGTTGAGGATGTCGGTGGTGGAAATCGCCCACAAACTGAGGGACGAAATTCAGGAACGGCTGACGACGGCTGGCATGGAAGTGATTGAAGCGCGAATCAGCCATCTTGCGTATGCTCCGGAGATTGCCAACACGATGTTGCGGCGGCAGCAGGCCAATGCGATCATCGCGGCACGGCAGAAGATTGTGGAAGGCGCGGTAGGGATGGTGGAAATGGCACTGGATCTATTGAGTTCCAAGGGCGTGGTGCAGTTGGACGAAGAGCGTAAAGCGAGCATGGTGAGCAACTTGCTTGTGGTCCTGTGCAGCGATCGCGACGCACAGCCCATCGTCAATACGGGAACGCTTTATCAGTAGAAGGAACGATGGCGCAAAAGAAACCATTTTTGCTGCGGCTGGACCCGGCGATCCACGAGGCGATGCAACGCTGGGCCGACGGGGACCTGCGCAGTTTGAATTCGCAGATCGAGTTTGTTTTGCGCAAGGCGCTGGCGGATTCGGGGCGGCTGAAGAAGCCGGAGAGTCCGCCACAGGGAGTGGGTTCCGATGGAACGAGCGAAGATTGAAGAGTTAAAGGCCACGTGGTCGGCGCCTGGGGCGCTGGCGCGTTCGCGGCCGCGAGAGGTTCGGATAACGGCGCAGGGCATAGGCATCAGGGTTTTGTGCTTCCTGATTATGTTTGGCGGCCCGATTGCGCTGCTGTTGGCGGCTGAAAATCAGTGGGTAAAGGATCGAAAGCATCCGGAACGCCAGTCAAAGGCGTGGATTCTGCTCATTCCGGCTGTGGTGCTGGCAGCGGCGGGCGGGTTGGTTTACGGCAGCATGGCGCGGCAGAAGCAACTGCTTGAAGAAGGGAGACTTGGGCCTGGCGTGATCACGAAATTCACGAGGACGCAGGAGGCATCCATTGTCCATTACGAGTATGTGATTCTGAACGGTTCCGTAATGAAGGGCAAGTGCCAGGGAGTCAGTGGTTTACCGGGAGTAGGCGGGACGATTTCGGTGGTTTACGATGCGGAGAACCCACTGCGGAGCCGGATCTATCCATTTCCGTTTTGGGCACTGGTAAATGAACAGAATGCGGCACAGAAGTACGCGCGCCTTCGATTCAGATAAAAGAATACGAAACTATTACAATTCGCCTCAATTCTCTGTATCATAGTGGAAGTATGGACCTACCGAGAATTATCCAAGGCGGTATGGGTGTTGCGGTTTCGAATTGGCGGCTGGCACGGACGGTGTCAGCGGCAGGCCAATTGGGTGTGGTTTCGGGGACGGCGCTGGACCAGGTGTTGGCGCGCCGGTTGCAAGATGGCGACCCGGGCGGCCACATGCGTTACGCCCTGAGCCACTTTCCGTTTCCCGAAATGGCGAAGCGGATTTTAGAAACTTACTTCATTGAAGGCGGCAAGCCCGCCAAAGCTCCCTATCGCAAGCTGCCGCCGCATTTGAAAGACTGCTCGCGTGAATTGCAGGAGCTGTTTATCGTTTCGAACTTCGTGGAAGTGTTTCTGGCGCGGCATGGACACTCGCACCCGGTTGGAATTAACTTCCTGGAAAAGATCCAGGTTCCGCATCTGGCGTCGATCTATGGAGCGATGCTGGCGGGCGTGGATTACATACTGATGGGTGCGGGCATTCCGATGCGCATCCCGGGAATTCTGGATCTTTACGTCAACCATGAGGCGGCGACCTATCCTTTATATGTCTCAGGCGCAACGCCCGAGTTGGATACAACGATGCGCTTCGATCCTCGCGATTACATGGAGCGGGAGCTGTCGGCGCTGCGGCGCCCGAAGTTTCTGGCGATCATTGCTTCCAACACCTTGGCGGTCACGCTGCTGAAGAAGAGCAATGGGCGGGTGGATGGTTTCATCATCGAAGGGCCAACGGCTGGGGGGCACAACGCTCCGCCGCGCGGCAAACTGCAGTTGGATGAAACCGGGGCGCCAATTTACGGCGAGCGCGATGTGGTGGATCTGGCGAAGATGCGCGATCTGAGAGTTCCCTTCTGGCTCGCCGGCGGATACGGATCGGCCGAAAAACTGCAGGAAGCCTTGAATGAAGGCGCGGCGGGGATTCAGGTTGGCACGCCGTTCGCGTTCTGCGAAGAGTCAGGGCTGCGCGACGATTACAGGCTGCCATTGCTGGCGCGCGCGGAGGCGGGACTGGCAAAGGTGAAGACCGATGCTTGGGCCTCACCCACTGGCTTCCCGTTTAAGGTTGCTGAGTTGGAAGGAACCGTTTCGGTGGCCGAAAAATATCAGGAACGTCCGCGTATCTGTGACCTGGGATATTTGCGCGAGGCGTACCAGACAGCGGAGGGTGGAATTGACTTCCGTTGCCCATCCGAACCGGTTACCGTCTATGTGGCCAAGGGCGGAAAGCCTGAGGATACAGCGGGACGCAAGTGCATCTGCAATGGATTGCTGGCAAACATCGGTCATGCGCAGGTGCGTGCCGGAGGCAGGGTGGAAGCTGGCGTGGTGACTGCTGGCGACGGGCTTACTGAAGCCGCGGAATTTCTGCCCGTCACCGGTTTGCGCTATGGGGCACGGGATGTGATTGAGAAGTTGATGGCGGGAGTCGAGAACGACTCCTTGAAGGAAGTGGTCGCGGCGTGAGCCACAATCGTTACCAATGATGAATTCGGTTCTCGGCCCGAACCCTAATAGCTCGGGCCGTTTCACCCAGGTTCGTTCCCAACCTCCCGATGTCTGTGTAAACCGCTCTGTCTGTGCTGGTCTTGCTGCTGTACACGTTCGACCACTTGTAACCTGCTCGCTGTAAGTAACCCGGCGGCCATTGTAAAAGAAGCATCGCGCAGTTGGATTAGTATCCCGGAGGGCGTTGGGGGTCTGGCAAGACCAGTGCAACAGAACGGGAGTAAACTAAAGGCATGGCTGAAGCGGACATCCAATTTGTTTCGAATGAGGCTGGCGAACCAACAGCAGTTATCGTGCCGATCGAATTGTGGCGCGAGATTGCGTCTGAGCGTGAAACAGCGTATTTGTTAAGTTCCGAGACCATGCGGCAGCGCTTGCTTGCGGCTGCGCAGCGTCGCGAGGGAGTATCCCTTGACGCCGCTATTTAAAAACTCGGCTTGTGAGGGCGCTTGAATTCGATCCCGCCGCTTTCGAGGACTTGGCGTGGTGGATTGAGCATGACCGGACTCAAACCCTGCGCATAATCCGCTTGGTTCGCGAAGTGCAACGGACTCCATTTTCTAGGCTAGGCAAGCCGGAGCCGCTCAAACATGAGCTTGGCGGGTGGTGGTCTCGACGAATTACTCAAGAGCACAAGCTTGTTTATCAGGTTTTTCCCGACCGGATCCGGATATTGGCGTGCCGGTTTCACTATTAAAATCCATCAACAAAAGTCTAGCGTCGTGGTTTGATTATGATGGCATTCAGCCCCATAGCCACCCCAGTGATAAAATATAGGCGCTTACTATGTCTACTTTTCGCAATTTTTTCCTGCTGGCACTCGCGGCGGCGCAGACGTTGGCAGCCGACTCCTATCTGTTTGCATACTTCAAAGACAACGGCCAGACCGGAGTGTTTTATGCCTTGAGTAAAGACGGCCTACAGTGGCACAACGTCCACAATGGCGATGCGATGGTGAAGCCGGAAAAGCCTGGCGAATTGATGCGCGATCCGCATATTACTCGCGGGCCGGATGGCGAGTATCACATGGTTTGGACGTGGGACTGGAAGAAGACCTCGATGGGCCATGCGCATTCGAAAGACCTGGTGCGCTGGTCGGAGCATCAGGAGATTCCGATGTTTGCGGGCACGCCGGGCGTGAAGAACATTTGGGCGCCAGAGCTATATTGGGACAAGGCGCAGAAGCACTGGCTGATCATCTGGTCGTCAACCATCGAAGGGCGGTTTCCAGAGACTGTTGGGCAGATCAGCAACGGCAACAATCATCGCATCTACAGCATGACCACCGCGGATTTCAAAACCTTCTCAGAACCGAAAATCTTTTTCGATCCGGGATTTCCGGTGATCGATGGCACCATCGTTCAGGTGGGCTCGAAATACCGGCTGGTATTCAAGGACGAGCGCGATAAGCCGGTTAAGAAGTTTATCCAGTACGCAACTGGGCCGTCGCTAGAGGGGCCGTGGACAGAGATCAGCGAACCGTTCACGGAAGCGTGGGCGGAGGGGCCATCCGTATTGAAGATCGATGGCACTTACTTTGTCTACTACGACCACTATCGCAAGCCGCAGCAATACCGGTCGATTGCGACGAAGAATTGGAAAGACTGGCAGGACACGACGAATCTAATGATACTGCCCGCAGGGGCACGGCATGGCGCGTTCCTTAAGATTACAAACGACGATGCAAAGGCGATTGGCAAATGATGACTCGACGAGAACTGATGGCGGGCGCAGCTGGCCTGATTGGGAAGAGTCCGATTGTGGACACGCATACGCATTTCTATGATCCATCGCGGAAGCAGGGGGTGCCGTGGCCATCGAAGACTGATCCGCTGCTGTATCGCACGGTGTTGCCGGCGGACTGGCGCAAAGTAGCGACGCCGCATGGAGTGACCGGAACGGTGGTGGTCGAGGCCAGTGCGTGGGTGGACGACAACCAGTGGATCCTGGATCTGGCAAAGAATGATAAATCGCTGCTGGGGTTGGTGGGGCATCTGGAGCCGACCTCAGCAGACTTTGCGGCGAATTTGGAGCGGTTCGCCAAGAATAAGCTATTCCTGGGCATCCGGCTGAGTGCGCGTCCGATCGCGGAATGCCTGGCGAATCCGGTGCAATTCGCGAACTTAAAGCGACTGGCCGACGCCGGATTGATGCTCGATGCGATTGGACAGCCGGAGATGCTGACTGACGTGGCGCGGTTGGCGGAGCGGATTCCGGCGTTGCGCATCGTGATCGATCACGTGCCATACAGCCCGCCGCGAATGCCGAAGGAATTGGCGCAGTATCCGCAAGTGTACGCAAAGGTATCGGGCGGGATGCCTTCGACCGATGCGCTGGATGAGTTGTGGTCTGTCTTTGGAGAAGATCGGTTGGTTTACGGCAGCAACTGGCCGGTAAGCGACAAGGTTGCGCCGTATGCGGATATTTTCGGGAATGTGAAGAAATACTTTGCCGCGAAGGGCCGCGTGGCTGAGGAGAAGTATTTTTGGAAGAATTCTCAGGCTGCCTATCGGTGGAAGACCCGGTGAGAGCAAATCGGGTACAGACAGCCTATTTCCGGCAAATTGCGCCGGAAATAGGTGTCAGTCCCCCGGTTTGCCCCACTGACGGTTTAGAATGAAGAATGCCTAAAGTTCGATGGGGTGTGCTTGGCGCGGCCAAGATCGCCCTGGATAAAGTGATACCCGGAATGCAGAAGAGCGAGTTGTGCGACGTTGTAGCCATTGCGTCGCGCGATTCCGATAAGGCCGAGCGCGCCGCTGAGAAGCTCGGTTTGCGGAAGGCATATGCTTCCTACGAAGCGCTGTTGGCCGATCCTGATATTGACGCCATTTACAATCCGCTGCCGAATCATTTGCATGTGCCGTGGTCAATTCGCGCCGCCGAGGCGGGCAAGCACGTGTTGTGCGAGAAGCCGATTGCTTTGTCGGCCACGGAGGCACGGCTGTTGATCGAGGCGCGTGATAAGGCCGGAGTGAAGATCGGCGAGGCATTCATGGCGCGAACGCATCCGCAGTGGTTGCGTGCGCGCGATCTGGTTCGCAGTGGGAGCATTGGCGAGCTACGGGCGATTGTGGGCACGTTCAGCTACTTCAATGTGGATCCGAAAAATATTCGCAATAAGGCAGATATTGGCGGCGGTGCGTTGATGGACATCGGCTGCTATCCGATCACACTGTCGCGCATGCTCTTCGGCGCCGAGCCGGTGCGTGTGATGGGCGCGATTCAACGCGATCCGGCGATGGGTACGGACCGGTTGACTTCAGTCGTGCTGGAATATGCCGCCGGACATTGCGTGTTCACTTGCTCTACGCAGCTGGTGCCCTATCAGCGTATGCAGATTCTGGGTACGACGGGCCGGATTGAGCTTGAGATTCCATTCAATGCGCCGCCCGATACGCCGGTGCGAATGCTGCTTGATGACGGAAAGAATTTGTACGGGGCGAACATTCAGGTGGAAGAGTTTGCCGTGTGCGATCAGTATACGATTCAGGGCGATTTGTTTGCGCGGGCGATTCTGGAGGATGGCGCAGTGCCGGTGAGCCTGGAAGACGCGGTGAAGAATATGGAAGTGATCGACGCGGTTTTCCGTTCGGCCGCTAGTTAGACCGGGGCGAAGACTTTTACGATTGCGCGGTGGCCTTTGCGCAAGTTCCTGTCGCAGGTGAGAAAGGTTGCGCCCATTGCCTCTGCCAGTGCAATATATGTTGCATCGTAGGCTGTGAAGTTGTGACGCAGCTCCCAAATTCGCGGTAACAGGGCAATATGCTCCATGCGCTCCGCAGGGAAGTTGCCCAATTTTACTAGCATCTGCTTGCACTGGGACTGATCGATACGGTTGCCGGCGAGCAGACTGCACAAGGCGCTGATGGCTTCAACGTCGAGCAGGTGAGGAACGAGCGCTTCACCTGAGTCATCAGCCATGACCGTTCGTATGGAATCGGCCAGAGGACCGTCGATCAACAACTCGACTACGACAGAAGCATCCAGGACAATCACCGGTTGTCCCTCAGAGCGCGGATGACTTCCTCGGAGGTCCTGGCCGTGCGAATCGGTTTTGGCAAACGCGTACTTTCCAGCCATTCCTTCATGGTTGGACGCTCGGCGGTCTGCTGCAATTGGCGCTTCAAATAGTCTGAAAGACTTATCCCCTCGCTCGCCGCTCGAGCTTTCAGTATGCGATGAACGTTTTCGGGCACGTCGCGAATCTGAATCATCTTGGACATGTGTTCAGTATAACAACATGTGCGGCACATGTACGGGAGGCCGTGCGATGCTGTAGGGATGGTAATTGCTCGTATCGTTTTTGGATTGATGTTGACGGCTTCGACGCTTGGCGCGGCGGAGCCGTTTTTCTTTGTGCAGATGTCGGATCCGCAGTTTGGGATGTGTACAAAGAACCGCGAGTTTTCGCAGGAGACGGCCAACTTCGAGTTCGCCATGGCCAATCTAAACCGCATGCGGCCGGCGTTTGTAGTGGTCACGGGCGATCTGGTGAATGAAGTTGGGAATAAGTCGCAGATCGATGAGTATCACCGCGTGGCGGCGAAGCTGGACCGCGGGATTCCCTTGTACAGCGTGGCTGGAAACCACGATGTCGGCAATGAGCCGACGCCGGAATCGCTGGCGCGCTACCGGGAACGATTCGGGCGGGACTACTACACTTTTAAGTCGGGCGAGTTTCTGGGAATTGTGCTGAATTCCAGTTTAATTCAGCATCCGGAGAAGGCCACCGAGGATGCGGCGAAGCAGGAGTTGTGGCTGAAAGCTGAGTTGGAGAGGGCACGCTCCGCTGGAGTACGGCAGATGGCGGTTTTTCAGCACATTCCTTTCTTTTTGGAGAAAGCAGACGAGGCTGACCAGTATTTCAATATCCCTTTGGCAACGCGGAAACGTTTTCTGGAATTGTTTGCGGCGTATGGGATGAATTACATTTTCGCGGGCCATTATCATCGCAATTCCTATGGCGAAGCGGGCGCATTGAAGATGGTGACGACTGGGCCTGTGGGGATGCCGTTGGGCAAGGAAACATCGGGCATGCGTGTAGGGCGTGTGAGCGAGAGTGGGATTGATTCGCGCTACTATGGACTTGGCAACGTCCCCAGCCAGCTAGATAACGCCCTGTTTGCAAAGCCTAAGTAAGGAGAGTTGCGTGCAGTTTACCAAGGGTTTGATGCTATTGTTTTTTGAGGGGAGCGCTTTCGCACAGTCCGCCCCCTCTTCCAGTTTGTCTGGCGTGATGATGGATGCGAGCCGCGCCGCGGTGGCCAACGCCGCTATAGAGTTGGTCAACGCCGACACTCGCGTGAAGCGTGCGGACACAAGCGATGCGCAGGGCCGCTTTCGATTCAGTCCTGTCGCGCCTGGCGTGTACGATCTGACGGTCAGCGCGCCGGGGTTCGCGACGACGATGCGCAAACAGATCAAGCTGGACGTCGATGTTCCAGTGACTCTGCGCGTGGGTTTGAGCGTGGCTGGATCCACGCAGGAAGTCACCGTGAATGCGGAGACGCCGATGGTGGATGCAGAGAGCGGGACGCTTCGGCAGGTGGTGTCAGAGAAGTACATTCAAGAGTTGCCTTTGAATGGGCGCAATGCGGCTACGCTGATTTATATGGCACCGGGGGCGGTGGCGGGCAAGGGCACTGACGTCGGCACGTACGCCACGACGAGCGACACAATTGCCGTTTCCGTAAATGGCACTTTCGGAAATCAAGTGGCGTACAAACTGGACGGGGCGACCCACCAGGACAGCATCAGCAACACGAACGCGGCATTTCCGAATCCGGACGCGCTCTCTGAATTCAGCGTGCAAACGAATAACTTCGATGCGCAGTATGGTGGATCGGGCGGCGCGGTGGTGAACATCGTGACCAAGTCCGGCACCAACCAATTGCACGGGGGCGTGTTTGAGTTTCTTCGCAACGGCGCGGTGAACGCGCGGAATTTCTTTGCTCCACAGGCGGATGCGTTGCGGCGCAATCAGTTTGGCGCAACGATGGGCGGGCCGGTGAAGCACGACAAGCTGTTCTTCTTCACGTCGTACCAGGGCACGCTGCTTGGCAACATCACTTACGGCAACAGTGCGTTTGTGCCCTCAGCGGGGCAGAAAGGCGGAGACTTTTCGGGTGGCAAGGCGGTGACTGATCCAACAACCGCCAAGCAGTTTGCGGGCAACCTGATTCCGGCGAGCCGCATTTCGCCAATCGCCGCGGCGATGATGCCGCATGTTCCTACAGCCGTGGATGCATCGGGCAAAGTGCTGTATGCATTGCCGAGCAGTTCAGATAATCACCAGATTCTGGCGAAAGCGGATTACAACGCGGGACGGCATCAATTCAACGCGAGTTACTTTCAGATTCGCTACACCGACCCGGGTTGGGATGGCGGCGGAACGCTGCTGAACTACAAGATCGGGCAGGATCAAACAACACGCAGCTTCAAGGCCGGCGACACATGGACCATCTCTTCAAACATCGTGAATTCGCTGTCGTTCGGCGGACTGGTTCTGGATTCGTTGCAGACACGAACGGCGCCATTTTCCATCTTTGATTTTGGTGCGATCAAAGCGACGAAGCCTGCACCCCAGTTTCAGGAGACGGGCGTCACGGTGACGGGCTTTTCGGGATGGGGATCGGGCGGCACGCAGCCGCCGGGCGAATGGCTGCGCAACAATTACGAGATCAGCGATGTATTGACGTGGAACCACGGCAGCCACTCGATTCATGTGGGCGGGCAGTATACGCCCTACACGCGATTTGATTCGAACACGGGCTATCAGGAAGAGCCGCTGCTTACGTTCACTGGTGGGGTCACGGGCAACGGGCTTGGCGATCTGTTGCTGGGACAGGTGAACACGTTTACTCAAACGGCAGGAAAAGTGAAGTTCACGCGCGGGCATCAGATGAGTGCGTTTGTGCAGGACAATTGGCGCGTGCTGCCGCGGCTGACATTGAATCTGGGGCTGCGTTGGGAGCCATTCATGCCATACACGGATCCGGTGGCGCAGCAGGTGGGCGGCTACATTGCAGGGTTCCATTCCACGCGCTTTCCGCTGGCTCCGGCGGGGCTGGCTTTCGCAGGGGACCCAGGGTTTCCGGATAGCGGGATCCACACGAATCTTGGAAATTTTGCACCTCGATTGGGTGCGGCATGGACAGCAATTACTGGAAAGCATATGACGACCATTCGCGGCGGTTGGGGGATGTTCTACATCATGCCGTTTGCGCGGCTGTACAACAACTTTGTGCAGAATGCGCCGTTCAGTCCGTCGGTTTCTTTGTTTGGCGTGAGCCTGGCGGATCCGTTTGGTTCGGCTGGAACGCAGAATCCGTTTCCGCCTTTTGCGCCGGTGCATCCCGATGCTTCCACGAAGTTCATTTTGCCCCTGACCTATCAGTTTTTTGATCCTTCGTGGCACATGGGGCACACGCGGACGTGGAACTTTACGATGGAACATCAGGTGGCTTCGAACATGGTTTTGCGCGTTGCGTATGTGGGTACGTCGGGTCGTGATCTGCAGTATTTCAAGGAGCTGAATCCGGCAATTTACGGGACCGGGGCGACGGTTGCGAATACGAATAACCGGCGGCCGCTGGCACCGGTGTATGCGTCGATGGTGCAAATGACGAATTCCGGATTGTCGAACTACAACGCGCTGCAGGCGACTTTGGAGCGGCGGTTTTCGCGCAACCTGAGCTTTGTGGCTAACTATACGTTTTCGAAGGCGCTGGACAATGAGTCCGTAGAGGCGCAGTTCACATTGTCGAGCCCGAATCCGTTTAGCCCTTCCTACAACTATGGGCGCGCGGACTTCAATACGCCGCATAACTTTTCGTTCTGGACGGTTTATGATTTGCCCAAACTGGCGAATGCGCGCGGCTGGATGCGGGTTCCGTTCGGCGATTGGCATTCGACCGGAATCTGGTCGTGGCGCAGCGGGACGCCGTTCAACATTACCTCGGGCCAGGACCGGTCGTTTAGCGGCGTAGGCTTGGACCGCGCCGATGTGGTGGGTGATCCGAATATGTCGCCCGACATGCCGCGCGGTCAGGTGATCAGCCAGTATTTCAACCCGGCGGCATTCGCGTTGAATGCGCTGGGGACGTTTGGAAACGTGGCTCGAAATCCGATCAGTGGGCCCGGCGTGTTCAATGTCGACTGGTCAGTGCAGAAGAGTTTTCACATGACGGAGCGGGTGCGGGCCGATCTGCGGGGGGACTTTTTCAACCTGTTTAACACGGTGCATTTCAATCAGCCGGGCGGGAGCGTAAGTTCTACGTCGACGTTCGGAAAGATTTCAGGCGCGGGCGATCCGCGGATCTTGCAGTTCTCGTTGCGCGTGCGGTTTTAATTGGTGCCAGAGGTGTCAGAGGTCTCTGACCCCAATTACAATTAATTCTAGGCGACCAGTGATCCGGTGTCGGTTGTATCGTAGCCAGCCAGGACTTCCAGTTTGCGGCGCAGGGTGGCGCGCTGCAGTACGTCGAGCAGCGACTTCGCGGCAGGTTGTTCGGCCGTTTCGCAACGCATGATCAGGTCGTAGCGTTCACTGTGGAGCGGGATGAAATCGAGTGCGAAGGTCTGTGCGGCTGAACGCGTGGCGAGGCAGACATCGGCCTCCTGTGTGACCACACAGTAGGCGGCTGCAAGATGACCGAACGCGATTCGGTCGTAGCCTGCGACGGCAGATGTTTCGACGCCTGCTTTCTTGAGGCGCTTGTCGATCAGCGCGCGCGCGCCTGATCCGACTTCGCGATTGACAAAGGTGACGTCACGGCGAGCCAGATGCTCGATCTTGGCGATACTCTTCGGGTTGCCTGGAGCAACAACCAAACCCTCTTCCCAGCGGGCGAAGGTGACCACCAGCAGATCTTCATTGGGAAATTCTTTGCGTAGATAGGGGCGATTGAATTCTCCGGTGGCGGAGTCTTCCAGGTGGGATCCGGCAACGTGCACTTTGCCTTCGCACAGCCACTTCAGCGCCAACTTACTGGAAGCGGCGGCGGAGACGATTTCCACTCCGGCAAGCTTTTCCACCATGCGGCTCAACAGCCCCGTGGCAGGGTCGCAGCCAGCCAGGATCAGCCGCTTTTGCGAGGAATCTTCTTTGGAGAACGCCAGCAATTCGGTGCGACCCGCGGCTCGTGTGGACCGCTGCACCACGCCGTCAGCTTCGGGCATGTAGTAAGGCGTGGCACTGACAGGAATTCCAACCCAGTGCGAGCCAATCTGGCAGATGCGAACGGGCTGCCCCTTCGGCGATGGCAGGGCGCTGAGCATCTCAGCTGCAACCGGCTCAGGAGGTTTCTGCAGACTATTAGGCAACGAAAACAGATCTTCCACTGTCACTTCCAATTCACGCGCCAGATGCAGTGCGACTTCCGTGTTTGGAATGTAAGTGCCCGCCTCGATGGCGTAGATCGTCGGACGGCTTACGTTGATGCGGCGCGCGAGATCGGTTGCGCCAATTCCGCGACTCTTACGAATGGCTGCGAGCCGGTTTTTTACCTGCGTGTTCACCAAGACCATTGTAGCCTCAGGCTAGTAATGCAACTTGACGACGAATTCAAACGACCGTGGATTACCGGCGCTGGTGATGGAGCCGAATGCGGCGTTGCCAAAGCTGCCGTTGGGATCGTTCAATGCGGGAGTGTTCGAGACATTGAATGCTTCGGCACGGAACTCCAACCGCAAGCGTTCCGTCAGATTGAACGTCTTGCCGATCATTAGATCGGCGTTCTGCAGGCCGGGTCCACGCACCGGGTTGCGCGAACTGGTGCCGATGACGAATTGCGGAGCGGCGCTAAATGCGGCGGTGTTGAAGTATCGCGCGACCGAGCGCGAATCGATTTGATTTGGGTCGGCGATGCGATTCGGCCGTTGCACGGCATAACCGAGACTGGAATTGTTGTTGGTTGCCTGCGTGACGGCAACGGCATCGCCGGTCTGCGCGCGAACCAGGCCAGCGAGTTGCCAGCCGCGGATCTTCCACACTTTCGGGATGTCGTAGACCCAGCCCACGGCTAAGGTGCGCGGGATGTCGCCGCTGGACACATCCTTTTCGAGATGGCGGTTGTATGCATCGGCTGCGCCGCTCGTGTTGAGCACGGGCCCTGTGAAGATGGTCTGCGAGAAGACGCTGGAGGCGTCGTCGATCAGCTTGGAGTAGGTGAACGATGCGTTGACTGTGAGTCCGCGCGAGAGGCGCTTTTCCACTTTCAATGCTGCCGCTTCATAGCTGGAGTTGCCGACGTTATCGCGGAATAGCGCGACGTTGGTGAATTTCGGATAAGGCCGCAGCAACTGCTGTTGGGCGATGGTGGCAGTGCCCAACGACGAAGACGCGGGGATCTGGCCGAAGTAGGGATTCGCGACTTTGGTGAGCAGTGCAGCGCCCATCGATAGATACGGCGAAGGCAACTGGTTGATATTCGCGTCGGGGATTCCAAGACGCGTGTTCTTCGAGCCCAGATAGGCCACTTCAAAGTTCCAGTCCTTGGCCAGCGATTTCTGCACAGTGAAGTTCCACTGCTGCGAGTAGCCGGAGCCGTTGGTGCGATCGACGCCAAACACTCCCTGGCCAATTCCGGAGTTGGGATTGGGCGCGGAGACCTGCACGGTTGGGCCTTTTGATAAGGGGAAGGCGGCATTCAAATTGTCCTGCGATTGCTGGCCCACGGTCTGCACGAAGGGAAATTGTGGAATCGTGAACGGCGTAGTGATGCCGGACTGTTCGAAATAGACCATCCCATAGCCAGAGCGGATGACCAAGCTATTGCCAAGCCGGTAGGCGAGCCCGACGCGCGGGCCGAAATCGCAGCATTCCACATTGCGCGAGGTATGCGGAAAATCGAGTACCTGCGTGTTGAGATTGAATACCGCGCCTTGATCGTTCCTTTCCGTGGATGGGAAGTTGAGGGTGTAGCGAACGCCCAGGTTGAGATTGAGGCGCGGGGTGACTTTCCAATCGTCGCCAACGAAGAACTCGGCGATGTGGGCGCGTGGCTGAATCACATTCTTCTGAATGTCAATGGTGAAGGCGTTCACCTGTCCGAGCAACAGCGATGCCAGAGCGTTGCCACTGCCACTGACGGCAGTGCTGTTGGAACCCGTAGTGGTGAAGGCGAACGATCCGGTGGGGTTCGGCGGATTCAAAACGTCGAGCGCTTCGCGGCGGATGTCGGCTCCGACTTTGATCGTGTGGCGGCCACGGATGACGGTGAATGTGTCGAGGTATTCGGTGATCGAGGTCGTGAATTTGGAATTCGCAGCGGTGGTCGGGCCGATCTGCTGGAGACCTGTAACGGTGAAGATGGGCAGGACGACGGCGAACGAGTTCGAAGGCAGCCCGGGTGCAGTGACGCCGCCGTTTTGCAGCGAACTCTGATTCAGATCGCGGCGCGAATAGCCGAAGCGGAATTGATTGAGTGCGGTTGCGGAGAGAACCCAGTTGTAATCGCCGGCCAGTGCGTCGCCGCGTGTGATGGCATGCCCGATGACGCCGGAAGTGAGGCTGCCGCTGCCATCGGGCAGGGGGGTGACCGGGTTATCATTATCGTGAAAATATGTATAGCGGGCGAAAACGCGATGCTTTTCGCCGAAGTAGCGATCGACCCTGAAGTCGGCCTGATCCTGATTATCGGGCTCCGTAGCCGTGCGCACGAAGTTGTTGGCACCGGCGACATTGGGCAGCGGGTAGTGCTGCAGGATCTGAGTTCCGATGGCATCGAAGCGGCTGGCCGGCACGGTGTTGCCGGGAAATTGCAAGCGCGTAGTGCCCGAAGCCGGATCAAAAATAGAGTGCGTGAAGATGCCCTGGCGTTGGTTCAATGTTGGCACAACGCTGAAGCGCGTGATGCCGGTGCGCAGTCGCGTGCCCTGCCAGTCAGCAAAGAAGAATGTCTTGTTTTTCTGGATGGGGCCGCCGATGGTGAGTCCGTATTGATTGCGGCGGAATTCCGGATTGGGGCCGGGCTGGGCGAAGAGGTTGCGCGCGTTGAGCGCTTCATTGCGGAAGAATTCAAAGATAGTGCCGTGGAAATCGTTGCTGCCTGACTTGCCGATCACCATCACCGTGCCGCCATTCGAGCGGCCGTACTCAGGCGAATAGGCATTGATGTTCAGCTTGAATTCGGCCATGCCGTCGATGATGGGATAGTAGACCACCTGGCCCGGCTCGGGCTGAAGCACGCTGATGCCGTCGTAAAGATATTCGTTGGTTCGAGGGCGGCTGCCGTTGATTCGGGGGAGCAGTTGGCCATTGGGAAGCGCGACGCCGGGGGAGAGCGTCACCAGCGGAATGAAGTTGCGGCCGTCCAGCGGTAGAGCGGTGATTTTCTTTTCGTCGATGTTGATGCTGACTTCTCCGCTGGCGGTTTGCAGCAGCGGCGCGGCTGCGGTAACGTCCAATGATTGGGCGGGCTGACCGACTTCGAGCTTCACGTTGATGGAGGCCTTTTCAGCGAGGCGGAGCGTGATGCCGGACTGGCGGTAGGTGCGGAAGCCGGGCTGTTCGACAACCAGCATGTATTTAGAGCCTGTCCCAAATTTGGCTATTTTCGCGAAAAGATCAGATAAAGATAAGAAGGTCTAATGGTCGTGTATCGTGGCCCGCTCTTCAGCGCGCCTCCAAGCCGAATTCAGGAACGCA
>CAIRSA010000050.1 GCA_903881085.1 uncultured Acidobacteriia bacterium
CCGGCGGCCGGACACGACTCGCTACGCTGCGTCTAATGCGCATTCTCACGCTAGAAGCCGGGGAGATTATCATGACCAAACCCGCCTTCTTAGGCGGCAAAGAAAGCGGCTCATTACATCATCGCCCAGAGTTGACCGGTTCAAACCCGGGTGACCGTGATCTTGGCGGACGAAAGGAGAGCTGGCACTACGAGGACGCAACCTCAGATCTCCTGCTGTCATGCGGGGATTTTCGCTATGCGTGGACTTCGGATTGATCCCGGACAACCGCTCATGGAAGCGCAATGTTTTCAAGGGTAGGACCGGCGATTCGCCGGTCCAATTCTCGGTCGAACCGATTCCTTCACACCTTCCCAGCGCTTCCTAATCATGTCGAAATTGGCTTATCTCATTTTCCAGGAGATCAGGAGTCCCAAACACGCATTGCGCGTTTTGGAGATCTGAAAATTACTCTGTGATCCTGAGCTCATTGCCGGTATAGTGGAGGATTGAAGCCTTGTAGTCGCTTCACGTCGCCTTCCTCCGCTTGCACAAAGCGGGCAATTGTCTTTCGGATCCGGAGCGCAGACTGTTGGTAAATGCCGCATAGGTCGATTTTGGCCTGACCGGTAAAGTCGAGGTGCTTAGCCTTGGCTGATGGGTTCGTCAATCGCTTGCGATTGGCCCAACTTATCCCAATCGGCCAGCGTCAGGCCAAAGTCGGCAAGCACCGTTTCCAGCGGGATCGGGTCGTTGTGCTTGCGCCATTCGTCGGCTTCAGCCACTGCCAATTGATCCTCCTCTGTGAAGGGCTCATCGTCGAACGACGCGAGCCCGAGTTTGCGGGAAATAGGATCGAGCATCGAGTTGAGAAGGTTTTCCACCGCCGCCAGTTGAACCGGTGGCAACTGATAAAGCAAGTGGTCACCCCCATCCAACTCCCAAGCGGAAACCGAATGGCTATCACTTCCGCGCCCCAGCCGAGCTCACATCGAACTCCTCAAATCCCATCGCCAGAGCAGGAGACTCCGGCCGCAATCGAAAATCGCGTTTTGAGGCATCCACAAACATCGGATCCGCGTACTTCGAATGCGGATCCTTCCCCCGCTTCTGCCAATCCACGAAACTGGTTTTACCAATCAGCACATCCTCCGGTTTCTGCGTCGGATTGTAGAACACATTCCAATCCGTATCTGCGGTGATCTTCTTGTCGACATACTTGGGCCGTGGGCCGACCCAAAACCTGTAAGTCTCGTCGGGCTTGTCTTTGCTCATCAGCACGCCCTGATTCCAGTACACGATGTTGTTCTGGAAGTACACCGAAACATGCGGCTCCACCGTACCCAGCGTGACCTGATCGATGCGTCCAAAGGCGAAGATGTTATTGCGCACCGTCACCTCCTTGGCATAGTGGATGTTAAACGGGCAGTATTTGGTGTTATAGACCAGATTCTTCTCCGTCAGAATATGCGTGGAACCCTCGTCATGATAGATTCCCCAGCCGCCGTACTGGTTCGAATCCACGTCGTGAATATGGTTGTAGCGGATGACCGTGCCGGGCGAGACGCCCAGCGTATAGATGCCGCCCATGTCAGACAGCAACCCCTGGCCGATCGTGTAGATGTGGTTGTATTCGATCCTATTGTCACGGCTGACGCTGCGCTCGTAGCCCCAGCGCCATCCTATCGAAATGCCGGTGTACCAGCCATCGTGGATGTCGTTATGTTCAACCGTGTTCGAATCGGTGTTCATTAGCAACACTCCAACGGCCGAAGGAAAGACCTCGCCCCAATGGTGCAGGCGGTTATCGGCGATCAGATTGCCCCCCGATGCGCGCAGCGGATGCTCACGTTCCGTGCCCCCATTCACGCGAATGCCGCCAGCAGCCAGATACGACAGGTCATTCTTCAAAAACTGATTGTTGCGGCTCCCCGCCTTCAGGTCGATCGCCCAAGTCCCAAGATTCCGGAACGTACAATGTTCAAACGTGCTGTTGCGCATGCCCGTGGCCTGGATCGCCGCGGGCACGCTTGCCGAACCCTGCGCGCCGTTGGAATCGCCAGCAGGCAACTTAAAATTAGTGTACTCGAAAGTCAGGCCGCGGAAATTAAGGTACTGTACGAAACGGCGCTTTTCCGGCTCGCCGTTCAGCGTGATCAGCGACGAAGCAACTGGCGCAATCACCTGCGCCTTGGTCATGTCCTCGCCTGCCATGGGGATGTAGCTCAGCACTCCCGTGGTGCGGTCCAGATACCATTCGCCTGGAGCATCCAGCGCTTCGTACACGTTCTCCACGATGTAGCGCGCGCCGTTTTCCGTGAAATCATCCGTGAAGACTTTGCTCGCCGCGCTCTGAAACGTGACGATGTTCTTCGCTGCATCGATGCTCTTGATGGGCAGATGAGAATCCGTCCAGAAGTGGTAAACGATCACTTCCACGTCCGTGAGGTTGCGCCACTCCGGCTTGATGTCCCCCGCAGCGAATTCAAACGAGCGGCACTCCTTGTGATAGTTGGCCGTCTTGGGTGTGCCTTCTGGCATACCCTTCACCCGCAGGAAACCTTCGTTCGGTGTCCTTGCGCGATGCCGCAGTTTGCCATCCACAAACAACTGGCTGAAGTACCAGCGGCCGGCTTTCACGTCGGGAATCGTTGTGGTCCACACTCCCTTCTCGCCTTTGGTCCAGCCTGTGACGGGCACGCCACCGCTGATCACCGGCTTCTCATCGCGATAAGCGGCATAGGTGACTGGGGTCGTTGCCGAGCCGGAATCTTCGGGGCCGAATACGACCGGTTGCCGCAACAAATGTAGACCGCCACGCAGATACACCGTGACTGGCGCGGTTCCATGCAGCTTGCGAGCTTCGTCGCGTGCGCGGGTGATCGTCGCGAACGGCTGCTGAACGCTGCGGCCGGAGTTGGCATCGCTCCCGCCAGCGGCGACAAAGATCTCGACTGGTTGTTGAGCAGAGCAGGGAATCGCTGTAAGAAGTAGAAGCGCGGAATAAAGAGTAGGGGACATGCTGATCCTCTACTCCATTATGGTGCATTCCCTCCGGCGTTGGCAGATTGCACCATAATGTTGCTCGTTCTTCGTGGCAACAACTGCTAGGAGGTTTGAAAACATAGCGATCACAGGCGAGCGGGCAGGCGAATCGCCGGCCTCACCCTTCGAGACATCCGATGTCCGTGGGTGGCGCAGGCGACCTGTCCGCCGTAGCCTTGGCGAAGGAGGATTCGCCTATGCGAATACTAGCTTAAGGCACCGACGAATCCAAAGAACGAGTGCCTTTGGATTGATAATCGGTTCAACAAATCAAAACTACGCCAAAACCGAGGTGCAATTCGGGCACTTCGAGGCCTTCAGCGGAATCGAACTGCAGCACATCGGGCAGTCCTTTGTCGTCGGAGCCGCCGGCGCAGCTACCACCGGCTTCTGGAACCGGTTCACCTGCTTGATCAACAGGAAGATCGAGAAAGCAACGATCAGAAAGTTGATGATGGTGTTCAGGAACAAACCGTAAGCGATCACCGGTGCCCCGGCTTTCTTCGCTTCGGCGAGTGTGGCATAAGAGCCCTTCAAGGCAAAGAACATCTCCTTGAAATCAATGCCGCCCGTGGCAACGCCGACAACCGGCATGATCACGTCCCCGACCAGAGATGTGACAATCGCCCCAAACGCACCGCCAATGATGACGCCTACTGCCAGGTCAACAACGTTGCCCTTCATGGCAAATTCTTTGAATTCTTTAAGCAATGGACTTCCCCTGCTCAAGGGAATCTAGCTTTTGAGGTTACCACTTTTCGACCTACGATAAAAGTAGTATCCGATACCCCCAATTGCGGCGGCGATGGCGACATATTTAAGGATGTGGTGCGCGTTCTCCGCTGCCATCTCCCATTTATCGCCGAGGAAGTAGCCGATCGATAAAAACGTCGTCGCCCAAATGGCCGCGCCACCCCAGGCAAACAGCGCAAAAATGGGGAATTCCAGTTTGGAAATACCAGCCACCAACGCGGTGAAATGGCGCACGCCGGCGATGTAGTAGCCAAAGGTCAACGACCAATGTCCGTAGCCTTTGAAGAACTCTTCGATCTTACCGACCTTGGCTTCCGTTATGTGTAGATATTTCCCATAACGAGTTATCGCAGCCATGCCGAGTGTGCGCCCGATGGTATAGCTAAGCGTGATGCCGCAGGCACTGCCCGCGAAGGCGAAGAGCCACGTGGTAGCCGGATTCAGAGTGCCTTTGTAAATCAGGTAGCCAGAGAAGACTAGCAGCGTCTCATCGGGTATGGGCAAGCCGACGATTCCAAGCATCAGCAGCACAAACAGCGCGGGTGGGCCGTAGACGGCCACCCAGTTCAAAATTAATTGCAGGTCCACTCATTGCTCCTAATTACAAAACTGGACAGGCGAATCGCCCGTCCTACCCTCACACTCCGCGGCGGTTGCCCCACAAATCCACATGCAGGCGCGGACTATAGCGGTAGCCGCTCGTCTTGCAAACCTCCGCCAGCCACTGCCCTCGCTCGCGCAGCGTCTCCGGCTCAATCCCTTCAGGCATCAGTACGACATTTTCAGCGCGCGCGTTCAATTCCGCTACTAACTGATCCAGTTCAGTCATGTCCGCCGGATCGCGAACCACGAATTTCAGCTGGTATTCATAAGCTTGCATCAGCTGGCGCAGCACCTCTGGTTGGATGCGCAGTCGCTCGTGCTGGGCGGCAAATTCACCTTCCGGTGTGGAATTAGCCAGCTTAGGACTGATGCTCATCAGATCGCATTCCACGGCCACGAAGCGCGTGCCCGCTGTCTCAATCGTAATGTGGTGCCCGGCGGCGCGCAGCCGGTGCGTCAGTTCGGCGATTTGCGGCATGATCATCGGCTCGCCGCCAGTGATCACAACGTGCCGCGCAGGTTGCGATGCTTCCACCAGTTGATCGATGCTGTACTCGCTGCCTTCCGGCTTCCACGACGTGTAAGGCGTATCGCACCACGAGCAGCGCAGATTGCAGCCGCTGGTGCGCAGGAAAACACTCGGCACTCCAAGCAGGATCCCTTCGCCTTGAATGGAGTGGAAGATCTCGGCTATTTTCACCCGGTATACTCCAGGGGATCGGTTAGACCGGCGTCGGCAAAGCCTTTCAGCCGCAACGAGCAGGAATCGCAGGAGCCACAAGACCGGCCGGCCGCATCCGGATCGTAGCAACTGTGCGTCAGGCGCAGGTCGACGTTGAACGAAACAGCCAACCGCACAATATCCGCCTTCGACAGCGTGATCAGTGGTGTGTGAACTTTGATGTGGGTGCGGCCTTCCACGCCCGACTTCGTCGCCAGATTCGCCATCCTCTCATAAGCCTCGATGAATTCAGGCCGGCAATCGGGATACCCCGAATAATCGATGGCGTTGACGCCGATCACGATGTCCGAAGCTTCCAACACCTCGGCCCACGCCAGCGCGAATGACAAAAATACGGTGTTGCGCGCCGGCACGTAAGTAACCGGGATGCCATCTCCCGCGGAGCCGTGTTTGGGCACATCGATATCGGCCGTGAGTGCGGACCCGCCGAACATGCGCAGGTCGATCTTCGCGGTCTGGTGCGCTTCCACTCCCAACGCTTCGGCCACGCGGCGCGCAGCTTCCAGTTCCACGCGATGGCGCTGGCCATAATCGAACGACAGCGCATAGCATGCAAATCCCTGGGCTCTGGCCCAGGCCAAACAGGTAGTGGAATCGAGGCCTCCGCTAAGCAGGCAAACGGCGCGACGCATCAGTTACATCTCCTTCGGAAGCATGTAGGCTAGCACGAATCCCAACACGGGAAACACCGTGAGCAGACCCAGCGCGGTTCGCAGGGAATAGTGGTCGGCGATCCAGCCGGTGAGCGGGATGAAGATCAGTCCGGCCATACCCCAGGCAAAGCCCATCATCAGCGCCGAAACCGTGCCCGATTGCGAAGGCGCCAGTTGCTGGCCCATCACCACGTTTACCGGGATAGTGAACAGCAGCATCAAGCCGCCGAGAATCAGGCCCAGCACAGACGGAACGCCCGTGGTCATAAAGAACAAAGATAAAAACGGCACGCACCCTATCATCGAAATGATGATCACTCGGCGGCCTCCAATGCGGTCCGCCAGATACCCGCCCACGAAGCCCCCCAGCGCGCCCGCCGTCAAATACATCGACAGGATATGCGTCGACGTTTCGTAGCTATAGCCGCGTTCGCGATTCAGAAACAGGGGGATAAACTGTGCGTACGTTACCTGAACAATCGAGCGGATGAACACCAGAAAGTAGAGAATCGTGAGCGGCTTCCACACTGCCTTGAACGGCTCCCAGGCGAACTTGTTCTGGCGATGCGGACTTTCCGCGGATAGCTCCGGCAACAAAAACAGCAGGGCTAACGTCACCACAACGCCAGGGATGGCCGCTATCCAGCTGTGCTCCAGGCCGATGCGGCCGAGCAGGGCTGAAAAGTAGGTTGGCCCGATCGCCATGCCCAGCGTGCCGGCGCTGATAAACACCGCAAACCACTTGCCGCGATTTGCCGTGATGCCCATAGTGGCGCGAGCCGAAGCCTGTGGATGGAACGAAGCGATCCCCACTCCGCCCAGCAACACCATCATGACCAAAGAGCCGAAGCCGCTCGCCATTCCCAGGCACGAGATAAAAATGCCGGCCATGGCCGGAGCAAGCGCTGAGAACAGTTTGGAGTGAAAGCGGTCCGAAAGATAACCGTAAGCCGGCTGGACCAACGACGACGAAAAGACCAGCGCACCGCCCAACAGGCCGGCCTGAGTCATCGATAGCCCGAAGCGCTGCACCAGCAACGGTTGAAAGCTGCCCAAACCGCTGGAGTACAAATCAATGAAGAAATGGGCGACCGAAAACAGGAACAATCCAATGAACCCGGCGCGGGCTGCGGATACAACTCGGGGCTGTGTTTCGGCCTGTACTCCTGATGTCATGTTAAGGATGTTCTACAATTATAGCGGAATCGCCATGGCGGAACTTATCAGCCGCATCGGGTTTATACGTTTATCAGTTGTAATTAGGGACCCTCGCATGCTCAAAACAGTATCACTCAGTCTGTCACTTGCTTCAATCGCAATGTTTGCCCAGGCTCCAACCGATCCGGTTGTCAGCCCGCGTGGCGTCATCAACGCCTTTACTCAGCAGCCGGCCCCATCCCGAGTAGCCGCCGGAGGCCTCATCTGGATCAATGGCCTGAATCTTGGCCCCGCTCAGCCTGAAGTGGTAAATGTGGTGCCATGGCCCACCAAGCTAGGCAATCCGCAGGTGGAAGTGCTGGTGAACGGCAGGGTTTCCGCCATCTATTCCGCTTCGCCTTCGCGTATTGTCGCCCAGGTGCCAGTGGCCACAGCCGCCGGACTGGCAACCGTTCAGGTCCGCAAAGGTACGGTTACAAGCAAAGCCGCCCGCATCTACATTGATGGCGTACGGCCTGCGCTTCGAACCGCCAGCGATTCGGGTTACGGCGTCGTCGCGGGTACGATCACCGGTAATACGATGAAGCTCTCCGCCACCGGACTTGGTGTCACCGACGTGCGCGTGGCCGATGGCGATCCGGGTGCGGCCGATGGCTCAACCAAACCTCGCGCCGCCATCGATGTGTGGATCGGCGGACTGCTGACACAGTCGACCACGGTTCTTTCGCCTGAACGCGTCGGCGAATTCGATATCACCGTTACCATCCCGAATGGCGTACAACCCGGCGACATCGTCTCCGTTGTCGCAGGCAACACCCCATCTAACCGGGCCACGTATCAAACCAGCAAGGGTGCCAATGTCCAGTTCCTGCCGCTGCCCGATGGCGCCGCGGACTTCCGCGCCATCACTTCGAGCGATCTGCGCGGAACCTATGTGCTGGCAAACGGCGCGCGTGACAGCGAGGGCTGCTACCCGAGTTATGTTTTCGATTTCAGCCGCTCCGTTTCTTCGGCCATTGATGGCTGTATGACCGCAGCAAACCGTAATGCCGTTTCGCCCTTCATGGTAAGCACGGAAGGTTCGGCGGTCGCCGCTCTGGTTGGCCCTCCCGGTGCTGACCCCACGGTAGGCGTCAGCGCAAATATCTCGGTTTTGAACCCCGCCCTTCCCAGCGCATTGCCCGTTACGTTGCCGTCATCCGCAACAGCGCTTGCTTCGGCCGCGGGCGGAAACTTCTCCGCCGTACTAGCCGGCACGCCCCCTTCAGTTGTGACGGTGAACTCCATGACTGGCGACGTTTCCGCACCACTCACGGCGGGTGCAGGCGGCGCGGGAGGCGGCGGTGGCGCCGGCCTTGCCGCACTGCTCAATGCGAAGTTCGATCTGGGTAATGGCCTCACTACCCTGCTTACTGCGCCCGTAGCGCTCAGCGCCACCCAGTATTTGGCGATCATAGGAGACGACGCCAATAAGCCTACCGCAGCCAAAATTGCCACTATCGATGCGCAGGGACTGGTTTCCGCATCGCGGGATTTCCCCGGCGGCTACCTTCCATTAATCGCTCCCGCCGCTCCAACCGCTGCCCCCGGCGCGGGTGGCCCGCAGGCGCCGGTTCAGCGCTTCCGTCTGAGCACTGTTACCGATACCGTTGCCAGGGTTTTGTACGTTCTGTCCGCCATGCCGGATGGCTCCAAGCACGGGCTGACCGCGATTCCACTCGCCAATGGCGCAATCAAGGCGGTGGATTTCCCCGCTGGCTGGTTCGTTGCCGCATGCACCAACAACATTGCCATCTTTAATTTGGAGCTGGCGAACCGCTTGGCCCTGCTAGGCAGCAAGACTGCCGATACCTCCTACAAAACAACCTGCCCGGCCGAAGGTTACATCACCATGGACCTGGCCACGCAACGGACTGCGGCCCTGGAATTGGGCGGATCCGGCCAGTTCAATGCCGCCGGTGGTAACGCCGCCAGCGTCAACGACTACATCTACGGCGCAAACACCGATCCACAACGGCGAGGTATCTCGGATACCTTGTACGTTCTGGACGGCGTCACCAACTCCTCCTTCCGCTTCGATCTGCCCAATTCCGTTTCCAGTTTCTCCGGCCTGATAACGGTTCCCGAAATCGGCGCATTGCTGAGTTTAGCCGTGAATAGGGCGGTCGGTGATGCGGGCATCGTGTTGTTCGACCTGGAGAGCGCCACAACCAGACTCCTGCCTACCCCCGACGGTTTCGCCAGTGTCCAGCTGATTTCCATCTTCAACACAGCGCGCAAACTCGTGGCCAAAGGGACCAAACTGAACAATGCCGGGTCACAATTCCTGGTCTATGATCTGATCAGCGGCGATTTGACGATCGTCCCCAACCCCAAAGGCGCGGTCTTCGTGGGCTCCGTCCCTGTTGCCGCGCCAACCCCCGGCCAAGCCCCACAGGCAGCCGTAGTTCTGCAGCGCGCAAATACCAAAGCCGATATGATTCAGGCAGTCACCTATGGCGCAGACCGTAAGCAAAACGGCATGATGCTCATCACCGTAAACTAATAGCTTTGCCCGCGAGCTGGACCGGCGAGTCGCCGCGCCCACCCTTGAAAACATTGCGCGTCCATTTGCACAGGTGAATTGTCGACGCCAAACTCGACACCGCAGTGTTTTCAAGGGTGGGGCGGGCAATTTGCCTGCCCTGAGTAACTTTAAGGTCACCTCGCCCTCAATGACGCGCTTCCCAATGCTTCGAAAATGGCCTGAAAAAACTATGTGGCATTGGGCTTAGGCCAGTCGTCACTCGGCCTCACGAATCAGTGGCCTGCCTGGCCGGTTCAGCAAGAAAAGCTTTACTTAGAGCTCCATTGACACTCTCCCATTTCCAGTGGAAACTCTAATTGGAGGGGTGAACCATGATTCGCATTTGCAGCGGACTTTTTCAAGCCGTTTCTTTATTGGCGTTTTCCGTCTCATTGCTGGCACAGACCGGCTCTGGGTTTGCCGTGATCGGCATCGCCTCCGGACAAAGCGCGCACATCAACGGGCTGAATGAAGCGATTGCCGATTCAGCGAAGCCCGGCAGTTGCAGCGTAACATTCCAGTTTTTGGATTCGAGCGGCAAAGTCCTGAAGCAAGCTTCCGTCAATCTTCAGCCCGGCACCTCCGATGGGCTTGATCTAAGCTTCGACGAGATTTCGCTGCCCGCAACATCTCTGCGGGCGCAAGTCCGCGCCGTTCTTCTTTTCGGCTATTCGGGGGGCGCGAATCCACCGCCGCAAATCCTTCAGCAGAGCATGTGCGGGAACCTCACGCCTAGCCTGGAAGTTTATGACAATGTAACCCAGCGCACCAGCTTGATTCTCACCTCCGCCAAGCCGCTGCCACAGCCCGCGACCCCAGCCCAATAGGCCTTCGCCGTGCAATAATTGTGCACATGCGATTTCCTTCATGGCTGCACGCCGTACTGATGGTTTGTCTACCTTTGGCGGTTGCCGCACAAACGGCGCCGTCTTCCAGCGACGCGAAAACACAGTGGTTTCGAGATGCCAAATTCGGCTTGTTCATCCACTGGGGGCTCTACGCTATCCCTGCCGGCGAATGGAAAGGCAAGGACTACCCCGGCCTCGGCGAATGGCTCATGCACGATGCCCGCATCCCCGTCAAAGACTACGAGCAACTGGCTTCGCAATTCAAGCCCGACCAGTTTAACGCTGAGGAATGGGTCAAAATGGCCGAGGAGGCAGGCGTCAAGTATATCGTCATCACCGCCAAACACCACGATGGCTTCGCCATGTTCCGTTCCCCCGCCAGCAAATTCAATGTTTTCGACGCAACTCCCTACCGTCGTGACCTACTTGCGGAACTCGCCGCCGCCTGCGCCAAACACAAAATGAAACTTGGCTTCTACTATTCCCAGGCTCAGGACTGGCACGAACCGAATGGAGCCGGAAACGACTGGGACTTCGGTCCCGACTCAAACAAGGATTTCGACCGCTACCTGCGCGAAAAGGCCGAACCACAGGTTAAGGAATTGCTCACTAATTATGGCCCGGTAAGCCTCATCTGGTTCGACACGCCGCGCATGATGAACGCCGCCCGTTCCCAGCGCTTCATTGACTTGGCGCATTCCCTGCAGCCCGCCGCGCTCATCGATGGACGCTTGGGCTCATCCGGCGACTACGTCTCCATGGGAGACAATCGCATCCCCAACGGGGTTGTGAAAGGGGCCTGGGAAGTGCCCGCAACAATCAACAGAACCTGGGGCTACAAGAAATTCGACAATCAGTGGACCAGTATCGATAATCTGATCTTTAACCTCGTCGATGTCGTCAGCAAAGGTGGCAACTACCTGCTCAACATCGGTCCTACCGGCGAAGGCATCATTCCCCGGCCAAGCCTGGTGAGCCTGCAATCAATGGGGGCATGGCTGAAGGTCAATGGCGAAGCGATCTATGGCGCCGGTCCCACTCCCTTCGGTCCGGAACTGGGCGCATCAGATAAATCCAAACTCGACGCAAGAGGACTCCCCACATTTGTGCCCTCCACCAAGTGGCGCTGTACTACCAAACCAGGGAAACTGTTTATTACTCTCTTTGCGTGGCCCGACGGAGCCTTCGAATTGGCCAATGTCAAGCAGGTAATATCCAAGGCCTACTTCCTTTCGGACGCAAAGCATACACCCCTCAAAGTAACTCAAGCCGCAGGCCGAGTCAGCATTGCGCTGCCCAAAGACCCGCCTCTCGAAGGTGAGTACCCTGATCGGATCAACCTGAACCTGTTGATAATGGGCCAGAGAGATCATATTCGGCGTGTTTTGGTACTGGAAACCAAGTAGAACCAGCCGCACAGGAATAGTACCCTGGGTCTAAAAAAACACAGAATCTAGTAGAAAAGTAACGCAAACGAATGTTACTTCCAGAGTACCCAAAAATCAGGCCAGAAGTGTAGCTGGTTTGCATGGGTGTTCGTGGTCTCGGAGGAAACTGGAACGTGAAGAATAAATCATTCCAACAGAACTTGAAAGTGTCCATTAGGCGGGTAGTCCCTGCGGCAACCCTCGGCTTGGTAGCGATGTTGTTTGCAACATCCGCGATGTTCGGCCAGAAGGCTCCCCAGCCTGGACCCATCGATCCGCCTGCGCTTCCGGCAACGGATCCTCCTTCGGCAGGAAAGTTTGGAACTGCCATCTCCTCTACCACGATCAATCCGTCCTTTCCCCTCCCGAATACGTCCACTTGGACTCCCCTTGGCCCAGCCCCTCTCAGTGCAGGCGGCAGCGCCAGCGGCCGTCTTACCTCTGTAGCTGTCGATAAGACCGATGCCAATACGATTTACGTCGGCGCAGCCGGCGGCGGCGTCTGGAAGACGACGGATGGTGGAACGAGCTGGAATCCTATGACGGATACCCAGAATTCGCTCTCCATTGGCGCACTTGCCATTGCCCCAACGAATCGCCTGAAGATCTACGCCGGCACTGGCGAAGCGAATAACTCAGGAGATTCCAACTTCGGTCTGGGCATTCTTGTTTCTAGCGATGGCGGTACAACCTGGACTCTTTCCACGGGACCCGGTGGCGTCTTCAACCGGCTTGCAACAGCTGCGATTTCCGTGGATCCTACCAGTGACCAGATTGCCTATGTGGCGATGGCCGACTTCGCTCAAAATGGCCTTTGCTGTGCAAATACCGGCATCTATAAGACTACGAACGGCGGCTCTACCTGGGTCAATGTAACTGCGGCGAATGGGAAGGATTCAGCACGGCCTTGGTCGGATGTCGTTGTCGATCCCAATAACAGTTCCATCATATATGCCGCCCACGGCGACATATTTGGGTTTGCCCCCAACGGCGTTTACCGCTCCATCGATAGTGGAGCGACCTGGACGCTCCTGGCCAATGCCCCCAGTGGCGTTGGCATTGGCAGGATTGCCCTCGCCGTGGCCCCATCGGCAAATACGGCGAACCAGCACGTCCTTTACGTTGCCATTGCAAACACGACGGGGAATGGCGGCACACTCTTCCAAATGCTCCGCTCCGATAATGCGGACGCCACCACCCCCACCTTTACCAATCTGACGACAACGCCGAATTTCAGTGCTGGCGGCCAAGGCTGGTACGACTGGATTATCGGCGTGGATCCTACGAATGCCGCTAACGTTTACGCTGCGGGATCCCTCAATTATACTAATAATACAAATCACGCTATTAGGTCCACTAACAGCGGCGCAACCTGGACCGATATCACGGTTGTAGGTGGCATCCAACCGCACACCGATTCCCACGGCATGGGCTTCGACGCCGCTGGCCGCATGTATCTTGGCAATGACGGCGGAATCTGGCGCTTCAACAACACAGTCCCAAGCTGGACCAACCTCAATAGCAACCTCAATACCATTCAGTTCACCGGAATCGGCCTTCATCCTACTGACACCCAAAAGGTGATCGGAGGCAGCCAGGACAATGGCACGGAATTCACTTCGGGCAGTTTGACGTGGAATGCTGTGGATGGCGGCGATGGCGGCTTCTCCCTCATCAGCCAAACGAATCCCTCTATCTGCTACAGCAACCATCCCATCGGCAGTTTTGGCACCACGCAGTTCATGCGAAAGTCTACCAATAGCTGCGTTAGCTGGACTTCCATCACCCCCGCGATCACCAATTCCGGCCTGTTCAACTTCTATGCCCCGATTTTTGTCGATCCGAGCAATGGCAACCGAGTCTTCCTCGGCGGCGACTTTTTGTATGAGTCGACCAATGCAGGTTCAACTTGGAACCCCATCCCCAGTCCGAGCAACTCGAACCCAATCGATACTATTGCCATTCAACCTGGAGGCAACACTTACTACGTAGCTAACAATGGTGTCATTTCGGCATCCACCACCAACGGCACTCCTTGGGTTACAAAGAGCCTTCCCGTAAGCGGCAAGGTTAGCGAGTTGGACATCGACCCTAACGACAGCACCGCCAACACCGTGATCGCAGTCATCGGTACGTTCAACGGTGTCAACGGCCAGGTCTACCGCACCACCAATGGTGGCACGAATTGGACTAACATCACGGGCAACCTGCCTGCGATCCCCACATGGTCGGCGAAGATCGACACCGACGCCAGCAAGACCATCTACGTCAGTACGGAAACCGCGGTTTATTCCTCGCCCTCCCCATACGGCACGTGGACCATCTACGGCTCGGGCCTGCCCAAAGCGCAGGGTGTTCAACTGCAGATCAATTCCTCCCCAACCGTCCGTGAACTCGCGCTGGCCACTCATGGCCGCGGCGCATGGTACATCGGACTGCCCTCGCTTTTCACCGCTCCCACGATCGCCAAGGCCTTCAGCCCCACAACCATTCAGTCCGGCGGAACTTCCACCGTCACTGTAACTTTGACGAATCCCAATGCGTCGGCTCTGACCAGCGCTTCCTTCACTGATACCCTGTCGAACATGAGTGCAGCCGGCGGTTCCGTCACCGGCACTTGCGCCGGCACAACGCCGTCCACCCTCGTTGCCAGCGTAACTGCCCTAAGCTTTACCGGCATCACCATCCCCGCAAGCAGCAGCTGCACTGTGATCTTCGCCGTCACCAGCAGCACCGCAGGCGTGAATCCGAATACGACATCCGGTATCACCACCGCGCAAACCACCGTTGGCACTGCCAGCAACACTGCCAATCTGACGGTGCTGGCCGCTCCTGGCATTCTCAAGGCGTTCAACCCCTCTACCATCGCCTCTGGTGGAACCTCGACGGTGACTTTCACCCTGTCGAATTCCAACACCTCAACTACCTTGACTGGTGCATCCTTCACGGACACCTTGACCAATATGTCCGCTGTCCCGGGATCGTTGGGCGGAACCTGCAACGCGGCGTCTACGCTCTCCGGTTCGCCCATCACCTTTAATAATTTCAGCATTGCGAACAGCGCCAACTGCACCATTACATTTAACGTGACCAGTTCCTCTGTTGGTAATAATCCCAACATAACCTCCGGTGTGACCACAACCCAGACCACGATTGCTGGCGCGGTAAGCAATACCGCCAACCTTACGGTGACTGCGGCCACGCTGGTGTCCATCGCGGTGACTCCGGCAAATCCAATTGTGGCGGTTGGGCAGACGCAGCAGTTTACGGCGACTGGAACCTTTAGCGACAACTCGACACAAAACATCACGGGAAGCGTGACGTGGGCCTCCCTGGCGCCGGGTGTTGCCAGTATCACGACGGGCGGCTTGGCCACCGGAGTTTCCGCGGGCACAGTTACGATCCGCGCAACATCCGGCGCTGTATCCGGCTCGACGCTGCTGACCGTGAACGCAGCCGCGCTGGTTTCCATCGCCGTGACGCCAGTGAATCCGAGCGTTCCCAAGGGCCTGACGCAGCAGTTCACGGCGACGGGAACATTTAGCGACAACAGCACCCAGAACATCACCAATACGGTGACCTGGACTTCTGGCTCTCCAGCAGTAGCCACCATTCTCGCGGCAAGCGGACTGGCCACGGCTGTAGCAGCAAGCGGCACGGCGCAGATCACAGCCACGGCGGCATCCGGTGTCAACGGATCGACAACGCTGACCGCGGTTGCTCCCACCCTGCAATCCATCGCGGTGACTCCGGCAAATCCAATTGTGGCGGTTGGGCAGACGCAGCAGTTTACGGCGAC